>JASJEE010000073.1 GCA_030064835.1 Microcoleaceae cyanobacterium MO_207.B10 | reverse complement strand
CAGCTAAAATAGTGCATTAGGCGTAGGTTGGGTTGAGGAACGAAACCCAACATGAGCAAGCTTTTGTTGGGTTTCACTGTCGTACTGCTACGCAGAAGCAAGCTACAACCCAACCTACATTTTTAGGCGTGTCGGTCTACTACTGGACTGACACAGCTAAAATGGTGGGTTAAAAGGAGGTGTGGGAGGAGGGGGAAGAGGGGGAAGATCACTATACCTAGAAATAAAAATCTATTGCACAGTTTTAGGCGTGTCCGTCCACTACGTCTTTTAGTTAGGGCAATAAATTTTGGTTGTAAGGTAACAGGGAACAGGGAACAGAGAAGAAGCAAAAAATGTATAAAAATGAATATGATAACTACTAGATTCTACACTTTTACAGCGCTTTTGCTGATTGATAAACCACATCGTCACAACCAAAACCTTGTAGGGAAGTTCCATGGAACTTCCCTACTGTGGTCTACTGAAATGAAAACCCTTGTAAGCAACACCTCAATTCTCACATCTGATTCCTGATTATTATATGTCCTAACGTATTTGCGTAATGCTAGAACAAGGATTTCAGGTTGATGATCGGAGATGTCTATATACTATTACAACTACAACAATATACCTGCAATACAAGCAGTCATAAAACAAGCAATAGACCCACCAATCATTGCCCGAACGCCCAACCTTGCTAAATCTCGCTGTCGTGAGGGTGCAATACCACCTATGCCACCAATTTGCACTGCAATGGAGCCAATATTAGAAAATCCACACAAAGCATAAGTAGCAATAATTTGCGTTCGCTCAGAAATTACTTTTACTGTTTCCCCATTCTGGGCATTTTCTATCAGTGTTTTCAAATCTAAATATGCAATGAATTCATTCAAAATTGTTTTCTTACCCAACAACACTGCCACTTGACCACAATCTTCCCAAGGTACTCCCATCAACCAAGCTACAGGGGCAAATAATAAGGAGAAAATCCACTCCAACGACAACTGAGGCAACCCTACACCAGCACCTATCCATCCTAATACTGCATTCACCATTGCTAACAAACCTAAGAAACCAATCAACATTGCTGCTACATTGATTGCTAATTTTGCTCCCTCTTGCGCTCCTGTTGCTGCTGCATCAATAACATTACTATGTAGGCGCTGCACTTCCACTCTTACTCTTCCCGCAGTGGGCGACTCTTCAGTTTCTGGGAACAAGAGTTTAGAAATTGCCAATGCTGCGGGAGCTGACATCACTGATGCTGCAATCAAATGTTCCGCAGGCACTCCAAAGGAAATATAAGCTGCCAATACTCCACCCGCAACTGTGGCAAAACCTCCTGTCATTACTGCGTGCAGTTCAGAATTTGTCATAGTTGCGACATAAGGCTTAATTATCAAAGGTGCCTCTGTTTGACCCACAAAAATATTAGCCGAACAAGCGAGGGATTCTGCACCGGAAGTTTTCATAGTTTTCATCATTATCCAGGCTACTACTTTTACTACTTTTTGTAGAATATTGTAGTGATACAAAATAGTAATAAAAGAAGAGAAAAAGATAATAGTAGGAAGTACCTTGAAAGCAAAGAAATGTTCGGCAAAGTTATCACCAAATACAAATTTAGCTCCTGCATCGGAAAAGTTCAGCAACTGACTAACTATATTTCCGATAAATTTAAACACGACTAAACCTGTTTTTGTCTTTAAAATTAGGAGTGCAAATAATAGTTGTAAACCAATTCCCCAGAAAACAGGTCGCCATTGCACTGCTCTCCTATTGCCAGAGAAAACATAAGCTAACCCGACAAAAACTATTAAACCTAGTGCTGAAATTACCCTTTCCATGATAGGTTAGTTATGCAGATAATTGCAAAATTTACCATGACTAAGAAGTTAAGTCAACTGCAAAGTTTATTGGCAGCAAAAAATTGGCAAGAAGCAGATGTGGAAACCAGATGGGTAATGTTAACGATCGCTGGTGCTGACAAAAGAGATAATCTATTGTTGACCCAAACAGATATTGAACAATTTCCTTGTCAGGATTTAATAAATATTAATCAACTCTGGATACAATATAGTCAGGGGCGTTTCGGCTTCAGCGTTATCAACCGTATTTACAAAAAAGTTGAACAAAATTACTCCCAACTAGCAGAACAAGTGGGATGGAAAAAAGGCGATCGCTGGTTAAACTATGAAAATTTAATCTTTGACATCAGTGCGCCTGTTGGACATCTCCCCGTGAGCTGGTTAGTGCCTACTACTTTCGGGATGTATTGGCAAGCACGGTTTGCGCGTGTAGGTTGGGAATTACTTTTATCTCGTCTCAATAGTTGTCAAATTTCGTGACAAATAGCTAACAAATTTCAGGCAGTTTCACAATACATTTTCACATTCATATTACTGACTTATTGTAGTCAACTATTTCCCTCAAAAATTTAGTAGACAAGTGCATCTATCAATTTATTTATAGATAGATATTGATAGATAGATATTTTTGATTTTTGCAGCCTAGTTTTTAATTATTGAAAATCACAAAATTATTGCTATAATTAAGAGTTGAATATTTTTTATTTAGTTAAAATTAAAATTAACCATGGCATTACCTATTGTTGCTATTATTGGCAGGCCCAATGTGGGAAAATCCACGATTGTGAACCGCCTGGCCGAAACGAAAGATGCTATTGTCCACGACCAACCAGGAATTACTCGCGATCGGACCTACCGTAACGCCTATTGGCAAGACAGAGAATTTCAAATTGTGGACACAGGAGGTTTAATATTTGATGACGAGACAGAATTTTTGCCCCTGATTCGGGAACAAGCTATGGCAGCTCTCGCCGAAGCAAGCGTAGCCATTTTTGTTGTTGATGGACAACAGGGAATAACTGGAGGAGATGAAGCGATCGCCCAATGGCTGCGTCAACAATCAGTTCCTACCTTCCTAGCTGTTAATAAATGCGAATCTCTGACAGAAGGTTTGAGTCAAGCTGCCATGTTTTGGGAATTAGGACTAGGAGAACCTTATCCCATTTCTGGTATTCATGGCAATGGCACTGGCGAATTATTGGATGACTTAATTACCCGCTTACCACCTATCGAAGAAATTCCAGAAATAAATGAGATTAAAGTTGCAATTGTAGGTCGTCCTAATGTTGGTAAATCTAGTTTATTAAACGCATTTATTGGACAAAATCGGGCAATTGTTAGCCCTATTTCTGGTACAACAAGAGATGCTATTGACACGGTAGTAGAGAGGAATGGAAAAACTTACCGTTTGATTGATACGGCAGGAATTAGAAAGAAGAAAAATGTCGAATATGGTGCTGAATTTTTTGGTATTAATCGCGCTTTCAAAGCTATTCGTCGTGCGGAAGTAGTTCTATTTGTAATTGATGCTATAGATGGAGTAACAGAACAAGACCAAAAACTAGCTAATAGAATTATTGAAGATGGAAGAGCTTGTGTAATAGTTGTGAATAAATGGGATGCCGTAGAAAAGGATTCTTATACTATTTATACTTATGAACAAGAAGTAAGATCACGACTATATTTTGTTGACTGGGCAGAAATGATTTTTGTTAGTGCATTAACAGGTAAAAGAGTAGAGAAAATTATAGATTTGATTGATAATGCTGCCAATGAATATGAGCGTCGTGTGACAACTTCTGTAATTAATGAAGTTCTGGAAGAAGCTATTAGTTGGAATTCTCCCCCAACCAATCGTCAAGGTAGGCAAGGAAAAATTTATTATGGAACTCAAGTTACGAGTAAACCACCAACAATTGCATTATTTGTTAATGATCCCAAACGTTTTCCTGATAATTACCGTCGCTATATACAAAGTCAGTTTCGTCAACATTTAGGATTTAAGGGTACGCCAATTAGATTACTCTGGCGTGGCAAAAAAGCCCGTGAAGTAGAACAAAATACTGTCAATAGAGCTACTCGTGTTTAGGGAAATTAATTCCGAATTGTTTATTTTTGAATGTTTATAAATCATCAAAAATGAGAGATAAATATTTTCTGTTTATTCCGAAAATTTTGTTGTGGTTAATTAAATAGAATTAGATATTAATAATTACAGCAATTTTGACGATGGTGAGGTACAGTTGAAGACTAATAGCTATTCCCTATTTACTAACAGGGTCATTTCATTCTAGATTGTGGCAATGAATTTACTGGCTTTACAGATAGCTAAAGATGCGTTGTCTAAAGCTGGCAATAAGGTATTCTCGTAAATATATAAAATGGAAAAGTTGAGAATGAAATAGCCCTGATTTACTAAAGTGATAAAACTTTGTATCTCAGTAACTCGGAAACTGCTGTAAGTAAAGTGGGCATAGTCTTGTTTGATTACATTCGCCATCCGAATATTAACTTTATACTTGGAAATTTTGGCTTAAAAAAAAATGGATTTATTGCGATCGCTCCCTATAGGATTGTACCTAGAAAAACCTATAACATGGCTACATAAACTCGACCCCAGGGTAAAATTATTTTGGTTAATGAGCTTTCTTGTCACTCCTGTTTTAGGAAGTTCTATCTGGCGATTAATATTAGTAGTAATGTTAATCATTTTAACATTTACTGCCTCAATTCCCTTAAGAGTTTGGAAACAACAAATGGGTTGGTTACTAATGTTTTGTATGTTAGTATTTTTTATTAGTGCCGCAATTGCCCCAGATGGAATCCAAATTAATTATCAATCTCGTCTACCAAAAGATGAATTAGCTTTTGCTCAACAACCAGCTACTTTACCACCAGCACCAGTAACCAAAACATGGAAAAACTTGTTTGGATTGTTGCAAACAAATAATCCACAACCGCCATCTCCAGAAATTCCTAAACAGACAAATTTACCTCAACCTACCTCTTATAGTTATCTCATTTTCAAACAAGGACCAATAACTATAACTCGTCGTTCTATAGACTTAGGCATTCGTATTAGTACATTATTATTCACAGTAATTTATAGCACTAACCTCTATCTTTTAACCACAGCCTCGGAAGAAATTACTGCCGGAATAGAAGACCTAATGCAACCTCTGAAAAAAATTAATTTACCAGTAACTGAAATTAGTTTGACCTTAACACTATCTTTAAGATTTATTCCCCTAGTTCTAGAAGAAATACAAAATTTAGTTCGTTCCATCCGAACTAGAGCCATAAACTGGAAAAAATTAGGCTTGCGACAAGCTTCTCAAATTTGGTTAATAGTAGCAGAAAGACTGTTAGAAAATTTGCTATTGCGGGCAGATCAAATTGCTTCTGCAATGAAAGTGCGCGGTTTTACAACTCCTGACCAACACAAAGTAGAATGGCACGCTCTACATTTAAAAACATTAGACTGGTTCGTTTTGGTTATTTTAATGTTATTCTGGTCAATTAGGTTAATTTGGGGAGGACAAGGTTAAGACAAAATTATAGTTATATATAGACAAGTAATTATCTGTTATTGTTACTTCCAATAAGTACAATATGTTCAAAAAGGACTCTGAGATAATTATTTGCTGACTAATGTTGCTTATATTCGTCAGATGAAAATTGCAAATTCAGAACCCTATCAAATCTAGAATCATAAACTTTTGCAAAAAATTTATTTTTATGGATATATTCATTTTTTTCAGCATCTAATCTAAATTCACAGAAAATACAAAACTCTAAAATTATCTGTTAAAATCTAAAATCTAAATACATAGGGGCCAAGAATATTCAAAGGCCACTAAACTATTTA
Organism: Microcoleaceae cyanobacterium MO_207.B10; assembly: GCA_030064835.1. Classification (GTDB taxonomy): domain Bacteria; phylum Cyanobacteriota; class Cyanobacteriia; order Cyanobacteriales; family Microcoleaceae; genus JASJEE01. The sequence continues at coordinate 12,476 of JASJEE010000073.1, read as the reverse complement.
AAACTCCTGTAATTACTCTATATACTCTGCTGATTTTAAGCCTCAATGACCAACGAAACTTACATGAACCATCCTAATTTTGGCCTTTTATACAGGGTGTGCTTGGTTGAGGATAACCAGGAATTATTCACCACCCTTTATGCCCAACGATTATTTTTTTTAGTAATCAATGGAATTGGTGGTATAAAATTTGAACCCGTAGGTCGTTCCGACGCACGTTTAATGGTGGAAATACGTCTGCGCCAACTACGTCGTAATGGTCAAGCTCAGGAGTATCAAAAACTCCAACAAGTTCACAAAAATACTTTTCAATAATTACCCTTTCTTTGTTTTCTGAAATCCCTGGTTAGATTCTAGCCAATTCCCTCAATAATAGGAAAAATATAAAATCTAAAGTCTAAATATAGACATGGTTGAATCCATTGCTGAACGCATTACCCATATTCGCTCTAATTTACCTGAGTCAGTGCGGTTAATTGCCGTAACCAAACAGGTATCAGTTGAAGCTATGCGTGCAGCTTATGCTGCCGGGATACGAGATTTTGGGGAAAATCGCGTTCAAGAAGCAGAAGAAAAACAAGCCCAGTTGAAAGATTTACCTCAAATTACCTGGCATCTAATTGGCCACTTGCAAAGTAATAAAGCGGTAAAAGCCTTAGAGCAATTTCAATGGATTCATTCTGTAGACAGTTTAAGATTGGCCCAACGTCTAGACCGTTTAGCAAAAGAGCTATCTTGTACTCCGAATATTTGTTTGCAAGTTAAAATTTTGCCCGACCCTAACAAATATGGATGGATAATACCACAGTTACTTGCTGACTTGCCAGAGTTAAATAGATGTCAAAATCTGAAAATTCAGGGCCTAATGACAATTCCCCCCCAAGGATTAGACCATCTACAAACTCAATCTTTATTTGAGAAAACCCACGAATTAGCAGCAGAAATTAGCCAAAAAAATTTCTCTAGGATCAACATCCGTGAACTTTCGATGGGAATGTCAGAAGATTATAATCTAGCAATAAATGCTGGTTCTACTATGATTAGGCTAGGTAGAATTATATTTGGTGAGAGGAGAACTACAGGAGCTGATATGCTATCAAATACAACATAAAAAGTCAAAAATAGTAGTAAATTACCCACGACTAAGCTACCTTGGGACTATAGTCCGGGTTTGAGAGTAGTGAAGGAGCAATTTAACAGTGAATAGTATTTTTTCCAAACTACGAGATTTTGTGGGACTCAATGAACCAGTTGAGTACGAATATGAATATGACGAAGTGGACGGAGAACAATACCAGAGTGTTTATCCACCACAACAGCAACCTTCTGCTGATGTAGTCGCCGAGGAGGAAAGTCGCAATAACCGCCGATTCCGAAATCGGCCCACTACTGCGACAGGTACGACTACTACTGCTGGTACTACTGGAGTTGTTAAACCAGAATCGGGAATGGGATCAGTTATGAATAATGTTATTGGAATGCCTGGGGCTTTAAATGGAATGTCAGAAGTTGTGGTTATGGAACCACGAACTTTTGAAGAAATGCCTCAAGCAATTCGTGCCTTGCGAGAACGTAAGTCTGTGGTTTTAAATTTGACCATTATGGACCCAGACCAAGCCCAACGCGCAGTGGACTTTGTAGCAGGTGGTACTTATGCTCTTGATGGTCATCAAGAACGCATCGGTGAGAGTATTTTTCTGTTTACACCAAGTTGTGTGCAAGTTAGAACTCAAGCAGGTGTAGTCAACGAAATGCCAAATACTCAATCACGTCCTCGTGTGGGTACAGGTACACCGGTTTGGCAACCTGAGCAAATTCAGATGATGCAATAAGGAAGATGGGGTATGGGATAAAATCTAAAATTAACATCTAATTTTTTCGATTCTATTTTAGATTTTGAGTTCTATATGAAAACAACCCTACCCCAATTCCTGATTTTTATATTTGACTTAAAAAATGACTTCTGTTAAGTTTGGTTTAATTGGCGGCGGGGTGATGGGAGAAGCTTTGTTATCACGCTTAGTCGCACAAAAAGTTTATCAACCCTCGGAAATTTTGGTGAGTGACCCGCAGCAACAAAGGCGGGATTTTTTAGCACAAAAATATGGAGTAGAGGTTACTACAGATAATCGTCTGGTGGTGACAAATACAACAGAAGTATTGTTGCTGGCGATCAAACCTCAAGTATTTGATCAAGTAGCTTTAGAATTTGCAGACTGGCAAGTTGCTGGAGAAACAACCACAGTCTCATTAGTGATTTCAATTATGGCAGGTGTGCCTTTAAAAAAATTAGAAGTCACATTTCCTAGAAGACCTGTGGTAAGAGTAATGCCTAATACTCCCGCAACGGTGGGGGCAGGAATGAGCGCGATCGCACCGGGTAAGTATATTCAACCTCAAAACTTGGAGTTGGCGAGAAATATCTTGCAGTCAGTGGGTAAGGTAGTGGAAGTACCTGAAAGTTCAATGGATGCAGTTACTGGTTTATCTGGTTCTGGACCTGGTTATGTAGCAGTTTTAATTGAAGCCTTGACAGATGGAGGCGTTTGTGCAGGTTTACCAAGAGCGATCGCATATCAGTTAGCATTGCAAACAGTATTAGGTACAGCATTGTTGTTGCAAGAATCACAAATGCACCCCGCAGAGTTGAAAGATCGCGTCACAAGTCCAGGAGGAACTACGATCGCAGGCATTGCAAAATTAGAAAATGCAGGGTTTCGTTCAGGTGTAATTGAAGCTGTAATGGCAGCAAAAGCAAAGTCCCAGGAGTTGGGTAATAGTTAAGACAGCACTTTCGGTTATTAGACATCTCTAATAATAAAAAATAAAATCTATTGTTTCTCTATACTCCCTGCTCCCTGATATCTCTTTTCTGGAGAAATCTATTGCAATATTTACAGCGCTTTTCGCTCTTGATGAACCACATCGCCATAAACAAAACCCTGTAGGGACTTTGGATGCAACGTCCCTACTGTGGTCTACCCTGCAGGAAAACTGCTGTAAGATGAAACTCTCCAGTAGGGTGCGTTAGACGGCTTCAAGTCAGAGTGTGAAAAAGATTTAGGAGTCCATCGTAACGCACCATTTTAGATGCGTGAATGCAATACAAAAATATTTCCCATCTTTTTAATTAGACCTCATTAGTACGGAATTTGCTGTAACTATAAATATTACCCAAAAACCTTTCTATTTTATTTATGGAAAATTATGGAAAAACTTAATTAATTTCTGTTAGAATGACCTATAGGCAATAACCTCAAAGGGTAAAACCATCTAGGTATCAAACCTAATTAGTATGTTTAAATAATATTTTTAACAACATAGCTACATCATAATTCAATAGATTTATGCTGAATATAGCTATGTTAGTTGTCATATTTGCTTCTTACATTATCAGCACTGAGGTAAAAATTAATCTCTCAATAAATATGCTTAAGTAGATTTACTTAAAGTCAACTGAAAGTTATCTCCTCAATCAACATTGAATACACATAAAAAATTATCATTGTCAATGATCAATATCATTACTCTTCAGCAATCTCATCAACATACATTCTGGAAAACTTCTCTATAATTCTAATATGTAAGTAAAATTACTGCTGAGAGCCAAAACTTTAATAAATATGTTCTGACAAAATTTAAACAAAAGAGAATAGATATCTTGCCTCAAAAATGTTGATCAAAAGGGGAGATTTTACTGACATGAATAAGTGTTTTCATAAATTAGTTTTTGCTGTGTTAGGAAGCATTCTGAGTTACAGCATCATCAATCTTATCAATATAAATTTAGCTGAGGCAACTGCCACAAGCGACAATTCTCCATCAACAATTTCAGGAGCGAATTTTGTTAAACTTTCAACAACTAAAACTAGTCTAAAAATAGAACAAACAACCCTAATTAATGATTTAATAAACTCCCAACAAATAGACAATGAGCGACTAATCTCAATGGCAAAATTGAACAGTGAAGTTACCAAAAATCATAACCTTGAACTAGCGTTTATTGACTTCCAAAGTCAAACTAAATTGTTTAGTGCTAAGATGCAAAATTGGCAAAATAACCAGGCACAACAAACTCCAAAACCACTAATAGAACCTGGGATATTGTTTGGATTGGGATTAATTAGTATCGGAGGTTTAGCCAGAAAAAAAAGACTCTGAAGTTTTTTTTCAGAGCCAAATATATTCAATATATTCAATATTCAATTAACTCTTTTCCAACATGAGTTTTGACAATTGAAAAAATGGCATTGCATAATTGCGGGATGATTTTGTCGCCCGAGCAGAAACCATAATCCTCGTGTCTGGTGTGTATCCCTGTCCCCGTGTCCCCGTGTCCCCGTGTCCCCGTGTCAGCCGAAATCATCCCGGTATTCAGCAACGCCGAAAAAATCTATCTACTCTATTGGTGTAGAGTTGGCCTCCGGAGATACTTTTTCCTCTGATTCAGGACTATTAGAAGTATCAGGAGTATCAGAAGAAATAGATGCTTCGCGCTTAATTTGATCCTTAAACCCTGCTGGAGCTATTTCAATCGCTTTTGTAAATAGCTCTTGAGCAAGCTCAGTTTTACCTTGCTCTTTTAAAATAATCGCCTTAGCAAAAACAGGCCGAAAATCTTCAGCATTGCCCTTAATTGCCTCATCATACACGGCGATCGCCTCATCATAGCGTTTTTGATCGGCATAAACCTGTCCCAAAATTAACTGTACAGAAACCACATCAATACTGCCTGCCTGTATTTGATTAGCTTGAGGGGCTGCTTTGAGGGTATCTTGTAATAAACCAATAGCAGCTTCAGGACGTTCTTGCTGCAAAAGTAAATTAACCAAACCTTGCAAAGCCTTCAAATCTCCAGGATTTGACACCAAAAGCAAACGATATATTTTGGCAGCACCTTCGCGATCGCCAGTATAAGCTTTAGCTTGAGCCAGTAGAACACTATAATCTGTATTACCAGGATTAAGTTCAGACAACTTTTCTAGTGGAGCAATAACATCCTCAATATTGCCCTTTCCTAACTGGATTAATTCTAACTGTACCTGTAAAAATCCCCGAAGTGCAGTTTGATTATCCGGTTCTCTTTGTAAAACCAACTCATAACCCCTAGCCTGCGCTTTTAAATCAGCTTCCTGATCTACAACAGGACTTTGACTAGACTCTGGGGTCGGTTGACTATTATTTTGATTGGCCTCTAATAGTCCACCCAACAAAGGGGATAAAGAAAATCCCAAAAAAGCAATAATGACTAACACCATTACTGCCATCAAAAAACCCCGACGTTTATCTACCATCGAATCAAATCCGTTCTACTGAAATTACGCAAACTTACCCAAAACCACCCAAATTAAATTTGAGTCTTGAAGAGCAATTTTCCTGCTTTGACGAGAACCACTGACCGCAGTCTATAACTTGTATTCTCTCCGCAGGATTAAAATCGGTGGCAATTCCACCTACTAATAAGTTGATCAAGAAATAAATCTGGAAAACTTTCCCACTCTATTTGTTGATTATTTTCAAGACATTTTTTTTAGGTTAATGAATTTTTCAACAACTTTGTTAAAAGTTAAATAAATTTTTATCTAGATTAGTTATAGCTGTTGATGATTGTAGCAAACTTTCAAACGCTTTTTAATATTTATCTGGGTATGTTTTCAGTATTAGCCATAGAATAATCTACGGCCTTTTAGTCGTCCACAAGAATATATGACTATCTTGACTATAATGGCTAGCTATACGATCTTTCTGACCACTTACCAAAAGTTTACGGATTGATCCACAAGTCAATGGGATTAAGTACAATAACAAGGTCAATCATCCTAATTTAACCAATTGAGTTTGAAGTAGGTGGGAAAAGTAACAATCCAGAATTAATTTAGTTACACTCTTACGACATTTGCACTAGCAGATTCGGTTAAAGAAATTATGCTATTTTAATATATCTGGGCATCTAAATAACGTTTTCTTAACCTAAGACCTGAAATCTCAATACACATTTGCTGTATTTTTCTATAGCCCCACCAATAGGGGATGTGTCTCCGCCGCTAGGAGTTTTTTATGAATTCTTCTGCTAATCACTCTTTTGATACTAATAAATATCCAGTTTCTCACCAGGCTAAACTGAGTGAGCAAACTATTGCTCAATCAGATGTAACGCCAAGTATTGCCAGGCCAAATAATCACCCGATTTCGGAAGGCCCAGTGAATCAAATAAACGAATTTCCAGATGAGAATATGGCCCTAGAACTCGAACAAGCTGATGATAAGTTAGCTACAAGAGATACTCAACCATTAAATTCTCCAGAATCTAATAACTTAAAGAACAAAAAAACTGATGCTCCTGATCAGGATAGTACAATTGTGCGACAACATCCAATTGCTCCCCCTAGTGAACCAAAACAATACCGAGCTATAGGTTTAGTTCGAGGTCGCTATCAACCTTCGACAGAACAATTTACACGAGGTAACTTACAGACCCCAGATGGATCAGAAATAGATGCAGTCTTACTTGGTCGAGTTATGAGTTTGTTAAAAAATCATTTAGACCTGGAAACAGAGCATCTGTGGGTAGTTTATCCTCGTACCAGACAACAAAATGATGACCTCCATCTCCAAATTATGGGGGTGTGGGAACCCGAAACACTCAAAAGGTCAGAAGTACCTGACAACCTCTCAATATCAACCGTCGAAGAATCAGATTCTGTGACTTTAACCTCTACTCCTGAAAATAGTGAGAGTAAGGAAACACTAACAGAACAAGAGAATAAGGCAAGTTCGGCCCAGGATGAATCCGAACAGGTATTGCATAATGAAAGTACAGAACGGGAAAATGCTCTTGATGTCAGCGACAGCAAAAACCACACGATAAAAGATGGTAATGAAAATATCCCAGGAGGGATTACCAATCAATTAAATGTATTGGAAGCACTTACTGAAAGTTCAGACATCGGAGCGTCACATGACGGTTATTTTTCCATCAGAGGGGAAGTAATCTATCAATCTCAAGATGAAGAATATGTAATTCTTAAAGTTAGACAGTCTCCCCGCAAAGATGAAGAAACTCCCAAGTTTTTTAAACTTAAACTGAAAGGGTCTTTAGGCGATCGCCCAATAAATCGTTTCTGGGATTTACATATTCAGCGACAAGAAACATCCCTTGTCATTCAATATGCTAATGATATAGGCGCTCTATTTATTAATCAACGGAAACCTCAACCAAGAGGTAACAAAAGATTTAATCAGAGAAAAGGGAACTTTTCTCGAAATTATCGTCCCCAAAGCTTCAATTCTCGAAAAAATTCTACTCCTACCCCCAAACCAATCAGAAAAAATAAAAGTACAGATAAGCAAGAGTAGAATATTCAGAATTTTTCAGATATCTAGTTTTTGTATTACCACAAAATAGATTTTAAGTCAATAGTAAAAAGTTGACAAACCTAAAACCAAAACTGTACAGCAAGTACAGTTTTGGTAAATCAACGTTCTAGAAATGGTAAAAAAGTTCTATCCATAGGAATAGGAGCAACAAATTCAGTCAGGGTAAAGTCACCACAAGAAATCCATTCTTTTAACTCCAAGGCAATTTGATGAGACAGAAAAATACTAGCAAGGGGGGCACTTCTCACAATTTTGCCCTCTATTTTTATGCGACCAGACTTGAGTCGAGCATAGCTGACTAAACCAAAAGTTGGACGTACCCGTCGAGGAATGGAGAAATCTACCACTGGTGCAACAATATCTTCATCCTGGATAGCGCAGTTAGCCACAACTTTTTCATTCAAGACAGGTAGAGGAATACCCACCCCTAACATAATTGAAGGACCATAATTTTTGAAATAACAACCACGCACCCATTTAGACTGCATTTGTTTTGCATCCCCAATCAAAGCGACAGTTGCAGCAGGCCCGATGGGGGTACGATTAGGTAAACGTTTTTGTAGTGGAAAGTGCTGAGTACCTTCCCAAGTTATATATCCCACACCCCCGCCAAGAAAAATACGACTACCAATACCAATGACTTGCAAGTCTGGGTCATTGAATAGTGGGGAAATAGCACCTGCATTAGAATAAACGGCATTACCTAAATTTGGCAATAGAGGGCCAAGATAAGTAAAGAGAGGTCGCTCGCCACCGTTAACACCCACTATAAAATTTTGATATAGATTTCGGGGATTAAATAAATAAAACTGGTTAATCGTGTCGCTGGTAATCGTAGTTTCAAAGGTAGCTCTAGGATAACAATCTGTGACTTGACCAATGGCTCTAAGATGGATAGGTTTACCTGCGATTAAATCTTCGATGACATGGCCACCACCTTTTTCTTTTGATTCGTCAGCTTCTTCAGGTATTTGAGTCGCACCTATATATAAATCTACAGCTCCAAAACCAGAGTAAGCCAAAATGCCATCTAACCAGCAGGAACGAATTTTGATTGGGGGGTCAGTGTGTCCCAGGTTGATTATGGCCCCAGAGGACTCCATCGGCTCAAAAGTGCCGGTTGTAATCACATCGACTTCTTTTGCTGCCTCGGTAATACTAGTTTCAGCAACTCTCGCTTTAAGTTCTTTAACTGTCCAGACAACAGCTTTCTTTTTCCTAATTTTATCGTTAATTTCGGCAATTGTTCTCATTAATTAATAGTTGAAAAATAATATTACAAAAGTCTAATTATCAGTTATCAGTTATCAGTTATTAGTAAATTTAGGCAAATCTACAGGCTCCTGATTGATAATTCTCAAAAACGTTATTTTATTTGAATTTGAATAATCACTTGATTGTTGAAGTCTGTCTGAAATCTAGCATTATTTTAGATGATTGGGCTTTGCTGATTAAGCATCAAAGTATTTATAGCAATCCTAATTTTATTCGTGGTAAAAATCTTACTGCTTTTTAGAGAACAGCTAACAGGTCGGAGTTTCAACTTTTTTATTTACTTTTTAATTACCCGCAACCTATGGGCGGATTGCTATATATGTAAATACTTAATTAGTCGTGCTTTGAGGAATTTCCTAGTTGAGAGAGGGAACAGGGAATAGCCAAAAATAATTGATAATTTCTGGATAAGGTTGGAGATGTATCATAAAATTTGTAATTAATTTTATATAATCACTAATGTGTAATTAATTTTGCATAGACACTTAAGCCTTTTTTTAGTCAAAAAAGTGTCATCTTTTAGTAATTGGTAAAAATGTCAGCATTTTTAGCAGATAAAGGCAGAAAAATTCAGCGACATTTGTTTATGCTACTTCCTCTGTAATCACTATTTATCCTGACTACTAACTATTAAACCTCACGCCTATAAATTTTTCAGCAAACCCTAATTGGGATTAGATAAAATTAGATAAGATTAGATAATAATTTCAAAAAGGTAATGTATGATAACCCGATTTAGCATCAGATTTTATTTGTTGAAAATTTCTCAATATTAAAAAGAGGCTTGATTGTTTGATAATTTTCTGTTCATTATTTATTGATCACAAAATCTGTTTCCCTCAAACCCTACCCATCAAGCAAAAATTAACCATGAGGATTATTCTCTGCTTCTGAACTAGAAGCAGGTTAATTTTCTGTAGAATTTTCCAAATCTCCTGCTGCTTCATAATTAGTAATTCACCCTAAATTACTATCATAATCTTCAGAAGATTCAGCCTTTTCAGGGAAAGGAACAGTAAAACTTGTTTGAGCTTTAGAATTGCTGATTTGCCAACCGTCTAAAATATCTTTAATTAATAACTCTTTAATCCATACTTGACCAACAACCGTTAAAGGTAAAGCCAGTAATAATCCTAAAAAACCAAAAAATCGAGCAAAAAATACTTGAGCAATTAATGTAATAGCAGGTAATAGAGAAACTTGTTGCGCCATCACATAAGGAGTCAAAATATTACTCTCAATTTGTTGAATCAAAATATAAATAAGCAAAACCAAACCAGCCTTTAATGGAGAATCTAAAAGAGCGATCGCCATGGGAGGAATTACACTTAAAGTAGGTCCAATATTAGGTATTAAAGTTAGTAATCCAGCTAACACAGCTTGAGCCGTTGCTAGAGGAATTTTTAATATCCAAAGACCAATAAAACTCAACAGAGCAATCACACTCATATTAATCAGAATGCCAATTATAAAACCTCCTAGTGCCACCTCACAATTATCTAAAATTAGGTTAACTCGTCGCCGATAAAAAGCAGGAAATAACTGCATAAAAGCCTGACGATAAGCAAGTGGATTTACCACCATCATTATAGTTAAAACAATAATCAGCAATAGACTCAGAAATATACCTAAAGTAGTACCTACAAATGCACCAGCATTGTTAATAAGTTGGTTAAATATTGGTTGGAGTTGGGCAATTACTTCATTGATATTAATATTAGGTAATTGCTCTCTCAATCTGGTAGGTAATTGGTCTCTGAGAATATTTAGCCAATCATTTAATTTATTAATACCTTGGGGAACAATAGTAGTCAGTTGTTGAAATTGTTCTGCTAAAGGTGGAACTATTAACCAGAAAAAAGTAACAATCAGTAAAATTAGAATACTTATAGACAGAAAAACAGCGAGCGATCGCTTAATTCGGAGACGTTGCAACCCTCTGGCCAGTTTATTAAGTGCCGTAGCTATTACCACTGCAGTAAATACTAGCAGTAATAATTGACGGATTTGCCACAATATGTATATAGAAGCAAGGATGGTGAATAAACCAATCCAATTACCTAAGTTCACAGCAATTATAGTTAAGGTATAGGTTTTCCAATGTACAGATACTGAGGTTATATTCTATCCTGCATCTGCACAGTATTTAATTATGTTTAATAATAATTTGAGTTCAATAATTTAGGTTGACTAGGGTATTATATTTCTGCCAAATCAAATTATCAATACTATAGTTTCATTATTTACTATGAGATTTATCAGCCCTAAGACAGACTTTGCTTTTAAGAAAATATTCGGCTCGACTGAGAGTAAAGATATTTTGATTAGTTTCTTAAATGCCATTATTTATGAAGGCCGAGATGTGATTCAAGATTTAGAAATAATTGACCCTTATACTGGTGGGAGTACCCTCGAATTAAAAGATAGTTATTTAGATGTAAAAGCTGTTTTAGACAATAACTCAACTGTGATTATTGAAATGCAGGTTTTGAATGTAGCTGCCTTTGAAAAAAGGGTAGTTTATAATCTGGCTAAGATTTATGGGAATCAGTTAAGTAGGGGAGAAAGTTATTTTCAACTAACTCCAGTCATTGCTCTAACAATTACAGATTTTACAATGTTTAAGCAGAGCAGCAAAATTATTAATAGATTTGTGTTTAAGGAAAAACAAAAGTTGTTTGATTATCCAGACCAAGAGTTAGAAATGGTATTTGTAGAATTGCCAAAATTTAGTAAAAATTTAGAAGAATTAGACACGATAACAGATAAGTGGATTTATTTTATTAAAGAAGTGCCAAGTTTAGAAATAATCCCCTCAAACTTAGAGGAAGTTGCAGAGATAAATAAAGCCTTAAATATTGCCAATCAAGCAAATTTAAGTAAGAAAGAATTAGAAAATTTGGAGAAACAGGAAATGTTTGTATTAGACCAACAAGGTTCTTTAATTAAAGCCAAGCAAGAAAGAGAAATTAAATGGATATCCCGTCTACTTCAGAAAAGTTTTGGAGAAATTCCTGAAGCAATTTTAAATCAGATAGAAAAGTTGTCTCTGGAAAATTTGGAAATGTTAGGAGAATTAATTCTTGATTGGGAAAACTTAGACGATCTATCAGTTTGGTTAAAACAGAGGAGAAAGTGAAGGGTAATCGCTTCTTTATTCTTTATAGGAAATATCATACTGGATAGATCAAAAGTTAGGGTTTTCTCAGCAAATCCAAGACAAATCAGATAAACCTAAATCGCACTAGGGTTTGGAGACAAAACCCCTAAAGTATTGTTTCAGAAACAAAATTAGGATTGCTATATCATTTCTTCATGTCTTTTTTGTATTCCTAACTGACTACCTCTTTTAAACGTAGAGAAAAAATCGACGCTAATTTAATCAATTTTCTCCTGCAAATCTAGCTAATAATTCCTCACGAGACAACTGTAATAGTAAAGTCATTAATTCTGGTAAAGATAAAGATAGTCAAGGTTCAATAATTACCTCTAGTTGGCTATCCAATTGCCCGAAACGAAATACAAGCAAGTTTTCTATAATTTTTCGGCGTTCTTGTTGTCAACCTTGTTGTCAACCTTGTTCTATTCCCGACTTAGTTGCCTCTTCTAAACGTTGGGAAAAAAGTGGTGATAATCTCATAATTAACTCCCTATATTCTGGATCTTTATCTGGATTTACTTCTATATTACTCAGCAAGTCAGATAATAACAATAAAGCATTTTCACGCCATGGATTATCCTTTGGTAATGCTTCTAATTCATCAATTGCTTGAGATTGAACTTCTCCCCTACCTAATATTCTCAACCACATTGTTTCTGGAGTT
>JASJEE010000072.1 GCA_030064835.1 Microcoleaceae cyanobacterium MO_207.B10 | reverse complement strand
AGCGTGAATTGAATGTCTTACAGTGCGGGCATCTTGCGTGCGATAGTTGTACCTCATAATATCGGAAAGCCTTGTCAAACAAACAAATTACCATACCTCACCAATATGGTAATTACTATAGTAGTAATATCGAGTCAAGTTAAATAAGTTTTTTTTCACACTAATATTATTGCCTCGGTTTTAGGTAATTATCAGTGGTTAATTAATTCTCAGGCATAGTTAATTCCTGATTTTCTGTTGGCTGCAGTTTTTTGAGAGACCTAGCTTGGTCAAAAGTTTCCCCACTATGATTATCCCCAACAAATCGCCAATGCCAAGGTTCATAACTAATACCTTGAGGATTATTTCTAGGGAATGATAACTCAAAACCATAATTACCAGCATTTTCTTGTAGCCATTGGAAAGCTCTGGTATTTTCAAAGTTCACCTTCAGATGATTTCCTGGTGCTGTAGCATCACCGATATCAATAGCATAACCTGTATGATGTTCGCTATAACCTGGTGGGGCACTGACTTCTGCTCTTTGAGATGCCACCTGTCCCCGGTTTGCCTTAACTTCAAAAAATAAATATTCTTGGTCTGCCAAAGTGCGAAACCCAGAGATAGGAACCAAATTAATACCTGCTGCCCAAGCTGCTTCTGACATGGCATTAAATTGTTTTGCAGCGCCTGGGCGTAGTCTGACATTTTGATTGCCAAAAACTGGTTGTAGTTCTTGCCAAGATGCTTCTTCGTAGGGCAAATGTCCTAATATATTTTCTTTTTGTTCGATAGAGGGACTCGTGGGAGTTGGAGATGCTGAAGGTGAAGGTGTTATAGAAGTAGAAGTGGGTGAAGGTTTTACTACTTCTAGCCCTACATACTTTTTTAGTTGGCTGACAAAAGCTGTTGCTTGAGTTTGGTTAAATAGAAAGTGCAACCAAATAGCTATGATCAGAGCGAGCGCCCCTATCCCTATAAATTTCCAAATTTGTAGTTTTTTATGGGTTTGAATAGGTTGCTGTTTCGACTCTTCGTAATCATCTCTAACAGCTTCAGGAATATCATCTACTGGCAACGAGTTAGTATTTTGTGATTTTTTTTTAAATAGACCCAGCTTATTCAAAATTTTCACTCCTGCACTTTGACTAAACCCAATTTTAAGCTGTATTCGTGTAAGTCAAAATTTCTATACATTATAGCTAAATTCATTTGCTACATTCAAATCTTACGCCCAAATGAAACACCTGAATTAATTTCTTCCATAGTGGAAGTGGTAGCTAAGACCATCTTGAGATTTTCTCTGAATTTTGGTGATATTGGTGATATTTCAGGCCGACAATTTTAACTTACCCAATAAATAGAATTAATTTATAATTAATTTTTGAATTAATTTAACTAATGTTTGGGAAAAGCTATATATTTGCACCCTAATTGCTAATATTAGCCGACCTTTCCATCACCCTAACTTTAGTGGCCAGTTACTGATTCTGCACCCTTTACCCCGTTTGTGCCATTATTGCCATTATTGCCATTATTGTCGATAATTTTTCTGGGCCTACCTGGTTTGCGCTTGTGCCGTTGACTAATTGACTTATCACTAGCCACGGCTAATTCTTCTGGAGTGCATTTTAAGATACCCAGAATATCCAGGTATTTTTGGGGAGTCATTGTTGGTTCAGTACGCCCCGTTTCCCAGTTCCGAACACTGGTTTCGCTAATTCCTAGACGGTCTGCTACTTCTGCACGGGTAAGCCCCGCACGTTCTCTCAGGGCTTCCATATCCATACTTTTAATGTTTCCTCCGCCAATCATCTATATAGAACTTGTTTTTGAAAATTGATTGGATGATTAAATCAAACTATCTTATTCTAAACTCGTTGAAATAGAATTGTCTAGGTTTTTTTAAAAAAAGACTCAACTTTATCTAAGTCAAAAGTCACAATTTAAAAGTCAATATTCTATGATTAGTTAATTTGTATCTGTTGTCCCTGCGGGGATTTGATTTTATCATCCCAGTCAAAAAAATTTTTTTATTCATCCTTACTGATTAATTACAATCAATCAACTTTAACTATTTAAACTTATGTTTGCCATGAATTAGCTTTGGTTTTCATCAGTTGAAAAATATTGTAAAAACCATTTGCACGAGAAGGAGTTAAACTCACTGTTAAGCCAGTCTCTTGAATAAAATCTGGAGCGATTTGGGAAATCTCTTCTGGGCTGAGTCCATTCAAGCCTTCAATTAATAAAGCAACCAATCCTTTAACTAATTGAGCATCCGAATCACCCTGATAAACAACTTTACCATCATCTAATTGAGCAGTAATATATACCTGAGATTGACAACCATAAACTTTATTATCTGGTATCTTTTCAGATTCAGGAAAATCAGGTAATTTTTTGGCATACCAAAGCAGTTGTTCATAGCGCAACTTATTAGAAGAGGCACGTTGAAATTTTTTAACGATACGTTCTAATGATGGTGGTAAAGACATATATAGCGCTCAAAAAAATCAAAAACTTAACGACATAGGTAATCTTAACATAAATCTGGTGTGAAGTTGATATCAAAAAAAATATATTGGCAATTTGTGGAATTTTAAGTGCTAAATGCTAGGTACAGGAAAAAACTTCCCTTAGTTAACCTCAGCTCAAATGATTACCGAAATCAATCTAAAATTTTCTTATTGTGGCATTTTTATTAGAAAAATCCGTATTCAAATTAACTTTTTATCGCCATATCTATAGGTTGATTTTTTACTCTGCAAATAAGGTGATTATATTGTATAGTTATCTTTCCGAAAAAAATTAAAAAAATCAAACAAAAAAAAACTTTATATCACTAAATAATCTAAATCTACCAAGAGTAAATTAGATTACTTTTTGTATTGAATTTCTAGTTTAGTCTGAGGCTGGTCAAACTAAAATATAGTTGTGCAATAATTGCTTTACTATTTCTAGAAATTCCTAAAAATTTATTATATTGACTATATATTTATTGATAGGAATAAACTTAATCAGATCAACTTTGACTTTTGACTGTTGTAAAGCTATTGACAGAGCGGTTATTTCTGCTCATGTTTGTCCTTGATCAGGTACAATAGTTAAAGAAACTTAACACTAATATTCGTAACACAAACTTTTTATGTCTCTTCCTATTCGCAACGTAGCCATCATCGCCCACGTTGACCACGGCAAAACCACCCTCGTTGATTCACTCCTCAAACAATCCGGTATCTTCCGTGAAGGGGAAGAGGTTCCAGATTGCGTCATGGACTCCAACGACCTAGAACGTGAACGTGGAATTACAATCCTCTCTAAAAATACCGCAGTCAAATATAAAGATACCCTAATAAATATAGTTGATACCCCTGGGCACGCCGACTTTGGTGGGGAAGTCGAACGAGTCCTCGGTATGGTCGATGGTTGCTTATTAATTGTTGATGCCAACGAAGGGCCAATGCCCCAAACTCGCTTCGTCCTCAAAAAAGCCCTCGAAAAGGGTTTACGGCCCATTGTTATCGTCAACAAAATCGACCGTCCCCGGGCTGACCCCTACAGTGCGGTGGATAAAGTTCTAGACCTATTTATTGAATTGGGGGCAGATGATGACCAATGTGATTTTCCTTATCTTTTTGCCTCCGGTTTGGCAGGTTATGCCAAAAAAGACCTGGATGTAGAATCAACAGATATGCAGTGTCTATTTGATGCTATTTTAGAACACGTTCCCCCACCAGTGGGAGACCCCGAAAAACCCCTACAGTTACAAGTCACAACTCTCGATTATTCAGAATATGTAGGTAGAATTGTAGTCGGTCGCATCCATAATGGTGTAATTAAATCTGGTCAACAAGCAGCGATCGTTAAAGAAGATGGTAGTGTTACTAAATCAAAAATCTCAAAATTAATGGGTTTTGAAGGTTTGGCACGCATTGATATTGAGGAGGCTTCAGCAGGTAATATTGTAGCAGTTGCCGGATTTAGTGATGCTAATATTGGCGAAACTATTACTTGCCCTAATGAACCCCAAGCTCTACCTTTAATTAAGGTAGACGAACCTACTTTACAAATGACTTTCTCCGTAAATGATTCCCCATTTGCTGGTCAAGAGGGACAGTTTGTCACTTCTCGGCAGTTGCGCGATCGCCTGATCCGAGAACTAGAAACTAACGTTGCTTTGCGGGTCGATGAAACTGACTCCCCAGATAAATTTGCTGTTTCTGGTCGTGGGGAACTACACTTAGGTATTTTGATTGAAACTATGCGACGCGAAGGTTATGAGTTTCAAGTTTCCCAACCCCAAGTTATTTATCGGGAAGTTAGCGGTCAACCATGCGAACCTTTTGAACTATTAGTTATGGATGTTCCCGAAGAAGCTGTCGGCGGTTGCATCGAAAGGATAGGTCAGCGTAAAGGTGAAATGCAAAATATGCAGGTGGGTACAAATGGTCGGACTCAGTTAGATTTTTCGATTCCTGCTCGTGGTTTGATTGGTTTCCGGGGTGAGTTTATGCGTCTTACTCGTGGGGAAGGTATTATGAACCACAGTTTCTTAGATTATCGTCCGTTGATTGGTGATATTGAAGCCCGACGCAATGGTGTGATTATTGTATTTGAGGAAGGTGTGGCGACTTTTTATGCGTTGAAGAATGCTGAAGACCGTGGGGTATTTTTTATTACACCTGGTACGAAGGTTTACAAGGGTATGATTGTGGGAGAAAATAACCGCCCTCAAGATTTGGATTTGAATGTCTGCAAAACTAAGCAGTTGACTAACCATCGTTCTGCGACTGGGGATGAGTTGGTACAGTTACAAGCTCCTGTGGATATGAGTTTGGAGCGTGCTTTGGAATATATCGGACCGGATGAGTTGGTGGAAATTACGCCGGAGTCTATTCGGTTACGGAAGATGAGTAAGAAGTTAGTGAAGCGCTAATAATTTAATTTTGAATTTAGTGGGGTCTTAGTGTAGACACCCACTAAATTTCTTGTTTTTTATACCCGATATTATGATCGATTTTTTCTCAATGAACCTGCTAGATAAACACCAAGTAATCCCAGACCAAATATTGTTGTAGGTTCGGGAACATCAACATTATTAGCTGCTGTAATTTCAGCATATAACGTTGCATTTGCTACTGAATCTTCTGGGGAGTTAAACACACTGACAAAATTATTACCACCGTCACTAGAAAAACCAGCTAATTTCAACGTATAATCTACTCCACCAAAGTTAAAAGAATCACTTGTTGAACCATTAGCATTAAAAGTGAGTATATCTCCATCTAACACAGGATCGCCTGTCGTATTCAAGGTTTGAAAAATGTTAAAGGTGTAGTTGAAGTTTTCTGCACTGTTGAGAGGATTAGTCAAAGACAACTCAACCTCTAGAGGAAAGTCTCCTTCAAAATTACTACTGCTTGTATATACCGCACCATTACGATAGGTTAAATCACCAACTGCAAATAGGGTATCTACATCTGTGCTGAAACCTAAACCATCATACTGAACATAATTTGTGAAAGATCCAATTACAGGATTTCCGTTCTACTAAACTTACCCAAACTTACCCATGCGGGAATTGCACGAGCTTTGGAGCTAGCTTCCTGCTTCCTTGAGAGCCACTTAATCAAATTACTTTGAACTTGACCGCAATAATTCTTAATGTTTAGCTAATTTGTCTTAATATTAATTCATAAATCATCAAATTTATATTGATAAAGCTTCTCTGAAATTAAATAAATACGTTTATATATAAAATAAGTTAATATTATGATTGCATAAAAAAAACTAATTGCTTCATCAGCAATGCTTAATATTTGCTTAATATTAGTTTTAATTAAATTTAGGTTAAGTAAATCTTAATCAAGCTCATCAACTAATATCTAATTTTTTCCTAGTTGTAATTGGAAAATCAAGCCAATATCTGACTTACTTAAGGTATCATTACCAAATTATTCACTAAAATTAGGCAAAAAATATCTTATCACAAAGAGAAATATAGTGAAAAGTGGACTTCAAAAATTATATACTTGACAAAAAATATAACTTTTGTTACAAAAAAATGATAAAAACTCATATAGAAGAGGATTTTAATCGTGAGAGTAGCTATTGTTGGTTTTGGATTGATTGCAGAACAAGGTCACGTACCAGCCTATAAAGCTCGCGATGACATTAATCTAACAGCAGTAGTCGATCCAGTAACGGCGCGACGCGCTGCGGCACTGAGAAAATATTCAAACATCCGAGTATATGAAACATTCAGCGACTTACTAGAAGAATACTCTGATGAAATAGACATCATCGATATTTGCTTACCTAACGCTCTTCATGTGGAAAATGTGAAACAAGCATTAGCAGCAAATAAGCACGTCTTATGTGAGAAGCCATTAGTATTAAATAAAACTGAATATAATGAGTTAGTGCAAATAGCAAGTCAGCGTCAGTGCATTCTATATCCATGTCATAATTATAAGTTTGCCCCTTCAATCGTACACGCTGCCTATTTAATTAATTCAGGTGAAATAGGAGAACCATTATTTGCTTCCTTTAATATATTTGGTGTTGGCTTCCAAAGTGGTGTACCTCAATGGAAACCAGACTGGCGAAAAGATAAAGCTTTAGCTGGTGGTGGTATTATGATTGACCATGGTTTGGATGCTATTTCTGTAGCTCAGACTCTATTTGGAGGTTCTCCCCAGCGGATATCAGCACACACAAGAAGCCTCAATGAACCAGATACTCAACTAGAAGATTTGGCTATTTTTTGTTTAGATTGGGAGAACAAATTAATTAACATTAGCTTAAGCTCAATAGGTTCAATACCAAAAGCTTCTTATCGAATTCAGGGTACAGAAGGAGAAATTAGCATTGAGAATAATGATGTCTTTTTGAGTGTAAAAAATAAACCTGTTCAACATATTTTTGTACCAACATATTTTGACGATCCAGGTCATTCAAATTGGTATCATGGACTAATTGATAATTTACTTGATTGTATTAAAACTAAAAATACAGAACCATTTCCTTTAATGGAAGCGGGGTTAGTTTTAGACATTATAGAAAAAGCAAATTATTCTAGTAACAATGGTGGTAGTTGGATGCCGCTGGAATTTACTGCTAAGTCATTACAATTGGTAGGTTAATTTTGATAAAAAAAACCAAATAGAAATTATCAATTAACCCCCTCAAAGTTAAGTAGGGACGTTGTATACAACGTCCCTACTGTTGTCTAGCGTGCAGGAAAACCGCATATCAACCAGATTTTCTGTGTTGCAGAGTTTGGCGAGTGAACCTTAGATGAACATATTCAGTTTTTGATTCATCTGGTGCCACTGCCACAATATGATATTCCCACGTACCTTCTGGGAAAGGTTTATTAACACCAAAGCTGCCATCATCCTCCAATTTTACAGCCTTTCCATTAATAGTTATCTTTGTATTTGCCTGAGCTGCTCCATAAATAATTAGACTAGCATCGGCGAACAACCAGAATAAATCAGGATTAGTTGCAACTATTGATTTCCAGGAATCTCCATCTAACGCATCCGATGAAGTGTTAGATAGATTAACTGTTTCCTCAGATGTAGATTCTGCTTCGGTAGGAGCAAATGACAACCCATTGCCATCTACCAAATGTTTCGTCTCAGTGGGTTGAGGAATTTCGCGGGTAAATTTCAGATGGAGAGATTCGCTTTTCAAACCATTGACTGCTACTCCCATCATTCGAGATTCTGTTACACCCTCTGGAAAAGGTACATTAATACCAAAACTGCCATCATTTTCTAACTTAACAGGTTCCCCATTAATGCTCAATTGTGCATTTACTTGAGTTGCTCCGTAAACAATTAGACTAGTATCTACGAAAAACAAAAAATAGTCAGCACCAGTTGTCGCAATTAGTTTAGACGAATCTACTCTTGAATATTCCACACCAGAGGAGTGCTTAGATAAATCAGATTTTTGCTCTTGCTCATAATTGAAAGCAAATAAGAAAGCATTATTGTATGCTAACTCTTTCGTATCTGGTGGAACTAACTTGATAAAAGTCTTACCACTCTGCAGTTGTTCATCCCAAGGAACTTTGATAAATTTGTCATCACTCCAGTCAGAGGGATAAAGTGGAGGAACTCGCACGGGAGCAGATCGAGCTAACAATAACCAAACACCACTAGCAGTAAGATAACCAATTTCAACAATGTAATCGCGGTCGCTCATAGGTATTGGCAAATACCAGTCCCGTGCTATATGATCACATTCAAATTCTTCTACACTGTGGGGGGGTTGCTGATTTAAGTTAATATTAGTGACATCATATAACCGCAGTGCTAATTGAGAACCACCTTGAAGAATTAATTTTTCCTTTTCTTCATTAGGAATATCCCAGTAAGCATAAGCCCATTCAGGATCGCGTGGGATTAATACTATACACTTTTCATTATACCCATTGGGTAATTCTGCTAGCCCAACATCAACTGTTTTCAGACTACTGTTACTGCCGTTAATTTGTCCGAGATAAAATTTGTTGGGGTTGACTTGTAATTCTTTACCCAATGTTGCAGTAGGAGTATTATTTTTACTAGAGATAACAGAACCGCCTAATATTCCTAGTCCGCTGACAACTGCTGCAGTTCCTAAGTTGATATCTGGAGATTTATTTGGTGTTGCAGCAATCATTCCATTTGAGGTTGGGTTTGTGGTTGCAGTTGGTTGAATGGTGGTTTTTGCTCCAGTTGTACTTGCTACAGAAGTATTTGTGACTGTGGATGGTTTGTTTGAAATAACTCCTGACTGAATTTCTTTTACTGGTTTTGTGTCAGGAGATGCACCTCCTACTACAGGAAAATCTGTAGTTGTCTTTGATTGATTTGTTGGTGGAGTAGAGCCATTATTCCGGAATAGTAGCCCTATGAAAATTAATAATAACGGTAATGGTAGGAGCCATAACCATATTGGTATTTCGCCTCCTAATACTTCGCTTGTAGATTTGAGGTTTTCACCAATGGGTGGAACAAAACCAAGGTCTTTGTCTTGAGCAACTTCTTCGTTGCTATTGGGGTTCGTGGTTGTTGCTGTTGTGATATTAGAATTATTGTTGGTGTTGGAAGAGTTTCCTACATTTGGTTTGTCGATAGTAGTAGTTTTGGTTTCTGGGTTTTCTGGGTTTTCTGAGTTTGAGTTGTTTGGTTTCTTTGGTTTTTCTAGTTTTGTTGTATTAGTAGTAGTTGTTTGTAGAGTTGTTCCCAAATTTGGAGTATTTGATTGCTCTGCTTTTGTTTGACTACCAGTATTAGCAGTTGTTTCCAAATTGGGAGTATTTGGCTGCTCTGGTTTGGTTGTATTAGCAGTAGTTGTTTGTGCAGTTGTTTCTGAATTTGGAGTATTTGGCTGCTCTAGTTTGGTTGTACTACCAGTATTAGCAGTTGTTTCCAAATTGGGAATATTTGGCTGCTCTGGTTTGTTTGTATTAGCAGTAGTTGTTTGTGCAGTTGTTTCCAAATTTGGAGTATTTGGCTGCTCTGGTTTGGTTGTATTAGCAGTAGTTGTTTGTGCAGTTGTTTCTGAATTTGGAGTATTTGGCTGCTCTGGTTTGGTTGTATTAGCAGTAATTGTTTCTAGGTTTTTCGAGTCTGGAGTATTTGGTTGCTCTGGTTTGGTTGTATTAGTAGTAATTGTTTCTAGGTTTTTCGAGTCTGGAGTATTTGGTTGCTCTGGTTTGGTTGTATTAGTAGTAGCAGTTGTTTCCAAATTTGGAGTATTTGCCTGGTCTGGTTCTGTCGTCGTCGCAGTAGCAGCAGTTGTTTCCGAGTTGGGAGTATTTGCCTGGTCTGGTTCTGTCGTCGTCTCAGTATTAGCAGTTGTTTGTGAATTTGGAGTATTTGGCTGCTCTGCTTTTGTTTTACTACCAGTAGTAGCAGTTGTTTCCGAGTTGGGAGTATTTGCCTGGTCTGGTTCTGTCGTCGTCTCAGTATTAGCAGTTGTTGGCGAATTTGGAGTATTTGGCTGCTCTAGTTTGGTTTTACTACCAGTAGTAGCAGTTGTTGGCGAATTTGGAGTATTTGGCTGCTCTGCTTTTGTTGCAGTAGGAGTAGCAGTTGTTGTTTCTGAGTTTGCTGTTTTTGAGGTTTCTGCTTGATCTGGGTTTGTAGTAGCTCCCTCAAATATACTATTGTCTTGAATTACCTTTTGAGCAGTTTCTTCAGTCGCTAAACCTACAAAACATTCTGTAGTAGGATTAGAATTTTCTTTATAGACGTAGACTAGGGGCTGAGAAAAGGGGTATTTAGCATCATTTGGTAAAACTTGGTGCATCAGAATAACTCGTACACCTTCTTTTTGAAACACTTGGTTGGCGATCGCGTAACCAATACCATCTTGGCCCAGTTTCTTAATCACTTCCTGGGTCTCATCTTTGCCTACCTGAGTTGCATTTGACCCGGTGGTAAATTCTTGTTTTTGGAAAACAGGATAGTTGAGAAATGCTTGACGAGTATCGCTGGTTTCTGGTCTGTCAATGACTCGAATTTTAGCTTTCGGCCCTCCCAGTTCTGACCAGTCAGTAATTTCTCCCCGAAAAATCTGGGCAAATTGTGTGTATGTAATACTGCCATTAAAGGGATTATCTGGCCCGACAATCATGGCAATTTTTTCTCGTCCCACTGGCACTGAGACAAAGCCTTTGGCTTTTTCCTCTGGAGTTAGGGGACGACCAATGGCTGCCAGGTCAATTTTGCCATTTTCTAAAGCTTTGAGAGCAGTATCAGTGCCACGAGCATTAATTTCTACTTTGGCATTGGAATATTTTTGTTCAAAACCTTGTTTTAGGGCTTGATTAATTACTGTCATGCTGCTAGAGCCATCGACTCGCAGGTTTGTGCCTACTGGAATTTCTTCTGGCAGTTTGAAGGATGGAGAGGATGATTCTGTTGCGGTAGATTCTGCTAAAGTTGACTCTGATTTAAGTAAGGTTACCATTGGGCTGAGGAATAGGGCAACTAATAAGGTCAGAGTAACTACAGAAGATTCTTGTTTGTGCCTCATAATATGCTTAATTTTAGAACTATTGATGTTTATATCCGTCTAGATTTTTGTTTCCTAGAAAATCTTAGTTGCATCAGCAATATAGTTTATTATATTATCACATTTTGGGTGGTTAATTTTATATTTATTCGTCTTTTTTAGGAATGGGAAATATTTTTAGTGGAGTAAAAAAACTTGTTCCATATAGAGATTCTATTTGTACCTGACAATTTAATGGCACAGTTTCAAAGTCACATATATAAGCAGCAATAGGTTGTTTTTGAATAATATTACATACTTGGAGATTATAACCATATTGTCTAGCTACAATACCAAAATTATTGACAAGTTTATAATGAGCTAGATAATCTTTCTGTTTCCATATCAGAGGATTTACCATTAAAATTACCCAGGTATCATTGTAGTTGACAAACCAAGTCTGTAGTAGTTCTTTACCAAATAAATTGTCGGCTAACCAGAGACTTGGAATACTAGGTTGAGTTTGAGATAAAGGAGGTTGAGGTAGTTCTGAGAGTGAACCTGTAGGACAAGTAGAGATAAAATCTCTAGGTGCTGCAGTTGATTGTTTGATTGGTAAGTTTAATGTTAAAAATATTAGATTAATTAGGCAAAATGCTTGAGTAAGTATTTGCCTTTTGTGGTGGTATAAATCAGTCATCATCAATTATAAATATAATAAATTTCTAATAAATTTCTAATAAATTTCGGCTTTGTTGCATGAAAGTATAAAGTATATAGCTGTCGCACTTGCTCTGTATATGTACAATAATAATCTGCCAAAGCTACTGTAACTATTGGACAATAGATGAATAGAACATCAATTTTGATATTGAAAAAGGCTGAAGCTTTTGCCTGCAAAGGCTTTGAGATTTAATTTGCCATCCCTAACTATTGGACAATAGATGAATAGAACATCAATAATTGCGAAAGAGAGCGATATAGCTGCATAATAGATTTTCTATCGCTAATTATGCAACAGAGCCATAAATTTATTAGAAATTTATTAGACTATCGCAGTCAACTACTAATCCTAATTTGATATAGCATTTCTCAGGCTAGTTAGGTACGTTGCTTTCGAGCCTCCCTAAGCTCCGTCTAAAAAAAAGCGCAGCATCCTATAGCTTCCCCCTTCCCAAGGGGGAAGGGAAGGGGATTGATAAGGGGGGAACCGGAAGTCTCCCTTTTTAGGGGTATCTAGGGGGATTGCTGATGTACCTCACGCCTTGTGAAAACCGCTATCAATGTTTGCTACAAATAAATTACTAGGTTCAGCGGTGGTAGTTCAATCATTAATAATTAATAATTACCGAAAAATTCTGGGTATGCGCCTCCCATTTTAACGGGATAAAAAATAGATAATATTCCAAATTTAAAGCCTCCTTATTGCAGAGGAGCTGTTAGCGCAGGACCTCCGGAGGAGGCTAACTATTAACTGATAACTGAAATGACATTTATGAAAATAATAAGATTGACTAAAAGGAAATTTTTTTCTGATTTACCCTGACTACTACTATTGGAATATTTTCAAGAATTGCGATAATTATTAGTCTGGGAAAAGCTAACCACTAATAGGTGAATCCTTACAATTAACAATCAGATTAAGAACGTTGATAGCGCATTCCTGGTAATTGGGTAACTAATCCTAATAATTCCAATTGTAAAAGAGAACTAGAAACCTCACTTGATGATAAACCAGTCTTTTGCACAATTAAATCTAAATAAATAGCCTCTGTAGAAATACACTGAAAAACCTGTTCTAAAATAGGCTCTAAATCTGGCATCGCTGTCTCTGTTTTTTCCTCCAATTCTAAACTTAACTGTTCTGAAGACTCTATTATATTTAGATCTAAACCAACATCCAATGGTGGCATAGCTCCCAACATTTCCAATAACTTATCCATAGTAATTGGAATTACCTCCGCTCCCTTATTAATTAACTGCAAACAACCATAAGACTTTTCATCATCTAAACGAGCAGGCAAAACATACACATCTCGACAAAATTCATTAGCCATATCTGCAGTAATTAAAGCACCACTACGCTCCGGAGCTTCCATAATTAAAATAGCCCGGCTCAAACCTGCAATAATTCTATTACGTTGGGGAAAATGTCTCCCATTTGGTCTAGTACCCGCCGGATATTCACTCACAGCTAACCCCTGTTTCACCACCCACTCCGCCAGACCTTTATTTTCCCGTGGATAAACCATATCTACCCCATTACCAAAAACTGCAATAGTCCGCCCACCAACTTCTAAACAAGCAGTATGAGCTTCCGTATCAATACCTGTAGCCAAACCAGATACTATGGTAAATCCACTTTTTGCCAAAATTGAACTTATTTTCCGAGTCCAACGGCGACCATATTCGCTGGGGTGACGAGTGCCAACTATTGCCACTGTCGGCGTAATCCCAAGGGTTTCTTGGGGGTCAACTATGCCTCGGTAATATAGTAGAGGTGGCGGTGTGGGTATTTCTTGCAGGAGGCGCGGATAGTTTGGGTCTGCTGGAGTCCAGAATTCAGGATTTTTGGCTGTGTGTTTTTCCAAGAGTTGTTCTGGGTTGAGCTGCGATCGCTCTGCAATGATTTTCTCTATTTTTTGGCGGCCAAATCCTGCTATCTGGCCTAATTCGGCGGCAGTTGCAGTCCATGCTCTGGCGAGAGTACCAAACTTTTGTTTGAGCCGTTGTAAGGCAGTTGGCCCAATACCACTAATTTGTGCCCATGCTAGCCAATAGGCCCGTTCTTCTGTCAATGGTTTGTCCTCTGAAATTAAGTAGTCAGTAGTCAGTAGGGGATGAGCGCTGTTAATTGTCAGGATAATACCAAGAATGCTCATAGAATGTTACTGGGCTTTTCTTCACCTCTGGGAGGAAAGAGGTTAGTGCAGGATGGGGGAAATATGTTACCAGTGATAAAATGCTCAAAGCCTTACCAATCAAGACTTACAACTTCTGAATTCTGAGTTATGACTTCCGCGTAGCGGTACTAGGGCCAAGTTATCGTGAGTTGATTTTTTTTTCAATATTTACTTGACGTTTTCTTCAACCAAGATTAAAATATAGATATACGAAACAAACCAAAGCTTTGAAATATTCGCAATTTATGTAACTGGTTGGAGTCAATTTATCGGCTCCAACCGAGGGAATTTTTGTGAAAAAAAATCTGTCTAATTTTAGGAGAAAAAAATGACTAATAATATAGAAGTAGTTTTTAGCTTTGACACCACTGGCAGTATGTATCCTTGCTTGACTCAAGTACGTCGAAAACTGAAAAGTACCATAACTCGATTAATCTCAGAAATTCCAGGAATTCGGATTGGAATTATTGCCCATGGAGACTATTGCGATCGCCACTCAACTTATGTGACAAAACAATTAGAATTATCCCAAAATATTGATGCTATTTGTAACTTTGTAGAAAACGTAGAAAAAACAGGAGGAGGTGATGCACCAGAATGTTATGAATTGGTATTACATCAAGCTCAATCATTTGCTTGGACTTCCGGCGCTACGAAATCTTTAGTATTAATTGGAGACGATATTCCCCACCCACCAGCTCAAAATCCCCATAAGCTAAATTGGCGAAATGAGGTAAATAAATTATCAGATATCGGGATTACGGTTTATGGGGTGCAAGCTTTAAATCGTCGTCACGCCAAAATATTTTATCAAGAATTAGCAGAAAAATCTGGTGGTTTTCATGTAGACTTAGACCAATTTGCTTATATTACAGACTTATTTTTAGCCGTTTGTTATCAACAATCTTCCGACGGAAAATTGCAGAATTACGAGCAAGAAGTGGTTGATGAAGGGCGGATGAGCCGTGGCTTGAGTAAGATTTTTAATACTATGTTAAACCGCGAAGAAACTACAGTTTATGAGTCAGCAGATTTGCGGGCAGTTGCGCCGGGAAGGTTTCAAGTTTTGGAGGTGGATGAGAATAAACCGATTAAAAGTTTTGTGCTGGAAAATGGTTTGACTTTTAATAAAGGTCGCGGTTTTTATGAGTTTACTAAGACTGAAACTATTCAGGGAAAAAAGGAAATTATTTTAATGGAGCGGGCAACTGGAGATATGTTTGAGGGGGAAGCAGCGCGGGAAATGTTGGGTTTGCCTCATAGTACGACAGTACGAATTAAGCCTAATAATTTGGAGAAGTATATGGTATTTGTGCAGAGTACATCGGTGAATCGAAAATTGATTGGGGGAACTCGTTTTTTGTATGAGGTTGATGACTGGAGTCGGTAGAATATAAGTAAGCATTCAGCTATTAGCTGTCAGGTTTCAGCAAGAGGAAAAAGGGCTGTCTTGTTAAAGATTGGCCCAACTTATTGGGGTAATTTGCGCGGATGGGTAGCTGTAAAATCGTTGCAATTTATTAAAATCCCTATTCGGGATTGAAACTCTAAAAACGAGAAAACTGCCTAAAAATCAGCAGTTGGAATTTATTAAAATCCCGAATAGGGATTGAAACCACGAAGGAAAACACATAGAAGTAGATTCATCAGGTTGCAATTTATTAAAATCCCTATTAGGGATTAAAACAGTATAAAAAAGCTCGCTCCATCGTGAGTGTAAAACTGATAACTGATAACTGAAATGACTCACCCTCAACCTTTTTAAGGCCGCAACCCGGTGAGTGAGTGGGGTCTTAGAGACTGTTTGTAAAAGGAATATTAAATCCAGGCGTAGGGTGGGGAGGGTGAGGGGACAATAACTATGAATCTTTTCCAAAGTCGTTGCGGTCATTCCGGCCCGCACTACGCCGTAACCCACCGAACATCAAACCCTCTGGTCGTCTTAATCTTTGAGTTTACAAACACTCTCTTATGGTTTTGTCCACTTTACTTGTATAGAACCCCTGAAGGTATTTATTTTTTTATAAATGATGGGGGTGGGGAGTGTGGGAAGTGTCGGGAGGGTGGGGAGATGGGAGCATTTTTCTACCTTTTTCCCCTATTTTATTTCTTAATCTCCTGACTTCTGACTCATCAGCCAAAAACTCGCAACTTTGCCAAGATACCAAATGGCTTCTATAGATATATGATCTGATAGAAAAACAACAGAAAGTCAGGTTGAAAAATAGCTGAAAGTATTGAAATATCAATATGTTCTATTAAACGCTATAAGATTGTTATTATATATACAACTAACTACAATAAATGAGCTACTAAAGATTATGGCTTACAAATGTGAGCTGGGTAATGGCCAGCAAGTTTATATTGACAATCAGGGAATGCAAACTGTAGTAACTCTTGCTAGCGGTGGTATTGGTCAACAACAGCAAGCAAGTACAAGCTTGCAAACAGGTAAATGGAATGTACCCCCCACTTTATTTAAAACTGCTAGTGGGGTAATATTGCGCATTGAGTCAGAACAGGGACAGTCTTTTGTGCAGTTACAAGCAGGTGGGATAAGTACCATAAGTGGGGCACCCTCTTTGAGTAATGCAGAGGTTTTGTCACTGCAACAAGTAGAAGCGACACCAAGTCAAGGTATGGCACCAATGGAACCGATGAAACCAATGGAACCAATGCAACCAATGGAACCAATGGAACCGATGAAACCAATGAAAATGGGTAATATGGAAATGAATATGAACCCAATGGAAATGCGGATGGGTAATATGTCGATGCAAATGGGAACAAATTCTGGGAGACGTTTTTGTTCTCAATGTGGTGCTACAGTTACAGCAAGCGATCGCTTTTGTTCAAGTTGTGGTTTTCAGTTGTAATTTTTAATATGTGAAGGCAATTTAATTAGATAAAATATTAACTTGACGGGGAGTTATTTTTTGACTCCCCTTGAGTAGATTAAGTGATAGTCAAATATTTGTAGGGTAGTTTTTATGATTATAAAATTCCCCAGCTTGAAAATTAACCAAAAAACTTGATCAAGCCAAAAATTATCATCAACTTTTGCCTATACTTGAGATTTTTAGGCTCAACTTAGATGATTTTAATAATCGTAAATAATCAGGAGAATAGACTATGAAAATCGATATAGATATAATGACTCGCTATTTACACAGAATGCGAAATCAGCCAGGATGGTCTTCTCTAAATGAAGTTGGCACATCTATGAATATGGATAGAGCTACATCTAGACGTTACACAAAAACAGCAGAAGAATGGGAGTTAATTGAACGTCAGCAATTAGAAAATCAGCCTACTCAAATTCAAGCAACTAAGAAATTAATAGCATTAGAACCTGGGGATGTTAGGAAAATTGTGCAGGCAAATTGTCAGGAGTTTCAGATGTAGATGCAGGTATTTTTATCTGCAGTCTGTTGAACACTTATTAAATAGTTAAGGGATATGGGGAGATTCTGCCAAATTGATAAATGTTTGCTACAAATATTATCAATCTTGGGTGTAGATTGTGGGGGTTTGGGTGTTGGGTGTGGTTAAATCATAGGAAAAACAAAGAAAAAGGCTGGTTATCAAAGGGATAAAGTAGAAAAACTTTGAACAATATCAAATATTTGTTATTCAATAGTTTAGCAATTACCAAAAAATACAAATCATACCCACGCATCAGCAACGCCCTTTTTCTTGATTCCACTTAAACAGGGAACCACAAGCAACATGAGTTCTTTCCGCTGCCCCACGCCACAACTCCAAAGCCACATCCTCCAAACTTTCCCCAACTGATGTTTACTTCCTGCTGTACGGACGTTGCATAACAAAAATGCGAACGTCCCTACGGGCCGTCGGCGGTTACTCATCCACAGGAATTGACGGTTAAGCCAACCGCATCTGTTAAGTCTATACTTACATTTAAGTCTTTGTCAATTATACTTGAGAAATTGGCAGGTTCTCCAACCCTCACTGCGCCGTTCCTAGTAGCGAGCGGGATTTTTGGAGATATCTATAATAGATAGACTGCCAGAAATTTTTAAGCAGCGATTAGTGCAGAAGATACAAATTTCACCCTCATTACTTACTACTTGTGAAGATAACTACCGTATTATATCGCTTACAGACGTAAATTGTTAACTAAGTCGAAACTCCATAACAGTTAGACTGGTGCCAGTATAAACCACCTGTTCGAGTTGAAAACCGCTAGCTGCAAACAAATCTTTATATTCTTCTTCCGTGCGCCAATGCCCCCCTGGGTTAGTAATCATCATTTGCACTGCTGCCAAAGCAGGTATTGTGCCATCAGGATATTCTACAGGCGCTCCCAAAGAAGGAACTAAAGTTTGTAAAAGTATTACCCTACCATCTTTAGAGAGAGCTTCCCGACAGTTAGTCAGCACCTTAATAGAATCTTCCCGACTAAATACTGATAGAAAATACTTCATTGTAATCGCATCAGCACCCTTTGGTAAAGATTCTAAAGCACTACCACCGACAATTTTTACTGAGTCAAGAACTCCATATTTAGAGATATTATTAGGAGCAGTTTCTACCTCATGGGGTAAGTCAAATAAAATTCCTTTACAGCCAAATCTTTTAACAATATTAGCAATTAATGTTCCTTGATTTCCTCCTACATCCATCACTGTTTGAAAACGACTAAAATCATAAACTTCAAACAATGGATCGACAGCTTCAGCAGTTAGGAAACTCATGGCATTATTGAAGAGATATTTACTTTGTGGATTTTCTGTCATAAAAGAACTATAAAAATCCTTTCCTTTAGCTAGTTCAAAAGGTACTTCTCCAGTTTTTAAACTACTTTCTAATTCTCGCCAACCATCCCACATATCAGGTTCTGTAATGTGCATTAAAAAATGACCGATAGATGGGGAATCATCTGTAATTAAAAGTTCCGATAATTCTGTGGCAGCAAAAACACGCCCTGGCTTTTCTACAAATACTCCTAAATGAGCTAAAGCACGCAGTACAACATAAAGTTTTTCTGCTTTTGTTCCAGTTTTTTCTGCTATTATTTCAACATTTTGTGGTCCATAATGTAGTAAATTTGGGATGCCTAAATTTGTAGCGGTATAAACACACTGACTTTGCCAGTAACCGTAGATAATTCGGTAAATTTTCTTCTTAGATTCTGATGCTGTTCCTAACATAATTATTCTCCAAATGTTTTAAAGCATTCAGCTATTAGCAGTCAACTCTCAGCTTTTTAATTAAGCAAGCATTTTTTAACTTTTACTATGAGACTGACACATCTAAAAATGGTGTAATAGGCGTAAGTTCGGTTAAGGAATGTAGCTTGTTTCTCCCCAGGAGTAACCCAACAAAAATAAAGCTTTGTTTTGTTTCAATTGGTTCTACCCAACCTAAATTTTTAGTCGCGTCAGTCCACTACAAATTTTGCTTACTTTTTAATATAATGAAAGTTGATACCTGACCGCTGACCGCTTACCTATTACTATACTATAAAAGCATAATTTTTAACTAACAAAACTAATTAATATTCCTAAAATTTTTGGTAAGTTTTCGACAGAATATTCCTGCAAATCTAATACCACAGTTTCACCTTCTAACTCTAAAAATTGCCAAACAGTTCCAGTAGTAATAGTTCCATAAATTTTGGAAATATTGTTACTTTGACGTTGGTTGAAAATTTGAGCTGCCACCATTTCTGCTATACATTGAGCTAAACCAGATTTAAGATTATCGTTTTTAGCTTCTACTAAGGCAATAACTGGCGAATTATCAGTTATCAGTTATCAGTTATCAGTTATCAGTTAAATGAGCTAATACAGAATATTTGTCACAAATAAGGTACAAGTTTGAATAGTAAAATTATTGTAGTGGGAGCATCTTGCCCGCGAGAAGTCTACCTCAGAACAATAGCAAGCACTGTAACTCATTGCTGATAGCTAATACCTGATTGCTGAATGCTTAACTACTTCAAATGCTCACTCAAACGTTCTGCTAATACTTTATTATTTGGTTCCTTAATAAATGTAAAATGATTGCCAGGAACCATAACAACTTCCATATCAGCTACATCTAAAATAACATACATTTCTACCCAAACTAATTGAGGATCTATGCCATGAGGATGCTTTTCTTGTGCCCGAAAAACTGTTACTTTTCCTGGATAAGGACGACGTTTGTAACTATAAGTAGCTTTTAAAGTACCAATTATGACATCAACAAAGCGTCGGTTTTGTTCGCGAGTAGCTTCCTTCGGAAATAACTCTAATCTCTCTGCTTTATCAATTATAAACTCTATTTGTTCTTCAGAACTTAAACCTAATAATTCATCTTGCGTAACTAAATCTGTTCGACCAAACATACCTCCAAAGTAACGACTTAATACACCCCTCATATATAAATTGTCAATCTTTTTATTAGGGTCTAATAAAATAGGAACCCAAGGATCTAACAAAGCTAATAAACTAACTTCTTCACCTTGCTGAAGTAACTGCTGTGCCATTTCAAAAGCAACAACTCCTCCAAAAGACCAACCACCTATTTGATAGGGTCCTTTTGGTTGAAATTCTTGGATAGTTTTGATATAAAACTCAGCCATATCTTCAACTTTGGTCAAAACTTTTTCCCCTTCACTAAACCCCTGGGCTTGTAAACCATAAAAAGGTTGATTATTACCTAAATATTGGGATAATTCCTGATAATAAAATACATGACCTCCGGCAGGATGTACGCAGAAAAATGGTTGTTTATTTCCCTGAGTTTGTAGGGGAACTAGAGAAGAAGAAGTAACTTGACTTTCTCCTCGAATTAAACTTCCTAAATCTTCAATAGTAGGATTGGTAAATAGAGTAGATAAAGGTAATTGTTTCCCAAAGCGTTGTTGAATTTTTGCCATTAAATTAACAGCTAAAAGAGAATGACCTCCTAACTCAAAGAAATTACTTTTAACTCCCACTGGATTAATATTCAAAATTTCTGACCACATTTGTGCTAGTTGCTCTTCTGTTTTATCGCGCGGGGCAACAAAATTATCGCTCTGACTAAAACTAGAAATATCGGGTGCAGGTAAACCGCGACGGTTAATTTTGCCACTAGAAGTTAAGGGTAGTTCCGACAAAACCACAAACGCTGAGGGAATCATATATTCTGCTAATTTTTCCTTCAGATATTGTTTTAATTTGGGTACAACATCTTGAGTGGTTTCAGTTTCGGGCACAATATAGGCGACTAAACGTTTGTTACCTGGTTGGTCTTCTCTTGCTAATACTACCGCTTCTTTGACTATGGGATGTTGACTGAGAGTAGTTTCAATTTCTCCAATTTCAATGCGGAAACCCCGAATTTTAACTTGGTTATCAATGCGACCTAAAAATTCGATGTTGCCATCAGATAGATAACGAGATAAGTCTCCCGTCTTATACAACCTATTCCCTATTTCTTCTTCCCTCTTCCCTGTTCCCTGTTCCCTGTTCCCTTGCACAGTAATGAACTTTTCCGCAGTTAAGTCTGGACGGTTCAGATAACCATTGGCAACACTGACTCCACCAATATAAAGTTCTCCAGGAACACCGATGGGAACTGGTTCTAAATTTTTATCAAAAATGTAAAGTCGAACGTTAGCAATAGGACGACCAATAGGCGGTAGTTTCGGCCAATTCTCAGCAGCACCTTCTAAGGTATAAGCAGAAACAACATGACTTTCTGAAGGTCCGTATTGGTTTTGCAGTTTACAGTTGGGAAGTCGGTTCATCATTGCCACTAAGTCTGGAGTCACCTGCAACTGTTCTCCTGCTGTGACTATTTCCCGCAATGGTGGTAAAACTTGACATTGAGGTGCAACCAGCGATAACTGCTGTAATGCTACAAAGGGCAGAAATATTCTCTCTATCTGAGTCTCAACCATAAATTCCATCAGAGCAAAACTATCACGTCTGACTTCTTGAGAAACTAATACCAGAGTACCTCCTGAATGCCAGGTGGCAAAAAAATCTTGGAAGGATACGTCAAAACTGATAGGAGAAAATTGTAATGTTCTCGCACCTTCACCTACATTTCCTTCTTCTTTTTGCCACATAATTAAGTTAACCAGAGCGCGTTGACTCATGGCAACTCCCTTGGGTTTACCTGTGGAACCGGAAGTGTAGATGATGTAGCCTAGATTTTCTGGGGTGACTCCACTGCTAAAATTTGCTGTAGAAAATTCGGCGATCGCTCCCCAGTCTCTATCCAAACAAACAACCTGTGCTTGATGTTCTGGCAAAGATGTCAATAATGATTCTTGAGTCAGCAATACTGACAGTTGTGAGTCAGAAATCATGTAAGCTAAACGTTCTGAGGGATATCTGGAATCTAACGGTACATAGGCTGCTCCTGCTTTGATAATTCCTAATAATCCCACAACCATTTCCAGGGAGCGTTCGACAGAAATCCCTACTAAATTTTCAGGTTTAACTCCCAATTTTTGCAAATAGTGAGCAAGTTGATTTGCTTTATTATTTAACTCGAAATAAGTCAGTTTTTCTTCACCAAAAATTACTGCTATTGCGTCTGGTGTTTTCTCGACTTGACTCTCAAATAATTGATGAATAGAAATGTCTTGAGGATAATCTGTTTTTGTATTATTCCATTCCACCAAAATTTGCTGTTTTTCTGCCTCACTCAGAATTGATAATTTACCAACTGGTGTCTCAGGATTTTCTACAACTGCTGTTAGTAAATTCTGGAAATGTTCGGCAATTTTAGCAACAGTTTTAGCCTCTAATACATCACTATTATATTTAAACTCAGTCAACAGAAATTCTGGTGATTCTGTTATTTCTAAACTCAGTTCAAAGTCTACTTTTTGTTGTGGAAGTTCAAAGTATTCTAAATCTAATTCTTTGGCTTTAAATAATTTCTCAACTTTCTGATAACTAAAACCAACCTGACAGATTGGATAATGACTCAAATCGGCAGATTTTAATTGTTTAACAAGTAGAGCATAAGGATAATCTCTATAATTATCAACTTCAAATACTTTCTTGCTAACTTGAGTTAAAAAATCTGTAAACTTAATGTTCTCTGAAACTGAATTTCTGACAACTGTAATATTAGTAAAATTCCCAACTACTCCGGCAAATGATGCTTGATTTTCTAGACTTTGTAATAAACCAACCAGAATATCTTCTTCTCCTGTGTAGCGGTAAAGCAGAACTTTAAATACTGCTAATATTATCTCTTCCTGTTTTACTTCTAGGGTTTTTGCTAATTGTTGAATTTTTTGAGTTAATTCGGAGTTGATAGTTGATTTTAAAGCAGCACCATTATAAGTTCTCAGACTCGGACGAGAAAAACTTGTTGGTAATTCTAGGATAGGTAAATCATCCCCTAACTTTTCCTGCCAATAATCGCCAATTTCTTTTCCTGACGAACTATTCAGAAATTCTAACTCTTTATCAACATAATCTGTATAAGTAGTATTTAGTGAAGGCAAATTTGAGCTAATATTATTAACTTTTGACTCGTAAATAGTTACAAACTCATCTACTAATATTGATAGGGAATGGCGATCGCCTGCTATTTGATGCAGAGTCAGCAACAAAATATTTTCTGTTGCCGAAACACTAAATAAACAAGCCCGAAATACTCCACCAGTTTCCAGATTAAAAGGAAGCTTTAGTCGCTCCGATAATTGTTCATTTAATTCTGTATTATTCCAGGATGAAGCATCTATTTCTTCCCAGTTAATTTCAACATTTTCCCGAATTTCTGAAATTAGATTTCCATCTTTTTCAGCATATAAACTGCGGAGAATAGGATGACGTTCAATTAATACTTCGAGTGTATTTTTAACGGCTTCAATATCTATAGAATATTTTATCTTAATTGCTATAGATATTTTATCTGCAAAACCCGTTGGATTGAACTTATACAGAAACCAATTTGCTTGCTGTATGTGAGAGATAGAAAGTGATTTGAAAGTAGAAACACCTTGATTATTCATCGTTTATATAATTTTTAGAAAATTAGAAAGATTTAGCAATAGCTGAAGAGCAAACATTTTTTTTATACCGAATTAAAAAGTTTTTTTATCACTGATTATCCGAAAATAATATAATTGATAATTAATTTATGGATAAGAATTGATTCTATTTTTGATTTTCACCAGATATCTATTATATATTTATCATTCAATCTCCCCCCACCCTCCCCACTCTTCCCAGACTTCCCCAACTATTCAGAAGCGATCGTCCTCTGTAACTTTAGCAACTACTCTAGCTCGCTCTTCCTGCAAATATCGAACTTTAGTAGTAGCATAATCAGAAAATCCCCTACGCACTGCCTCTTCATAATCTTTAAGTGTCAAACTCAACTGAGGAACAGATATACTTTGCTGACTAGCCATCTCTAGAGCTAGTCGCAAATCTTTATGCAGTAATTTAACAGTAAAGTCAGGATGCTCAGACAAGTCATCACAACGTCGGGAAAACCAATAGTGAGGCAAACCATGAATATCTCCAGCGTTCTGACCAAAAGCACCGAAGCGCAAAGCATCCCAAATAGTTTGCAACGGTAGTCCCTGGGCTAAACCTAGTGTAATGCCTTCTGTAACTGCTTGAACGGCAACCGCATTCACCGCATTATGAATAAGTTTGCATTGAGTTCCATTACCAACTTCTCCACAATAGAGAACGCGGTCAGCCATCAGCTTGAGTATCGATTCGACTCGCTCAAAAGTTTTCCTTGAACCACTTGCCATAACAGCTAAACCCATACCTCCCTCACTTTTTGCACCTTCAGGGCAATCATTAAAAGGAGCATCTAACATCTCAACCCCCAGTTCCTCCATAGCCTTATGAAGTCTAAATATTGTTTCTAGGGAATTAGTAGTTATATCTATATAAATACTACCACTTCGCAATCCTTGACTCAGGTTTTTTTCTCCTTCCAATACAGCACTGACAACATCAGCAGGAGTAGGTAGAGAAGTAAAAATTACATCTGAATAGGTAGCAACCTCAGCACAACTATGGGTAACATGAGCGCCCAAAGATTCTAACTCTGCCATTCTATCTAAATTGATGTCATAGACATAAACTGAGTAACCGTGGGCGAGAAAATTAGCAGCTTGTCGCCCTCCAATATTGCCACAACCTATAATACCGAGGGTAGGATAATTTAGGGAGGAGTTTGTTTCTGAAATGTTGTTCCTAGATAACATCTTTAAGTAGTTAAGTAGTAAGTTTTATTGTTCTCAGAAACCGGGTAAATTCAGGAAATTTTGTGATTTGAAAATAATCAGGGGAATCAACCCAGTTTCTTTCCCCACCTCCCCACCTCCCCATCTCCCCATCTCCTCATCTATTTTTAATCTGTTTAACACCTGCTTTAATTCCACTTAAACAACGAACCACAAGCTACGCGAGTTCTTCCTGCTGCTGCACTCCACAACTCCAAAACCACATCTTCCAAACTTTGCCCATCAGCTTGAAGCATCCGCGTAATCATGCTTATTTTTCCAAAAGTCCAAAATAAGCCTGCTTCCAACAAATAGGGTTCATTGGTTTCCGCGTGTACCCGGAAATCATACAAAGAATAATCGCGACAACCCAATGCAATATGAGCCGTTTTAGCTGCATTCCCTAATTTCTCAAATAACTCTGGGGTAACATTCGCCGGACAAACTGGCTTGACTGTAGGTTTCTCAGGTTGCTTTCCAGGGGTTCCGTCAGATTGAAGTTCCAATTTATCATGCACCGTTCTAATGGGGTGTTCTTCTGTGACTAAATACTCTATCATCGGCAACACTTGCAACTCACCCTCACGCTCAACCACAGCCACACGCAATTCTCTTCCAGGAATATAATCTTCAACTAACAAAGTATCATCTAATTCAAAACCCTTATCTAATGCTGCTTCTATCTGAGATTCATCCCACACCAATGTCACGCCTAAAGAGTTGTCTTCCGAAGTCGGTTTCACCACAAAAGGAGGCTTCATTGTTAAAGTATCTCCCCGCCTTAGTTGCTGCGCCTTAGCCACTCGTACCCCAGATGCAGACACAACGCTGCGTGTCTGAGCTTTGTTAGTTGCTAGTGAGGTACAATGAGATGGTGAACCCACTACAGGTATACCCAGAATATCCTCAAAAAATGCTCGGAAACTGGTCATGCCAGGAAAACAGAACATATGGGGAACTACAACATCAATCTGAGGTAGTCGCGGTGTCATATCCTGAAGTGACATTTTTTCCGATAATGAGTCTAAAGATGTTCCCAACTGCCAAAGACCATCAGGATGTACCACTGCATAATAACTACTGACACCTACTGGTTGCACTACTTCTTTAGCATAGAGTATTGATAGGTTGTAATAGAAGTTGGAAACACAGGAGCCAGCTAGATGTAATACCCGTAATGTAGGGATTGTAGCTGAGGACGAGTGTTGATTTTGATTAATTATTTCTAATTTCATTACTAATTATTCTCTATTGTTCTGCTAATTCAATAGTAACTTTGATTGTTAGTCCAGAAATATTAATTTTAATTAATTGTTAATTGCAAATATCAAAGATATATACATTAAGAGAAAATTTTGGTAGATGCAGTAATTAAACTTATATTTAATGAGAAGACTCAACTTCTGAGTTGAGAGCAGATTTACTAGAGATTGCTAAATACATTCCCCATAAAATTATCAAGAAACTTAGCAAAGTCGATAGGTTAAGATTTTCTGAGAAAATTGCCCAACCTTCGATCGCACTAAGAGCCGGAATAAATAATGCAACTAAGCTAGTAAACCCAGCAGATAATTTTTTCAAACAATAGGCCCATAGCCCTATACCTAGCATTTGACTAACAAGAGCTTGAGCAATAACTGCAAGCCAACCAGTTAATGAATTGGGAAAAAGTTGATTCTCAGCAATTAGAGCTACAGGTAAGAGCAATAAAGCACTGGTTGTTGAAGACCAACTCATAATTGTGACTGGGCTTAAGTGAGTCCGAAGTTTCTGAACGATGAGTGGGTGTATGCCAAAAAATACTGCTGAAAGTAAGGCTGCTAAATCTCCTAGTAGTTGTTCGCTAATTCTGAATGATAAAAGGTCATTTATATCTAATAAGGCGGAACCACAGATCGCTACAAACATACCTAGTAGAAATCGGCGATCGAAGGTCTGACTCAAAGCTAACCATGCTCCTAAGACAGTAAAGATCGGCACTAAATTATGCATAATGCTAGAGTGAGCAATGGTTGTCTGAGTTAGAGACCAAGACCAGAATATCAAACCAATAGATAAAAGAACCCCATCTGCTATCAGTAGCTTTGCTGTGTTAGCTAGATGGGGTTTCTCTGGTTCAATTTTAGTTTCATTTTTTCGTTTTCGGCGACGCACCGTTAGTAATTGGCTGAGTAACCCAAAGGCTATTGCTGCAATCCAAAAACGATTAAATATTGTAGCATTTGGACCAAGTTCATATTCGCTGAAACGGATGAAAATTGGTGTTAAGGATAGGCAAACCATGCTACCAAATAATGCAGCTAAGGAGTCTATCGGTAATAGTGATAAATGGTTGAATTGTAATACTTTGGCTTGAGCGTTCATCTTTAGTCAGGGAATAGGGAATAGGGAATAGGGAATAGGGAATGAAATTCTTGATTTCATATCTTAAATTAATTTCATTTTTTATTTTTGGAGATGCCTAATAGGGAATATAAAATCTCAATACACAATAATTTAGTATAATTTTATTCTTTACTGAAGTTTTTAGGCTTAATCAGAAAATTAGCAATCCCATAAACAATAAAGCCTGCTGCCATACCGGGAAATACTTCATAAGTAGCACTTGATAGGTTAAGCCCTAACTTCCAGAGCATGGAAACAATTATACCAGCAATCATCATTGTTATTGCTATTTCCACACTTACAGGTTTTTGCCACACCCGCAATACTAATAATGGACCTAAACCACAAGCTAAAACTGACCAAGAGAAAATTACCAAACCAAATACACTATTATCTGCTCCTAGAGCGATCGCTAATACAATAGCGGTGACAACCAGGGTGGCAATTTTAGCCTTTCTATAAGAGTGAGCAGCACTGGGAACTAAATCTTGACTTAGTGCAGCAGAACATGATAAAATTTGGGAATCTGCTGTCGAAATAGCTGCTGAAAATAGTCCTGCTAACATCAATCCTACCAAAACTGCTGGCAATAATTCTATAGATAAATTAGGTAATGCTAACTCTGGGTCTCCTGATGTCATTAAGTCGGGCAACAAAACTCTTGCAGTTAATCCTATCCCAAAAGCTGTAGCAGAATTCATTTGACCGCAGACAAATTTTATGTTACGAGCTAAGGCTATATTATCTGCGGAGTCGATTGCCATTGCTCTCACTAATATATGAGGTTGACCAACGGCACCTACCCCTGCCACTAACCATCCTAAAAGGTAAGGAAAAAATCCCCAAGGTAAATTAGCAGGTATCCAATTTGTGAGGGTGGGGTCAATGGCATTAAGTTTGACCCAAAGTTCTCCAAACCCTCCACAGGCAATTAAACTTATTATAAATAAGATCCATAAAGATCCTATCATTAAAACTGCCTGCACAGAGTCGGTCCAGATAGAAGCACGAATACCTCCTGAAAAACAGTAGGCAACTACAATTACAGCTCCTATAATAATCCCTAGTTGATAGTTCCAGCCAAATATAGCATTTAGTCCTTTGCTTGCTGCTACCAATTGAGCGGAGGCATAAGTACCAAGAAATATTATAATAATTAATGCTGAAATTATTGTAATTAAGCGCCCTTGATTTTTTTCCTCCAGATTTTCTTGACCTAAGAATGAGGAAACTGTATCTGAGTTTGTTTGCTGAGAAACTAACCTTAACCTTTTAAATACTAACCACCAAGCAATATAGTCTCCTATTGCCCAGGCGACGGGTATCCAAATAGAGGAAAATCCGATTTTGTAGGTAAAACCAATCACACCAATAAACATATACCCACTCTGACCAGTTGCCATCGCTGATAGTGCTGTTAACCAGGGATTGACATTTCTACTGGCCAGTAAGTAATCTGTTGTTGTGTTTTGTTTTTGGGTTGCAGAGTAAATGCCTACTACTGTAAATGATAGTAAAAAGGCAATAAATGTTATCGCAATCCAAATTTGTTTTTCCATAAAAATTGCTAGCTTTTGAAATGTAGAAGGTTGGTTATTTCAGTTATCAGTTATCAAACTTTTCGGTTCATAAAATCTTACTTTTCACTTGTAACTTCCTATTTATGCTGATAGCTGACCGCTAATAGCTAAACGCTTATTTAATCTCCTCCTAATTCTACCAGTTTCCCGATATTAAAGTCTATTCTCATCCACCCCTTTAATTTTTGCAGATTACCTAATAGAAGTAAAGGAATTTGCCAGTGGTGTACCATCAAAAATGGTAAGGGGTCATTGACTTGAAAAATACCATCTGTTCCTTCAGTAATTCTTTTAATCCATGCTTGGAATTGCTCTAATGATTTAATGCCTGTCAGTCTCCATAATTCATGGTAAGTCCAATAAGTAGGCTTACTATTTGGTAGTGGTAATATTGGGGTTTCATTATCATTTTGACTATCTTTTAAATAAGCATCTGCTACCCCTGGATGGTCGTGAAAAGTTGTAATTGCTGAGTGAGTTCTGGGATTACATTCTATGGGAAAAACTCGACCATCTTCTGTCTGAATAAAATCAAAGGAAATTTGCCCAGTAATATTTAATTCTCTAACAAATTTTTCTACCCAATCATAAATTTGAGGATTATCAACATGGTCATAATTTACTTGAAATTCTGATGATTCACAACAGCAATAAAGTCTGATTTTCCCTTTTCTAACAGTGCTATGGGTACAATATTCTTTGCCTTTCACAAACTCTTGCATAATCCAAGGTTTCTCTTCAGTAATAGGCAAACCTTTAAGAAATTGTTCCATTTCTTCTCTCGAATTCATGGGCAATTTTGTCATATCTAAACGACGCACTGAGTCATAAGGAATGCTTTTTAGAATATATTTACTGCCATCAGCAGCAAAGTCAAAATTGAGAATTTGTTGTGGGTCTGTAATTAAAAATGATTTTGGTACAGATAAACCAAAACTTTTAGCTTTTTCGATAAATGTGAACTTATTATCTAACATTTGAGTAATTTCTGTGTCAAAATGTAAGACTTCACAATATTCAGATAAAAGCGGTTTTGCTAAAGATTCATAGTAGCTTCCTGCTGGACTAGATACTGGAATAAATACATCTATATTTTCTTTTTTAATAATCTCTAATAATCCCTGACAATAACCATCCCAATCTTTATTTGGTGCAGGTACTGTGTAGAAACCTGCAACGGCGTTAGAAAATCTATTTCCTGATAACCAATATTTATTTGTTTCTAATAGAAAAGCTTTGTGACCTGCTGCATGAAATGAACGGGCAAGTTGCAAAGATTTTGTCATTTTTGCACCCGTAATTAAGATGTTTTTAGGTTTGTCGGGGTTTGGAGACAAAACCCCTACATTTTTTTGAAATGGTTTGGTAATAAAATTCCACAATAGTGAGGGTATTACCTTCAATAAATTGAATGGTAAAAGAATTAATAATAAGGCCAGAGTTCCGAGATTTTGGAACAGTGCATAAGCACGCCCTTGAATAAATAATATTAGTCCCATGTTAGTAGTTTGTTAGAGATAATAAACAGTAATAATTTAACTTCTGATATCATGTCCGTTGGTATTATTTGTCTAAAAGCCGTGGAAATATCTACAACTTATGTAATATTTTTCCTTTTCTTAAAGCTTCTTCTTTCTTCCTTCTTCCTTCTTCCTTACCGAAATATTGTGGTTTAAAGCCTCCCCTTTTAAGGGGATAATAAATAAAAATTTTCCTGTTCGTCAATCCTCTTCTTTTCAAG
>JASJEE010000416.1 GCA_030064835.1 Microcoleaceae cyanobacterium MO_207.B10 | reverse complement strand
ACACCCGACACCCAAGATTGATAATATTTGTAGCAAACATTTATCAATTTGGTATTATATCCCAAACTGTAGAGACCTTGCACACAAGGTCTCTACAGGGTTTTCGTAG
Organism: Microcoleaceae cyanobacterium MO_207.B10; assembly: GCA_030064835.1. Classification (GTDB taxonomy): domain Bacteria; phylum Cyanobacteriota; class Cyanobacteriia; order Cyanobacteriales; family Microcoleaceae; genus JASJEE01. The sequence goes on along the minus strand of JASJEE010000416.1, from coordinate 5,681 downwards.
TTTGCTGAAAACGGGTGTGTTTAACCCGGATTTGGTATGAGATAATGTTTTACTGGTAAAATTAGTAATATATTTTGAAGTTTATTTCCTTTAAGTTATAGAAAAATAATACCAAATTCAACAACTATTTTATTGTAAAAATACTTTGCCAAAGGATGAGAAGATTTGCACTTCTTCTATTAAAACCTAAAACCCACCAGCTAAAACCTAACAATGTAGTGATATTTTATAAAAATGCTCTAAACTTATCCCCTTTTCACTTCAAAAATAAATTTGTACATCCACCTGTAAATTAGTCAAACTCGTAACTTTTTTACTACTATCAGAATCAAGACGAATTTTCACCTCTATAACTCTAGCATCCGTATCAGCAGCAGGGTCAGTATCAAGCACATCCTTCTTACCAATTTGCATCCCAATTTGCTCAACACTCCCCTCTAGGGAACCCGAAAAACTATCACCAGAAATAACCGCCTTTTGACCAATACGCACCCGCTTAATATCAGTTTCATAAACCTCAGCAACCACATACATTTGCTCAGTTTGACCTAACTCCACTATCCCCCGATCATTCTCCACTCGTTCCCCTGGGCGAGTATTAACCTCCAAAACCTGACCATTTATAGGAGACTTCACCACAGCTAAATCTAACTCAGCTTGAGCCTTTTCCACCAGAGCGATCGCTTGTTCTACTGTAGCTTGAGCCTCTTCAACATCTTCTGCACGTACCTCAGCAATTTTATCTAAAGTAGCGATCGCCTCGCGAATTTGCTCCCGGTTAGTTTCAATAGTACGATTCAGATTAGCTTCCCCCTCGCGAATTTGCTCCCGGTTAGTTTCAATAGTACGATTCAAATTAGCCTCCGCCTCGCGAATTTGCTCCCTCACCGTTTCTTTAGCCCGGTTGAGATTAGCCTCCGCCTCGCGAATTTGCTCCCTCACCGTTTCTTTAGTGCGGTTGAGATTAGCTTCCGCCTCGCGAATTTGTTCTTGGCCCGTTTCCACTGTACGATTAAGATCGGCTTCAGCCTCTATTATCTGTTGTTGTAAAGTCTGTATATTCCGATCCAAAACCGCCTCAACTTCCCGGAGTCGTGCCCCAGCAGTTTCCACCTCTAAACCCTTGCTGTCAAACAGAGAAGCCGAAACCACACCTTGATTAAAAAGTTCCTCATACCTCTGATACTCTACCTGTGCATTCTGCCACTCTGCCTCTACACGATTTACTGTAGCTTCCCCAGAAGCAATTTCTCCTTGAAGTTGAGCTTTGAGTCTGTCCAAATTAGCTTGTTGAGCTTCCCTTTGTCTATTTAACTGAGCCTTAAACTGGGCAACTCTGGCAGTTTCTCCCTCAGTTTCCCGTTGTAGTTGGGCGCGGAGTCGAGCCACATTCGCCTCTTGGGCCTCAGTTTCCCGTTGTAGTTGGGCGCGGAGTCGAGCCACATTCGCCTCTTGTGCCTCATTTTCCCTTTGTAATTGGGCGCGGAGTCGAGCCACATTCGCCTCTTGAGCCTCAGTTTCCCGTTGCAACTGTGCTTGTAGTTTAGCTATTTCGGCTTTTTGAGCTTCGATTTCTCCTTGTTTAGCTCCAGACCTAATTTTTGCTAATTGGGCCTGTCTAATTTTTACTTCTTTTTGAGCTTCAGTCAAAGCAGCTTGGAGCCGAGGACGACTATCCAATACAGCAATTATTTCTCCTTTGCGGACTTTATTCCCAACTTCTACTAACAATTCTTGGATTCTGGCTCCTTCGGCTGAGGAAGGCCCAGATAACTGAATTACTTCTCCTTGGGGTTCGATACGCCCCAAGGCTGTTAAAGATTTTACTGCTTCTGGAGTGGCAGTGGGACTAGGAGCTGGGGTAGTTAATTTGGATGGGATAATTTGAGACTCCTGAGATACACCGAATGCTGCTAAGGCTAGTGCTGAAACACTAAAAATAGCAACCCATTTGTTTGAGGGTTTAAATAATATGCTCGGTTTTGACTTTGAATCCTGTGCCATTTTGATTAGGAATGCCCATAATACCCTGAATGTAATTAATTAGGGCGGTTCGTAAATATTGACAAATCAAGAAGATTTCCTCTTCTAGGCTAGCAGGAGGAGTTAGGGGGTTTATCAAAGTCAAAAGTCAAAGTTTCAAAGTCAAAAGCAAGAAAAACCAGGGATTTTATCTCAAATCTCAGCTTTATAGTTAGTCGTGCTTCAATCGTAGTAAACCTATTATTTCTTTCTATTGATACCAATTCACTTTCAGGATGTCACAAATAGTTTCCAAGTCTAAATGTCAAATAATTGCCTGAAACTATTGTATTGTCAAAGTTTTTAGCCGAGCGATTCCAGCTTCTCTACGTCGCCAATCCGACGGCTCCCCTATCAAACTTCTGACTTCTGACTTCCGTGAAATGGTATTAGTACGTCACTCTGGGCTGTCAAATAATACGGTGGTTAAATAATAATCTGCCCATTCTTGTCCAAAGGCTTTTTCTAAGACTCGGCGGGTTTTGTCGTTTTGTCTCTGTTGGGTAGAATAATGCCGTTGAGCTTTGAGAATTTCTAGTTGTTTTTCGGGGCTAACTGGTTTTTGGGCGATCGCTTGTTGGCAGTGTATTTCTAGGTAAGATTCGACTATTGATAGAAATTTTTGTTCTTCATCTATATCAGTAGGTCGTATAAATACACAAAATTCTGAGAATATTTCGCCCCATTCTGGTAGTTGGCGCGGATGAGAAAATTCTTTTACTGGTAAGGTTTGGAGTTGGTAGTTATAGACTTCTGCTAGTTTTCTGTCTTGACTTAGGGGTGATAGGTCAGCGATCGCTGCACTTATTTGGCCTTTTGCCCCCACTAAATCTGTGCCAAACATGGGTAGAGCGTAATTTGTCCTCGGAAACATAACACAGTGCAGAATGTCTAGACTTTTGCCTACTTTGGCCAGTTCTAGATGTAGTTTCCGGAACTGGGGGGTTTGATAGCATTTATTTTCTATTGTCAGTTTTTCCCCTTCCAGACGGCCCTCTACATACCCCAGTTCTTCGGGTAGGTAATAAGGTTGTAGGTCTAGGTAGCGTTGCCAAACTGCTTCTATGGTGTCGGCTAGTTGGCAAACTAGGGGGTGTTGTTGTTCTCGCAGGGATGGGACTGATGTTTTTAACATTATGCTTATGGGCCAGTTAATTTTTTTGATATTAGCTTTTTTAGACTTTAGATGTTTATCTATATAGCAGTTTATATACTACTAGAATCCCATAATTATGCGTCATTATGACCACGATTGAAATAGCACCTCAGCACCTCAGCACCTCAGCTCTCATATCAAATTTGGTTGAATACTGATTAGAGTTGTTGGGATAGATGGGGAGGTGTGGAGATGGGGAGTGTGAGAAGTGTGGGAGGTTTGGGAAAAAATATACATTCTCACAATTACGGCTGTAGGACAACTAATTTTCAATCACAAGAAAATATTCACAAGCAGCTGATTTTTGATCAAAAAATCAATTATACCTCTGGTGGAAAAGAGGGAGTAGGGAGTAGGGGGAAATAATTGATGATTTATAGGCGATAATTGATTTGATTTTTGATGATCACCAGATGTCTATTAGATACAAGCTTCTAACTGCTAATTTCATTCGTCGAGAAGGAAAAATACTTTTGGTGAAGCAACGCCACTTAATTCATCAATTAACTAATACTTTTGACTTTTAGGCAGCGGATAATATTGCCCGAAAGCGATCGCTTTTTTCATCAACTCATTAATTATATACCATGTTATGGTTATTTAACTTATATTTTTTTTCAATTCTTAACATAACCTTTTTTAATTTTCCAAACGACTAAATTATTATAATCTATGAGATTTAGCTAGATTTTCATTATATGGTAAATCTAACTAAAATTTAATCTATATTTACAATACAAAGAGTACACAAAATCTATTAGGTGAAGTTTCGTTAAATTAACTTGCATAGTAAATTGATAGTGCTAAATTAAAAATATAGAAGAAGGAAGAAAACTTCTTCGGCAGATGTTAAAAGTTGAAATGACAACTTCAGGAGGTAACAAAAAACTGTTTAATCTATTCTTCATCTGTCAGTTCAGACAACAGCAACCCGTAGTGGTTGATATTTCCTCAAATGACTGTAGGGGAGCAATGAACTTAAGTTTTTGAACGAGTCTAACTCCATTCAGATGAATTAATATAGAGGAAATCACTCAGCTCAGGAGGTAAAAAAAAGCTGTTTAAGTTTAAATCTGTCTCTATCGAAAATCAGAATAACACCCATTTAGAAAACGAATACTTCCTCAATATTTAGTGGAGCGTCAAGTGGTTATTATTGCCAGTAGACATCCAATCCCTGAAGAGGAAAAAAGGAAGTAATTTTGTGAGTATAGATGGGTGTTATTGTATGGAAAAAACTGGTAAAAAATCTGTAATTTAATATAAACCAAAAAAAGTCAAAGTCTCCCCAGTATCCCTAGTATATTAATTTATCAAAAATTAAGATAATTTGGATAAATTTTGGATAAAAAGATGATTAGCAAACCAAAAGTAAAGTTTAATTAAGTTAGCTTGTAATTACTAGGGAAAGTGTTAAATTAGTCATAGAAGCAATCAAGCTTCAAACATAAAAAACCTAATCTTCTTAACCAGGAGGTATAACTCAATATTTAGTGTGAAAAGCACAAGTATTTGTTGAGAAAGAAAAAGGTTGTTGGCAACCTTAATAATTTAGTTAAGTTGTTGACGTGAAAGTAAGGAGGTTAAAAAACACTGTTAAGTATAGTCATCTGTTTGATTCAGCAACAGCAACTCCTTTGGCAGGAGCGAATAATTCCTCAAGTTGTAGCGATACGGGAGTAAAAAGTTCTCAAGTTTATATTTGAGTTTCACTCCATTTAAAATCGATTAAATAATCAGGAATATTTCAGCAACTCAGGAGGTTAAAAAGCTGTTAAATCGAATAAAATCTGTCTCCTTAAATACTCAAAAGCAACACCTAGCTCGAAAACTGATACTTCCTCAAGTAGTAAAATGGGAGCAATGTAACTCAGGTTTATCGAATGACCGAGTACAGCTCCAGAGATAATCTAAAAATGGAAGGAAGTCACTCAGTCAGTAAAGCTTAGGTGTTGTTTTTGTTTTGGAAACAAATAAATTAGGATTTACTCAAATTTATGATGGGGGATACTCAACAGAAGCAGCTCCGCGTCTACAAACCCCTAGAACACGCACACCACGTTTTTCAAATTAGATCAAATTCAAATTGAGATTAGTAGTCTAAAAATTGAAGTGTTCCACCACAGAAAAATCATAGCAGTTTGCTTTGGCATTTTTACATTTTTGGCTCTCTCTATATAATCACTAATGCTTCGGAAAACTACAATTTATTGGGTAGAGTTTTGTGTTGGAGAAACCTTAAAATATTTATACCAATTTCATATATAGCAATCCTATTTTAGTTGTAATATTTTGGTAGTAGGGGCGTTTGATGATGCCAAGCAAAACTGCAGTTCGCCCGTACAAGAGTCAGAATTTGCTTATGCTTTCAGTTTAGTTTAACTATCATAAAACGGTAGTGGTGCATAGTAATGGTAAACGAAGCACCGGGACTGTAGGGAGATGGGGAGATGGGGAGATGGGGAGATGGGGAGATGGGGAGATGGGGAGATGGGGAGATGGG
>JASJEE010000415.1 GCA_030064835.1 Microcoleaceae cyanobacterium MO_207.B10 | reverse complement strand
TGGCGTTGCTGAATCAAGGTATGAAAATAAAATATTGAACAATCCCAAATATTTGTTATTCAATAGTGAGCGCAATTACCAAAAAATACAAATCATACCCACGCATCAGCAACGCCCGGAAAATAAATAAACCTCTTAGTTATATCAGCTAAAGGAAGAAAAAGTCACGATAAAAAATTCTTTTTCCTGCCTTTTTCATAAAAAAATATTACTTGTTCCCTGTTCCCTGTTCCCTGTTCCCTACTCCTGCAAAAAATCTATATCTTTTCCACCAGAGGTCTATTGCTTTTTCAAGATATAATTTGACGTTGTGCAGCAAACAATTCTTGAATTCCTGCTTCTGCTAAATCCAAAATTTGATTAAGCTGAGTACGACTAAAACTACCAGCTTCAGCAGTTCCCTGAAGTTCAATTAAAGCAGGTTTATCGCTCATTACCACATTAAAATCAATATCTGCAGCCACATCTTCAGTGTAATTCAAATCTAAAAATGGCTCCTCCTCTAACAAACCCACAGAAACAGCAGCGACTTGATGCAAAATAGGCGATTGCTCTAACTCTCCCTGCTGCATCAACTTATTGATAGCATGAGCAACTGCCACAAAACCCCCAGTAATAGAAGTAGTGCGAGTACCTGCGTCTGCTTGCAAAACATCAGCATCAACTATGATGGTGCGTTCCCCCAATACCTTCATATCTATACACGATCTCAAACTACGCCCGATCAACCTTTGAATTTCTTGAGTGCGACCAGATAATCTCATAAATTCTCGTTGTTGACGTTGGGGAGTTGCACCGGGTAACATTCTATATTCTGCAGTTAACCAACCTTGACCTGTATCAGCTAAAAATTTTGGTACTCCTGGCTGAATGGTGACAGTACAAAGCACTTGAGTTTCACCACACTTGGTTAAAACGGAGCTGGTAGCAAATTTAGTATAATCTAACTCAAAACTAACTGGACGTAGTTCGTTTGCTTTTCTATGATCGGGACGTTGCCAAGACATAATTCAATAATTAACAATTAATAATTAATAATTAACAATTACCTCTCCTTGAAAAGAAAAGGATTTACTCAAAGGAAAAATTTTCTTGTTTATCCTTGAAAGCAGAGGCTTTAAAGCTTAATTTATTCGGTAATTTTTGATGGGCTATAAAAATTTTAATTTTTCCAATATTTGCTGTTGAACTTGAGTGACTGGTTGCTCTCCATCAATAGTGAGTAATTTTTGACGATATTCATAATATTCCAAAATTGGTATAGTACGTTGATAGAATAACTCAATCCGTCGCTGAATAATCTCTCGACGATCGTCCTGTCGCGATCGCTCCAGACATCGACTTATAGATACTTTCTCTGATACCTTGAAATAAATTGCCCCATCGATTGGCTTTTGTCCCAAATCATCCAGTAAAAAATCTAATTCCTCTGCTTGGAAAGCAGTTCTTGGATAACCATCCATGAGCCAACCATCACTCACATCAGACATTAAAAGCCGTTGACGGACAAATTCTATCATAGTCTCGTCTGGCACTAACTCCCCTTTTTCCACATAGGGTTGTGCCTCTTGGCCTAATTCTGTTTGAGCAGCGATCGCTTCTCGGAGAAGGTCACCAATAGAAATCAAAGGAATTTGCAGATAACCACACAACCATTGGGCTTGAGTTCCTTTACCTGCTCCTGGACCACCTAAAATTATTAGTTTCACAACACCCCAATAATTACTTGATTATTTTATATATGTGAAGATAAGATTATATCTCTTCCATTACCTAGAATGGACATATATATAGCGTTTAATTTGTAATACAATAAAAAGAAACACTATATATTGTGAAATGCCCCTGGCAAAATGATCAGCTCAAGTCCAGCTCATCAACTGGCAAAACAGCATTTGTCCTCAAAACATATTTATAAACATTAATTTTTCTATGGTCGCACAATTACAAACCCCTTCTCTAAATTTTCCGAGTGACTCACCCTACACTGTTCCGGGTCTGATTCAAGTATTCACTAGTGGCCACCGTAACTTTTTTACGGATGTCATGGCTCAAGCATTGAGAATAGCTGGCCAGGGTACGTCAGTATTGATTGTACAATTTCTTAAAGGGGGGCTACAACAAGGACATGAGCATCCAGTGCAACTGGGACAACATTTAGATTGGGTGCGTTGTAGTGTCCCTGGTTGTATTAACAGTTCTGAACTGGATGAAACTCAAAAAAGCTCACTGCTAGATTTGTGGAGCTATACCCAAACAGTTATATCTGAAGGAAAATATTCTCTGGTAGTGCTTGATGAATTAAGTGTCGCAATTGATTTTGGTTTAATTCCAGAGACTGAGGTTATAGAGTTTTTGGAAAAACGTCCTCGTCATGTAGATGTAATTTTAACAGGGCCAAATATGCCGGAACTCATTTTGGATATGGCAGACCAAATTACAGAAATTCGTCGCAGTCATAGACCATAATTAGGCGATCGCTACCACTTTGAAGATATTTTGGTTAAGTGGTAGCGGTTATTTCAGTTATCAGTTATCAGTTATTATTTATTATTTATTAGTAATAGTGGGAATTACACAACTTAATGAGCAAAATTAGCTTTTAGAGATAAATTTTATTAAAGCAAACCGTTTTTCCGATTGTGCTGTTAAGTGGTATAAAAATTTGAGTAGAAATAATAAAATGATAAGATTAAGTTAATTATTGATGTAAGTATAAGTAAAAATGAATCAAATTATTTTAGAAAAACTCAAACCTTATCTAATAGATAGATTAAAAAGTTTGGCTGCAAAAAATAATCGTAGTTTTGCAGAATAAATTACAGTAATTTTAGAGTAAGCTTGAGAAAATGAAGTGGAAATTAAGCCAAAATATGAAGGATGGCAACCGGGATTTTTTGAAGAGGTTATAGGAGGTTGGAAGGGTGAACCTTTAGTGCGAGAAACTCAACCAGAATATCAGGAAAGAGAACCTTTATTATGAGTTATTTGTTAGATACTAATGTCTTGTATTAAACTACTTAGTAATACTAATCAAGCAGTTTTGCAGAGATTAATTGGCTCAGGAAAATCCTCAACAAATTTATCTTTTTACAGTGGTTGAGTTTGAGTTATATTATGGAACATATTGAAGTCAAAAAAATGATTGAGAAGATTGCTAAGTTAAAACGTTTTTTCAATAAATTTACTTTTTTGCTAAATTTTGATAGTAGCTCTGCAAAAATAGCAGGTTTTATTCGGAATAAATTAAATAAAAAAGGAACAGCAATAGGAGTCAGGAGTCTACGATTTGCAAATTGCTTCAATTGCATTGGCGAATGATTTTGTTTTGGTGACGCATGATGTGAATGAATTTATTATAATTGATGGATTAAAATATGAAGATTGGGAAATAGATTAAGTCGGATTGATATTGGCAAAAGTTTGATGTTTAAGATTAGCGATCGCCCGATATATTAAAATAGTAATTGATACATGAATCATATTCATTTGATATTTTCTCTTTGAGGTGTATCGTGAAAGATTATTGGTAAAATTTATTCGACAATAAGAATGGATTAAAATCTGAAGATTGGGAAATAGATTAAATCGAATTAGTATTAGCAAAATTTTGATAGTAAGATTAGCGATCGCCGGATATATTAAAATAGTAATTGATACATGAATCATATTCATTTGATATTTTCTCTTTGAGTTATATCGTGAAAGATTATTGGTAAAATTTATTCTACAATAAGAGAGGAAATGTTAATCTTTATATAATTTTTTGCATTTTTTTGATGTATACATCATTGTAAAATATGGATAAACTTTTACAATTACAAGGAAAAGAACTAGAAGAAGCAGGGGCATCTATTTTTGGAGCTATTGGATTAGATTGTTTTGATGGTTTAGGTCAAGTTCCTTTAAAAAATATAACGTCAGGATATCGAGAAAATGAGCATCTTGAATTTGATTACATGATACCTAAAGATAAAGTTTGTCTAATAGGTGAAATAACATCAAGAACAGATACAGAAAAAATTAATGCAAAGTATAAGAAGTTTATAAATCACATCAATATAATTAAAAAGTTAGAATTTTCAGATGATATTTGGAAAAATTTAGGTATTAAACCAGAGGGTATAAGAAAATTTAGAAACATAGAGTCAATTAAAGGATTTTTTATTACTACAACTAAAGAAAGATTTGATATTACTTTGGCGAAAGTGGAAGATGTAGTTGTCTTTTATAAATCAGATTTTCTTAGATTATCTGAATATTCTCAAAATATAGGAAGATGGACTAGAAACTATTTTTTAGATAAATTTTCTATCGTTCATAGAACAGATAATTCTATTTCAATCTATGAGAAAGATCATAAACTAATTAGAAGTACCAATAAACAAATTAGTAAAAAATATGAAGACTATGAAGACAACGATGCTACTTTATCAGATTTATATACATTTACTATATCGCCATACGAGATACTAGATATAGTTCATGTGTATAGACAAGATGAACTTCCTTCATTACAGGATAATTCAACCTATAATTATCAAAGACCTTTAAATCCCGATAAATTAAAAAAAATAAGAGATAATTTATTAACCGAGTGTGATTTTATTTTCCCATCTAATATTTTGGTTATTTTATCTAAAGAATGTAAATATACGAAAGATGGAAATGATAATTTTTATTTGCACATTCCCAAAAAGTACGGAAGTATTTCTGTAATTGATGGTCAACATAGATTATTTTCTTATGCTGATGAAAAGGTTGAATCAATTATGCAAGATAATTGTAAAATAATGGTGACGGCAGTTTCTTTTATAACTGACATTCAAGAAATTATTACTAAGTTTAGTGCCAGAGTATTTATAGAAATCAATCTTAATCAAACAAAAGTAGAAATAGCTCATATAGACAAAATTGCTTATGAATTAGGAAGTAACGATCCAAAAGTAATTGCTACAAAAATTATTGTCACTCTAAATACTAGACAAAACTTTAGAGGTTTTTTTGATATAGCATCAGACAAAACAAATAAAGGTATTATTGAAGCTGGAATAATTATTGATGCCATCAAAAAAATTACAAATATTAGAAAGATAAAAGAACTCGCAAAAGCAAGAGTTAATACAACTAAACTCAGAAAGGATGGATATGAGAAACTATTGAATTCTACTATAGCTGAATTATCTGATAGAGATATTTTAGTAGAAAAAGGAACTATTTTACTTGAGCATTATTTTAACCAAGTTTTTTCAACTTTTAATCAAGATAAAGATGAGTTAAAAAGCAAAAAAGAAGCCAAAAACACTTCTTTTATTTACTCAAAATTTTGGTGTGGTTGGATTAATTTACTGATTATATTTATAGAAGAAGGTTTAGACTGGGAGGAAATAAGACAAGAGCTGAACAATATCAAATAAAATGTTATTGCTTTATTAGAAGTTACTACAAAAAATCAACCTTTATTTCCACCAAAGAATCCTCGAATTCCAGATTCAACTTCTTCTTCTAAAAAAGTTAGAAACTTTTTGAATAAAAATCGAACAGAATCTTGTTCTATTCAAGATATTTAAGAATAAACTTAAAATGATATAGCATTTCCCAAGAAGTGTGAGGTACAGATATTGATAATTAAATGTTACCAGTGCGGGCATCTTCCCCGCGTGGGTGTACCTCAAGAAGGTGGAATCCGCTATATAAGTTATTCAATTAATATCATGTCCGGATAATTAGTGATAAAAAAACTTTCTCCTTCTTCTTTCTTCCCCTCCTGGGAGGGGTTAGGGGTGGCTTAACT
>JASJEE010000414.1 GCA_030064835.1 Microcoleaceae cyanobacterium MO_207.B10 | reverse complement strand
CAACGTCCCTACAAGGTTTGGTTGATGGCGACGTGGTTCATCAAGAGCGAAAAGCGCTGTAAATAAATATTCTGGTATTAGCTATTAGCATCTTTTACAATAATTTCAATCCCACCAAGCTCTTAAATAATTGGGTTCTAAATTAATTTCATCTGGTTCACCAACAAATTCTTGAAAGTCAAATATTAATTCTGTAGAGTAAGTTCCCCGATAAACTAAACCATCAATACTAACTCGATAATCACGACGTTGTGGACTAATTACATAACCTTCAAATACAAATTCAAAACCTTTGTTAGCTTGTCTTTGAGCAAATTCTAATAATTCAGTAATTGTGGGAGAAAAATTCTGTGCATCTAATGGATTAGCAAAACTTTGACTAATCAATTGTTCTAACTTTTCTATAGTTAAATTATCAAAGCGTTGTGCGCCTCCTATTGAGTATTGCCATTCTACAGGAGCGCCAAAAATAATTCTATCTCTGGTTTCACTTTCCAGATTATAGGTAAAAGTAGAACTTTCTGAATAAGAATCATCAAAAGGATTGTTCTCTACAGGAGATGGCACATTAATTTTTATATCTTCTGGTTTAATTCCTTGGTTCAGGAAATAAAGCCTAATTGCTTCTCTTCGATTTAGAGGAGAATTATCTAAACATTCTGATAAGTTAGGGCAATTATAAATGACTCCTATCATAGTTTGACAGTCAAGTCCCATTGGGCAAAACATAACTTTTTTAGAGAATGAAGGATTATTATTGATTTTATCATTTGTGAGTTAATCGGCAAGTCTAAAAAATTAAATCTCTTGGGGCAATTACTTATTTATAACCATGGTTAAATTCCCCAATAAATATGGTAATAATACTAATAATAATTTCAATCCAAAATCAGTTTTTATTAAAATAAGCTAAATCTGTTACTCTGGCTTTTTTCAAAATACTGCTGATGGTATTCTTCTGCCAGATAAAATTCTGAAGCAGGGGTAATTTTAGTGACTATTTTTGTAAGCATTCAGCCGTCAGCTAGCCTCCTATGGTCGGAACTGCGGGCTTCAGCCATCAGCTTTAAGGTTAATTAATTAAATTATATCTTAATATATCTTAACTGACAATATTCTAATATTTGATAGAAAATATTGATTGGAAAAGTTGTGTGACTGGCGATTAGATTGACAATCAGATTTTCATATATAGAATCTATCTGGGAATTATGCGATCGCTTCTCTCGAAACTTCTAATTATTTTCCCAATTACTAACAATATGATTCTCGAATATATATTGTAATTTGGATAAAAATCAGATTCCAGTAAAGCCAAATTATGTCAGATACAGCAGATTCCATACTAATAATGTATAATTAAAGATTGGAAATATTTTTTTCTATTCCCTATTGCCTAAAACCATAAACATAATTAGCTTATGGGTAGCAGAAAGTGCTATATCTACAGTAAATATTTTTCAAAAATCACATGGTATTATCATGTCAGTTTTATTAAAAAATATTCCAATTATGTCTCAGATTAAATTAGTAGTTTTCGATATGGCAGGTACTACAGTAAAAGACAAAAATGAAGTCCAAAATTGTTTTTTAGAAGCTGCTGCCCAGACAGGACTAAAAGCAGAAGCAGAGCAGGTAAATTCAATGATGGGATGGTCAAAAAAATTAGTTTTTCAAACACTTTGGCAAACACAAATAGGTCTAAAAAATCCAGATTATGCAACAAAAGTAGAGACTTCCTTTGTGAAGTTTAAAGAAATTTTAGAACATCACTACAAAACTCAGCCAGTATCACCAACCGACGGATGTTTAGAAATATTTTCCTGGTTGCGATCGCAAAATATCAAAATTGCTCTAACCACAGGATTTTATCGAGAAGTAACTAATATTATCTTAAACCGCTTAGGATGGGATAAAGGTTTAAATAGCGATTATCTTGGTGGAGAAAATACAATAATTCAAGCCTCAATTACTCCCACAGAAATTTATCACAACGAAGGTCGGCCAGCGCCTTACATGATTCAAAAAGCTATGTATAAATTAGAGATAAAAGACCCAAAAAATGTCATCAAAATAGGAGATACTCCTTCTGACTTAGGAGCAGGAATAAATGCAAATTGTTTTCGTGTTTTTGGAGTCACAAACGGCAGTCATACAGAAACACAATTAGCAGAATATTCTAATGATGGCTTACTCAAATCTATCTCAGAATTAAAAGATAAAATTGCTAATTTATGATTTCAAAGTCTGAGTTAGTTTGCTACAGTTTAACCTTAATTTATATTTCCTAAAAATCTAGTTCTCTGTAGCTTATACAGCGCTTCCCGTTGCCCGTGAAGTACACCCCGGAGCGGGCAATATCCGGGCACTACAATATTTTCATCATTTCTCCGAAATTTGCTGTATATTTTCAAAATATTCCCAGATAATTAATAAAAATAAAAACATAAATGACTAAAATTAATCAAGCAGATGTGATAATTGTTGGTGCAGGTATTGTTGGTTTAGCCCATGCTTTAGCAGCAGCAAAACGTAATCTCAAAGTAGTAGTATTTGAAAGAAACGCCTATGCAGTAGGAGCATCTATTCGTAATTTTGGGATGATTTGGCCAATAGGACAGCCCATGGGTAAACTGCGCAATCGCGCCCTCAAATCAAGGGAAGAATGGTTAGAAGTCGGAGCAAAAGCAGGTATTGATTTAGATCCCTGTGGGTCCTTACATCTGGCTTACCGACAAGATGAACTAGACGTGATCCAAGAATTTCTCAAAACCACTGGGGAGCAAAACCAGGTCGCCTTCCTCACCCCCCAACAAGTAGCAGACAAAACCCCCGCAGTCATTACCGACGGTTTATTAGGGGCGTTGTGGAGTAATACAGAAGTCATAGTCGATCCCAGAGAAGCGATAGCGAAAATACCCAGTTTTTTGACAGCAGAATACAATGTTGATTTTAAATTCGGCACAGTCGTCACAGAAATTTCCCCTCCCCATTTGATAGCGGGCGGAGAAAAATGGCAAGCAGATCATATTTTTGTTTGCAGTGGAACTGACTTTAAAACCCTATATCCTGAGATTTATGCTAACAGTGGGATGACGAAAGTCAAATTACAAATGATGCGAACAATACCCCAACCCGAAAACTGGCGGGCTAGGGTAGCATTATGCGCGGGGCTAACCTTAACTCATTACGCCTCTTTTGCCCATTGCCCATCTTTAGCAGCACTGAAAACCAGAATTGAAACAGAAACACCTCATTTTCCGGAATGGGGAATTCATGTAATGATGTCACAAAATGCAGCAGGTGAATTAATTATTGGTGACTCCCATGAATATAGTTTAAATCCAGAACCTTTTGATAAGGTAGAAATTAATCAATATATATTAGATTACTTGCAAAATTTTGCCCAAGCTCCCTCTTTTGAAATTGCAGAAACTTGGCATGGAGTTTATGCCAAACTTCCCGGTCAAACTGAGTTTATTACTCAACCAGAAACAGGGGTAACAATTGTTAATGCTTTGAGTGGGGCGGGTATGACTTTATCCTTTGGTTTAGCCCAAGAAGTAATAGAAAAAGTTTTATAATAATCCCACTTTTAGCTGACAATAAGTTAATAGCTGATAACGCAGTTCCTCTGTAAGAGGCTGGCTAATTGCTGAGGGATCTTTGCTTACTATTTTTCCTAATTTCACTGATTGAGTACCTGATTTCAGCTACTTTAACTTAGTATTAAGTCAGTATAAGTAAGTATAATTTAACACATTCAAGATGTTTCAGTAGATGTTTGTAATCATCGTGGTATAGAATTATTAAAAATTATTGAACAATTTAGTTATCTGCCACAAACCTGAAACTTTTAAAAATAAAAAAAGTCTTATAATAAAAGTTATATCTTAAGTTAAAAATGTCTATTGTCGGTATCAATAACTTAAGAATATGTGAACAAAACTAAACAAATCAAACAAATCAAACAAATGGAAGAACCAGTTATAAACGCACTTCAAATAAATAACCCCATTAGTATAGAATCAGCCTCTACTGTTTCACTACTTGGCACCGTAGGAGCAGATAGCTTTGATTCTTATACTGTTAATCTCAATGACTCCCAATTAATAGAATTTAACCTCTTCAATCTGAGTACCAATGCTGATATCTTAGTAACTGATGCTAACGGCAATCCTATTCCTGGTGCTGCTGGTAGTCAACCAGGTTCAAATCCAGAGAATTTTACAGTTTTTCTCAACCCTGGAACTTATCAGGTACAAGTCTTTCAACCACTTAGTGATTTTTCCCAAGGAGGTACAAACTACCAACTAGATTTAATTTCTAATACTACCAATAACCCTCCCAATAATCCTCCCAATAACCCTCCTAATAACCCCCCAACTCTAGGCAACCCTCCTAACCTAACTGACAACAGTAATAACGACATCAATACCCCGACACCTTTGGGGACTTTAGTTCCTCAAGTGCCTATAACTCGTGTGGCTACCATCGGTGATGTTGATACCCAAGACTATTATCAGGTTACGGTTGACAGTTCCATTATCTCAGGTGTAGCGCTACAAAATCTTACTGATAATCTTGATGTAGCAGTGTTGGATACTAATGGCGGTTTCATTGCTCTCGGTCAAAATGTGGGTGCTTCTAATGAAGCATTCCAGGCATTTTTCCCCACCCCTGGGGGATATATTATCAATGTTTTTCAGACTGCTCCCGGTGTTGCGAGTGACTATGAGTTAGCTCTGTTTCCTGCAAGTGCAGAGAATATTAACCCGCCACCAGAACCACAACCACAACCACAACCACAACCACAACCAACACCAACACCCCTCACTCCGCAGCTAACTACTGTAGAAATTAATAGCACGGTAGATATCAATGATGAAGCTATTAGAAATGTAGACGGGGAAGTTCAGTTTAAAGAGGATTATCTATTGGTTGCACCAGCAAACACTGAAGTAACTATCGATCTAATATCAAATGATAGTGGTTTCGATCCTCTACTTAAAGTTTACCAACTTCCTCAAAATTCTCTACTTGTGGCTGATGACAGTGTTGTGCCAATTGCAGCCAATGATAATGGAGGTGGTGGTGTCAACACTAGAATTGGACCGGGAGTGCCACCAGATGTGACAGCTATTGCGCCAGGTATTACACCAGGGAGTGGTGTTCCGATACAGGTTCCCTCCCAGTTGACTCTATCTCCAGACTTTAACTATCTGGTGCGTGTCACCTATGAAGACCTACGTTTAGCCGGAAATTACTCTTTAATTGCCAGTGTTCCTAATGGTAATATTAGTCTCGATCCTGTTAGATTTGGCAATCCTAGTGGAAATCCTGTTACTAGTCAAAATCAGACTATTAATAGCAGTAGTCTTGACCCACTAACTGAGGGTGGAGCAATGAATTATGAGGGAAGTTTTTCTCTAGAACCCATAGAAATTTTAGAAAATTATTCCCAGACTAATTTAGTAAATTTATTAGGTGTGTCAGATATGTCAGGAAATGCTCTAGGCTTAGACTTACCTACTGAGGCATTAAATTTGTTTCTTGAGGATTTTAATAGCCCCAGTATCTGAAGTACAGATATTAATATTCAAACCTCTCTAGTGCGGGCATCTTGCCCGCTATAGGTGTACCTCACAAAGCTGGAAGCGGTTGTAACCAAATCCCATTTTTGCGCTTGGTTTGAAGCAAAATTGTAGCAAAATTGTAGGGTGCGTTAGACGGCTGAAATTAAGATGGATGAAAAGGATTCAGAAATCCGTCGTAACGCACCATTTTAGATGTGTCA
>JASJEE010000419.1 GCA_030064835.1 Microcoleaceae cyanobacterium MO_207.B10 | reverse complement strand
ATTAGGGTATGATTTGTATTTTTTGGTAATTGCGCTCACTATTGAATAACAAATATTTGAGATTGTTCAATTTTTATTTTCATACCTTGATTCACCAACACCAAAATATGTAATACCAATTTGATAAATGTTTGCTACAAATAAATTTCTAGGTTTTATATCGGTAGGTGGTAAGCTTTTGTGCATTTAAAGCAGTTATTTGTTATCTGCTTAATTAACATGATAACCCCTACTTCAAACTTCTGAATTGCTAAGACGCATTTAAAATCCGTCTTAGCTTAGGTAGGGAATAAATCTTAAATCAGATATTTAGAGCTGAATTATGTTTTTCAATTATCCAATTTATTTGTAATATTCCCCCGTATCCGCTAGCTCGCGGTCAGCTATTAGCAATAAAAATCAACCTAAATAATTAAATTTAGCTGATGCTTTTGCTTTTGCCCAGACTTTTAATTATCGCACTACCTATAGCAATCCTATTTTATTCGTCGCAAAAATCTTACTGCTTTTTAGGGAACAGGGCACAGAGAACAAGGAACAGTCAGGAGTTTCAACTTTTTTATTGACTTTTTAATTACCCACAACCTATCCACGGATTGCTATAAATCCTAATTCCTCATTCAAATTCAACAAACTAGCAAGGCTGAAAGCTGATAGCTGACGGCTCAATCCTTACTAGTAAAATATATCTTGAAAAACTTATACAAAAAATAATATTTTTGTTATGATAATATAAATTTACTCATCTGAGTTAAAAACTCCTAGATGAAAAATAATCATAACTAAAAAAATTAGATTTATTTATTGATTTTTATGACTAATCTATCTTCACCTACCCAAGAGCCAGAAAAAGAGCAGAAAGAAACAACATTTCCCACACAGGAACCTAAACCTAGTTATGTAAAACTAGCCATGAGAAATATGGTTAAGAAGGGAGGCACATCTTTAAAACATTTTGCCCTGACCACTATTGGACTAATAGGTATTTTGGTTGGTCTGGCCTACCTAACACGATAAATCACATAACATATATTATTTTCTAATTTTCTAACGGAAAGGAGAATTGTAGGATTGTATCTGGAAGTAAATATTCAGCATTGTTTTTGGTCATCCTCCCAGTCAGAAGTGGAGAACTTGAAAGTTCACAATGAGCATCAAACAAATGGCCCAATATCTGCCGCAGATTGGGCAACCTGGTTCCAAAAATGGCTGGAAATTCTACAGCCAAATATTCCACTTTCTCAAAACTATGAACTAAGTCTACGCTTAACAGGCGATCGCGAAATTCAAACCCTCAACAGTCAGTACCGTCATCAGAATCAACCCACAGATGTTTTAGCCTTTGCTGCTTTGGAAGTAGATTTTCCTCAGCCAGAAGAAGTAGATTCGAGTTTACCACTGTACTTAGGGGACATAATAATTTCCGTTGAGACCGCCTTTCGACAAGCTAAACAACAGGGACATCTATTAACAACAGAATTAGCTTGGTTAGCTGCCCATGGTTTTCTGCATCTCCTCGGATGGGATCATCCTGATGAAAAGAGTTTGAGACAAATGCTCAAACAACAGTTATTTTTGCTGAATTCTGTTGATATTACCATTGAAGAACAGATAAATCTGAAAAATATACTAGACTCAGAGTGATTTCTTAAACTTTTTGGATAGACTGTTAATCAAGCAATTATTATATTGTTTGTCCTTGCTTGTAAATTTGAACTTAGGTAGGTACATTATGAAAATGAATGACTCATCAATTTCCTACAACGATGCCCCTTTTATACCCATGTCCAAGAATTCCTCTACTACTAAGCTCAATACTTCTCAAAAGACAGCTAAACTAGACAGGGAAATGTCTTGGAAAGTAGCAAATAATCTTTTGATTAGCTTCAAATATGCCTGGACAGGATTGTCTTATGCTTTTAAGACTCAACGCAATTTTCGCATTCACACTTTTATTGGTATTATTGCCATTGGCTTAAGTCTTTTTCTGAAATTACAGCCTATAGAAACAGTAGTTATTGTATTAACAATAGGATTAGTAATGGCTATGGAGCTGTTAAATACTGCTATTGAGTCTGTGGTAGATTTAACAGTTAAAAAGAGTTACCATGAGTTAGCTAAAATTGCTAAAGATTGTGCTGCGGGTGCTGTATTAGTTTCAGCAATAGTGGCTTTACTTGTAGCTGGTTATTTAATTTTACCCCCCTTATTAGTTATAATTATTTCTGCTAGTGGTATCTAAAAAAATAGGGCGTTGCTGAATCAAGGTATGAAAATAAAAATTGAACAATCTCAAAGGCTTTGTTATTGAATAGTTTAGCAATTACCAAAAAATTCAAATCATACCCAAAATCAGCAACGCCAAAAATAGTAAGTTGAACTAGCAGATATTCGATGCCAAGATTAACTATAATCAATAGTATTTATTATGGCGGTAGATGGCTAAAAAATTGTCCGGTAAACGGATAATCATGATTTATGAAATTTTGATAGCTGGAAAAGGCGCTAAATATAATCTGATAGCAGGAATGGGAGAAATTGGATTGGGTTTAATCTTAAAATTACTTCCAGTACAAATTGCTGTAATGCTAATAGCAATTGGGTTAATTGTCGCAATGGAATTATTAAATACAGCGATTGAATCTGCAGTAGATTTAATTGTTCCCAAAACTTATCACGATTACGCTAGAATAGCTAAGGATTCTGCTGCAGGTGGAGTAATGTTTTCTGCTTTAGTTGCTATTTTTATCCTTAGCTTATTATTGTTTCCAACTCTGTTTAAATTAGTTAGTTCAGGCTAGCAAATATTTATATTATATGGAAAATAACTCATACTCAAGTCTCGGATTATTTTTAATAGTCAGACTGAGAAAAAGTAGGTGTTATTTGCTAACTTAACAGCAAGAAGCAGAAAGAGAATAAACACCCAGTATATAATCAAAAGTCAAATTTATGAATCAACTTTTTCCTATTATTAAGTTGTCTGTTACCTGATGATAATAACTGTTTTTAACATCATTCTACTGAAGAGTATTTCCCATAATAAATTAATTAACTCAGAGTTAAAAACTATGGCGATCGCAACACTATAGGCAAAAAGAAAAACACAAAATGGAAGAAATTTTTGACGACGTTGACTTTCATTTAGATACTGATTTTTTTTCCTACCTTCATGGTTAAACCTAGAAAAAGAAAGGAGTAAAATGCTTTGATTATAGTTATAGATAATTACGATAGTTTTACCTACAACTTAGTACAATATTTAGGTGAATTAGGTGCTGAATTAGCCGTTGCAGCAAATGTTAAAGTTTATCGTAACGATAAAATTTCTCTAGCAGAAATTAGGGAATTAAAACCTGACGGAGTTGTGATTTCTCCAGGTCCGGGTCGTCCAGAAGATGCCGGAATTTCTGAAGCATTAATTAAAGAATTAGGAGCAAATTTACCAATATTGGGAGTATGTCTTGGTCATCAAAGTATTGGTCAAGTATTCGGAGGAAAAGTTGTTGCAGCTCCAGAATTAATGCACGGTAAAACTTCTCAAATTTATCATAACGGAATTGGTATTTTTCATGGGTTAGAGAATCCCATAACTGCCACGAGATATCATAGTTTAGTTATAGAGAAGGAAAGTTGCCCTGAAATATTGGAAATTACGGGATGGGTTGAGGATGGAACTATTATGGGTATTAGACATAAAAATTATCCTCATATTCAGGGTGTACAATTTCATCCAGAAAGTATTTTAACTAATTATGGAAAGTCTATACTGAGAAATTTTTTAACTTCTATAGTTGCGAATTAAGTAGGTAATAATATTTTCAAAAAATATTGACATTGGTTGATTTCAAGATGTTAGGTAGTAAGTATGAGAGAGAAAAAATGCAAATTTTTCCATGATTTAGTGCCGGAACTTTACTGTAAAAATCTTTAAAAATCTTTCTTGAACTCGGTATTAATATAAATTATTAGTAAAATAAATTATTAGTCAAATGGAAACTGCTTTAAAGTCTCTGAAAAAATTGAGATTAATTCTCTGTAATTCCTTCTACTAATAAAATTTCTATGGGTTTTGCCTCCACATTCTTTGAATAAATTCGGTCTTATTGTTAAAATTCTCCCCAATAAATCTGATTACTACTACTATCTTTACTATTGATAGAATCTTGGAATAAATCGGCAGAAATATTTTTTTCACTGGGAAAAGAGCTAATTCTTAATTCATTCAATATGAAACTAATATTTTCAGATTCAGCATCAATAATACTAGCAACAGGTAGAAGATTATCTAAAGAAAAATTTCCTAGTTGAATGTTAACAATTTCTGCCAAGTAACAAAGCATAATATATCTAGTAGCACTGGCAGTAAGATAAAAAAATCTTTGGTCAACATCAAAATAATAAACTCCAGGAATAGACGATGCAATTTTAGTTTTATCCTGCAAAACTAAATCTACATTAATTTCACTAGCAGGCACAACTTTAGCAGTTTTTAACCAAGTTAAATCAATTTCGGATTGCGAGTCATAGTAGTGAAAAATTAATCTTTGTAAACCATAAATAAATTCTGGAGAGTTGAGAGTATTTTGCCACTTTTTACACCATTCATTAGCTTGAATATTATCGGCAGATTTGACATTTATAGGTATTTCAATTACATCTTTGAGCAAAGATAAACTACCTGCTAGTTTTGCCAGTTTTGCAGATACTTGAGGATGTAATAACCAGGTACTATCTATATAATCTCGCCACCAATGTGCATCAGGTATTAAAACTTCGTTGGCAGGAAATAATTGATTATTCAGATTAAGAATAGGTATATTTTTCACCGAACCTCCTTCTAAAGATAATTGAGCTTCTAAGCGTTGGAAAACTTGCATAACACAAATGTTATCTTCTGGGTTTAGAGGTTGGCGATCGCTATGTTGAGCTATTTCTTGAAGAAAGTCTAAATAATCTATAACAGTGGGGGATTGTTTTTGTCCTAAAAGTTGATAAACCTTTGCAAATGGGTGAGAAATATTTAAACAAATACGACGACTGCCAAAAAAAGGAACTTCAACTTTAAAAGTGTGTTTTGGTTGCCAAAACTTACCGGAAGACTCATCCCATAAACAGGGGCGATCGCTAAAACGTTTTTGAATTTCTAACTTTTCTTGAGTTGTCAGATTCGGATTATCTACAACATATTTATCCAGATAATCGTAAATAGCTTTTACAGAAGTTAGGTTTACTTGATTATTGTTCATTTTCCCAATTTTTAATTATTCAAAATTTGCTGCTCAAGCTTCTGGTAGAAAACCTAATTCAGATTATCTGCACAATATTTATTCAGATAATCGTAAATAGCTTTGACATAATTTAGATTTAGTTGATTATTGTTCATTTTCCCAATTTTTAATTATTGCCTCAAAATGCTCTAAGACTAGATTTACTTCTACAGGTATAAAACCAAGTTCGTGCCTAATATTCGACTTTAATAATTTCCCTTTCCATGGAAATATTGGTTTTTGACTAGCCACTAAATTAGCCTCCTCCATAAAACATAAATCTTGGGGTCTATATAATTTAGGTTCAAGTATTAAAGTCGGCATATATTGATGGAATACTTCAGAGTTATTTTCGGCACTCAACCAATATTTATCCAAGAAAAATATTCAGATGCAGGAATTTCTAACTTTTCTTGACTTGTCAGATTCGGGTTATCTGCACAATATTTATTCAGATAATCGTAAATAGCTTTGACATAATTTAGATTTAGTTGATTATTGTTCATTTTCCCAATTTTTAATTATTGCCTCAAAATGCTCTAAGACTAGATTTACTTCTACAGG
>JASJEE010000071.1 GCA_030064835.1 Microcoleaceae cyanobacterium MO_207.B10 | reverse complement strand
CCAGTAAATTCATTGCCAAAATATAGAATGAAATGACCCTGGGTTTTGGGTGTGGTGAAATAATCGGAAAAACACAGAAAAAGGCTGATTATAAACGGGATAAATTGGAAAAAATTTATTAATTAGTTAAGGTTTCTCAAGCATAATATTCCCCCACCGGATAGCCGCCTTGGCGGGCAAAAGGTTTATCCTTGCGGAGGTGGGGGCATGGCTTTTTTTTGGCGTTGGTATAAACTCCTAAATTCAAATACAAACTCTTCAAAACAGGACTATCAAATCTAGTATTATCTAATATCAATAATACCAATTTGATAAATGTTTACTATAAATGAGGTATCGAATTAAATTGTAATTTGATTTGTCAGGTAAACTACCTATCAGCTTTTCAGTCCGGAAGTGCTACTTCAATTAATTTAGTTGGATAGCCGATGCTCAGGAAAAGGTATTTCTGAATGGCCATTATTCCGGACTAACTTCCGGTGACAATTACACTAATTACACTGTAAATCAATTTGGACTTTTTCTAGAGCTATTTCCTCTCCACCCCGTTGCCAGAGAAAACCTATACTTTCTTCTGGTAGTGCAAAACCTTGGTAATTTTGTGGTGTCATTTCAAACCAGTTGCTAGAAGCAGTTATCCAAATTATCCTTGATTTTTATTCTTGATATTTATGTCAATTTATTGTATAATTTTAAACCTGTTGTAATTTTATAGAGCGCTGAGTCTAACTAGCACTTAACAAATCGAATATCTAAACTATTTCTATCTCTGGGGAAAATTTAGAACTTACTTATTGATACTATATGTAACTCAAAATAACACTTTTATATATATTTAGAGTATTATCTGTCTAATAACTTAACTTCTATAATTCTGCTATTTATTTTTAGTAATTGGAAATTTCGCGCTCGCAAAACAACTTTGGAATCTAAATAAATACCAATGAATACTAGCACTATAAATATTAGTGTCAGTTTTGTATTGAATCAAATTAATTTCACTAAACGATAAAAATAAACGAACAGTAATAAACTAAAAAATTGAATTAGCTTCTTGATTTTAATATCTGATTTCCCATATTTGGCATATTTATATTTATCTAGGCTATACTCAATAAAAAATTTTGATTAGCAATTTGCTAAAAATTTCTGATACTTACCTATATCTATATATAGTATCGGGATTTAGTCTTTTGGAAACTAGATATTATACCTAGATATTAAGCCAATTAAGCCTGAATAATCATAGTCAGTATAGGGCCTACCTAATCTCTTCCTTAGTAAAAGAGAATCATCAAAATCTCTAATAAGTTTTGAAAATGATAGTATACCTGAAAAATAGTTTTTTATTTATACAAACCCACTAAGCGATCATGATATTTCCTCGACCCGTTAGTTCTATCTGCGCCAAATTTGGCCTCACCCTACCGATGATGGCAGCTCTTACACTTTTTTTGCCACAACCACTAAATGCTCAAACAGAAGACTCAGCAGAATCAGAAATTCCGATTCAAGTTCCACCTTCAGAGTCAACAGATGAAAATTTTCCCTCTGTCCCAGTTCAACCTATACAACCAACCCAACCTGAAAATGTTCGTCCTTTAGATGCACAGAACAGTCTTCTAAGTCTTCAAGGAGGGCAGCGTCTGATGACTGAAGCCGACAATGCCATTGCCTCAGAAAACTATGATTTGGCCAACCAAAAACTTCAAGAAGCTCGTCAAATATTTAACCAACTTTCTAATTTCTATAGCCAACTAGCTGCTAGTTTTTCTGGCATTGATAACCGTCTAGCTGATGACCAACGTACCAAGGCCCTAGAAACCGCCCAAATGCGAGACCAGGCCACTTATCAGTTAGCCCTTGTACATAGAGCCCAAAACCAACCCGAACTTGCTGTACCATTACTGGTTCAAATTATTAGTTCTCAGCAACCCACTCGCGATCTAGGAAAAAAAGCTTACCAACAGCTACTAGAATTAGGCTTTGTTGATATTCCTTATCCTAGATCCTCTGGAGATGACCAACTGCCTACCTCATCCCAATCTTTAAATTAACTTAATGTTGCCAGAAGCCCCACGCCATTAGGTAAATTGGCATTGGAATAGAATTCTCCAGAAAAGAGAGAGCAGGGAGCAGGGAGCAGGGAGCAGGGAGAAATAATTGATTTGATTTTTTATTATTGGATATGTCTAATGAGTTGCAATCAATACTTGCGGTCTACAACAATTAAGAATAATACCAGTTTGAAAAAAGCCATGCCCTTGCAGAGGCGGGGGAATGTAACAAATAAGGTACTTCTCAATTTCTTCCTGTTAGCTAATACCACATTAACCTGGAATCTTCTGTAAGTACCTTAACTTGTAAGCATTGCCAGACAACCCATAATAGAAATATCAACGCAATAATTAACATCAAAAATGTTCGTGAAGCTTTCCTACTGGGAAGCCTTCCATATACTATCGTTAGGAACTAGCGATACAGAAATCTGATGGAATGTAAGTCGTCTGGTAAAATTTAGGTTTTGTTAGATGCCTTTCCCTACAAAGATGTAAACACACGCCATAGCAATAGTCTTGGCGCTGAGTAGTTCACAATGTAGAATGCCTATATTTGTACAGGGGAACTGAACCATGAATTTACAGCAAGTTGAGGGAATGATTAAGGCTGAGTTGCCAGATGCTCAGGTACAAGTTCAAGATTTAACAGGTGGTGGCGACCACTTACAGGCTATTGTTGTTTCGTCTCAGTTTGAAGGGAAAACTCTGGTAAAACAACATCAAATGGTTTATCGTGCCGTACAAGAAGCTATGGATTCTGAAGCTATCCATGCCCTTGCTTTGAAAACTTATACTCCTCAAGAGTGGGAAGCCGCAGGGCAAATTGCTTAATTTTTGTCTTGCGTTACACAGCAGACATTAGACATTAAATACCTATGTCATAATTAATCAATTCTAGAACCTGTCCTAATGATTTGCCATTTGTTTTCTGGCAAGTTAATAGTATGTAAAACTGTCTCAAATTGTAAAATTTATTACGGAAATAGCCATGACTCCAGAATTGAAAGCAAAAATCGATAATTTAGTTACTCAAAATAAAATTATGGTATTTATGAAAGGCACTAAGCTGATGCCTATGTGTGGTTTTTCTAATAATGTTGTACAAATCTTCAATACTTTAGGAGTGCCTTTTGAAACTTGTGATGTTTTGGAAAATGAAGATATTCGCCAAGGGATTAAAGAGTATTCTAGCTGGCCAACTATTCCCCAAGTTTATATTGATGGTGAGTTTATAGGTGGCTCTGATGTGATGATTGAACTATACAATAAAGGTGAATTGCAGCAAAAGGTAGAGGTTGCTTTAGCCTCCTAAAAAAAAGAAAAAATGGGTATTTGTTACCCTGAAATTCTCATCAGATTCTAAAAAAAAGAGGGATGCTAATAGCATCCTTCTTTTTTCTGTTAGTAATAATCTACTTCTGTTTGCGGTTGTACTGGCATTTCAAAATTTGAAGTGTCGTATATATATCGAGTTGTTTCTTCCTCCAATCTATGAATTAAATAAGGTTCAATAGATTTGGAAATTCTTAGAGCTGCTAAGTAGCCATCTAAATATATACGCATCTCCTCAAAGCGATAACCTCGATTCCACATTTCGACTAGAGAGTCGGTGAGTTTTTGGTAATGGCGGATTGTTAGAGCATCAGTTAACATTGGCTTTTTTTCTCAAGATTAATTGTGATATTTTTTGCTAGAAGCTAGCTTAAGATTAATGTTATTTACTATTTAGTGCAACCTATACTATCTATTTTTCAGTAATATCCCAAATTCACTATTTTAAAAAATTACCTAGTTAGTATTGCACGTTACAGCATTGCTTCTAACATGGAAGACTTTGTACTATTGCGTTTTCCTACTTCTATTTTAAAACAATTTCCTGAAGCCTCTCAACTCTTTAGTAAACTGAAAAATTATATTTTTCTAGTATGTCATCTATCTACAATATGATTATTAGATTTTCCGTTAATCTTGATAAAAAATTATGAATGTTCTGGATATTGAAAACAAATTAAAGGTATGATATATTAAAAGATTGTGAAAGCAATACAGTTCAGATAAACTTTGAAAGTGAGTAACATAAGATACAAAATGCTCATAATAATTTCTGCTAAAATAGAAATACCTAATTATAAAAGAAACTTTAAATATCGGTGGGATCTGCTTGTATCTTAATTATAGAAGGAAATTCACATCTGCGATCGCTACTAGGTTGGCATTTGCAGCAGATGCAGCATTGGGTACATCAGTCATCAAATATTCATCATGCTCAAGAATTACTATATACCCGTTGCCCAAATTTAGTGATTCTTGAGGCAGAACTTCCAGAAGGAAATAGTTTGGAATTTTGCCAATGGCTCCAGCAACAGCAACAATGCCTGATTTTAATGTTATCCTCCCGCAAAACTGAAGCGGATATAGTAGCGGGCTTAAAAGCTGGAGCAGATGACTATCTTACAAAGCCTTTTGGTATGCAAGAATTTATGGCTAGGGTAGAAGCATTGCTACGTCGCCGGAGAACTATTACTCCACCTATCAGCCTAGATTACGGTGATTTAATCATTGATTTGGTACATCGTAGAGTTAGACTCAAGGGTAATTTGATTGATTTGACTCCCCAAGAATTTAGTCTCCTCTACGTTCTAGCCCAAGCTGGAGGTATGCCCCTGACTCGTTCGCAATTGCTACAAAGAGCATGGCCAGATGCTATTGATAATCCCCGTACTATAGACACTCATGTACTGTCTTTGCGGAAAAAAATTGAAATAGACCCTCGCCAACCCAGTTTAATTCAGACAGTACGAAATGTAGGGTATCGGTTCAATCAAGAAACCTCAACTATCGGAAAATGGGAGCATAATCATCGCGATCGCAGACAAAACCCAGAAGTCGCACCAGCTTAAACAAAAATTAGCTCCATTTAGTTCCATTCCTCACCTTGTTGTACCTGTGTTTGAATTAAATCCTCTCCTAACTTAACCCAATCTACCTCACTGCTGTGAGAATCTAGAATTAATTCCCCTTGCTTGAGGTGTATGAGCTGTGTACAAAACTGTTGGACTAAATCTAGTTGATGATTAACCATGACAATTGTCATTCCACTCTTAGCTAAAGCTGTTAATACTCCTAAAACAAGATGAGCTTTACCAATGTCTAGAGCAGATGTAGGTTCGTCCAATAACAGAATTTTGGGTTGAATTACCGCAGCACGAGCGATCGCCACCAACTGTTTTTGCCCCACCGAAAGTTGTAATTCTGACCTTGATAACCAGTCCGAAGGAATATTTAACTGCTGTATCCAATAATCACATCGTTGCCGAATTTCATTTAGCTTTAGTCCCCTGAGTTTTAAAGGATAAGCGATCGCTTCAGCTACCGACATTCCCAAAAGTCTTGACTCTTGTAATACCAATGTCACCTGTTGCCGTAGCTGCATAACAGGAATCTTTCGATAGTCCTGGTTTTCCAAATAGATTGAACCACCAGTCGGAGAACTCAATCGGTTCAGCAATCGCAACAGAGAAGTTTTACCCGCCCCCGAAGCACCAACTATAGAAACTCGTGAACCTTCTTCCATACCAAAAGAAACATCCTTAAGCAAATAGTAGGAACTAACTGGGGTAGTTAAACTGACTCTATCTAAATATAGTTGATACTTTTGCGGTTCCATTTTTTAGTTAGGAAATAGCAATGACATTGGAGATAGTCCAAGCATCTACCAATAATAGCAGCAGAGTACAGCCCAACAAAATTATATACATCCAAGGTTGTGACAAAGGTCGCACATCAGTTGTATCAATACCAGTCTTTGCTGTGACTATCCCAACTAATTTGGCAAAACCAACTACTCGCATGGGTAGCAAATATCCTTCCCCAGAATTACTAACAAAGTAGTATACCAAACCCCCTTGACCTGTAGTTCGAGGTTTGAGAGCTTTTACTTCTGTCCAGGGTAAATACCAACCTTTGCGGAACAAGTCTGGTACCCAGCTTGGGTAACATACTTGAATCCCTTGGTCGGTCAGAATCACCCTTTCTGTTAAAGCTGCATATAGGGCAATTGCTCCAAATACTAGGCCCACTGCTAAAACAACAGGAGATACGGGAGCATGGGTCACTTGTGATAGGAAAGGTAAAGGTACAGTTAGTGCAATATATAAACTCAGAAGCGTTAACTTAATTAAAGGAGAAATTTTGAATACAAAGATTTCTGAGTCTTGAATCAGATCCATCATACTTCTCTAGAAAATAAATAAACCTTTTATTTATATCAGTTAAATAAAAAAAAAGCTTGCCCCCGCTTCAGCGGTGGTCAACATCAAAAATCATTTTTCCTGGCTTTCGTGCCAAAAATCCATATATTTTTCGGAGAGGTCTATTATGTATTGATAATATCTTCAAAATTTTATTATCTCAACGTTGGTTGAAGACCCGCGCTCTCCATCCCCCCTAACCCCCCTTTCAAAGGGGGGGGAGCGTCCCATGGGAAAACCAATCAATGTTGCGGTATTTACAATAGTATGCTATAGTTAAAAAATAAGGCTGCTAGGCTAGCAGTGTCAGTCTGTGGATCGACCGTAAGACCGGAAAGAGGTTCGGCCGATTAGGCAGGTGCGTTAGAAGCAGAAAGCCCCTAACAGTTATTCTAGGGAATCCCGTGCTGTCTCGCGTATAGCAGCTTCGGGAGGATTTCAAGAGTTGAAATAGCACCTCAGCAGTCGGCGGTCAGCCATCAGCTCTCAAGGCGTATGATGGGGGATACTAAAGACAAGCCCCTCCGCCTCTACAAACCCCCATAATACCAACACCACGGACTTTTTCACAGCGTGGGTAACTTACAGCGGTTTTCATTTTAGTAGATCACAGTAGGGACGTTGCATACAACGTCCCTACAAGGTTTTGGTTATGGAACCGGTGGTTTATCAAGAGCGAAAAGCGCTGTAAACCCCCAATTTTAGGTAATAGCTGATAGCTAATAGCTTGTTAATACAGGACAACTACGACAACAAAGGAAACAGGTATACACCCATTTCCTCTCTGACACCCTTATTCACAAAAAAACACCAAAATAACTGCATTTGTAGGGAGCATTTACCAAAAATAATATCAATTTTTTTGATATTGACATAAATAAATAAGATTCACGTTGATATCTCCTCACACTCGAAAACTTACTCCCTGTATTGTGAATTCATTAATCCACTGAGCTTAAAGCTGCTGTAGCAGTTAGTGAAGTTTTTCGTCTTTTAGGTAAAACTGATGTTGGTATAGTCTGTTCAGTTTTAAAGATAGAAGAATAAGGACCTTCATTGATCTGCAAACGGTCACAAGGTATTGTGTCTGACAATATTGAACTTGCCATCATACCTGTATGAATTTCTAGAGAAGCACCTGTCACAGCTTCAAAAACTAATCGCTGGCCAGGAAATACCACTCGCTCGAAATACCAATTAGGAATATTGCTAATTCTCGCGATTTGGATTTGACTTGTAGCATTTACATAGCAGCAAAGAAGTTGATTTAAACTATTAGCTGGTAAGGGATCAAGAATTTGTACCATAATTCACTATTTCAAAAGTTTTTACATTAAACAAGTTTAATTATATTCATAAGGTAACATCAAGCGATCCCAATCTGTTGTAGTTTTAAATACAAATATTTAATTTTACCACAAGAGGCCTGGTTTAAATATTTTTAAGATTTTAAAAATATTCAAGATTTGTTGCTTTTCTTTCTAAATTATAGCAACAGCATTAAATTAGACAGATTATCCTATCTATACCTGTATTTAACTTGCACACAAGTTAGCTGATTCTTGTTAAGATATTGTATACAAAATTTAAAAAATCAAGATTAAAATTCAATAAATTATGCAAAAATCAAATATTTCTGCATATTTCTGCAAAAATATTTACAAAATGTTCCATATATGTTAAATGATTTAAACAAAGATTATGACAAATAAAGTTCTTTACGTTCGTCTTCCCTGTAATCCGATATTTCCCATTGGAGTGGTCTATTTAGCAGATCATGTCCATAAGCTATTCCCAGAAGTAGAACAACGGATATTTGACCTTGGGGCAGTACCACCTCTAGATTATAGATATGCCTTAGATGCGAGTATTGACGAATTTAAACCTAACCTCTTAGTCTTCTCTTGGCGAGACATTCAGATTTATGCACCTGTGGGAGGTCGTGGAGGCAACCCCCTACAAAATGCTTTTGAGTTTTACTATGCTAAAAATCCTTTAATCAAACTGAGAGGTGCTATAGGAGGTATGCGGTTAGCAACTTCCTACTATACCGAACTTTGGCGCAATGAAGGACTAATTAAACGAGGACTAAAAAGAGCCAAAACTTATAATCCTGACAGTCGTGTAGTAGTTGGTGGTGGGGCAGTGAGTGTATTCTATGAACAATTAGGCAGTAGTTTACCTTCAGGAACTATTGTATCTGTAGGAGAAGGGGAAAAATTGTTAGAAAGGATACTCCGAGGAGAGGATTTTAGCGACCAACGATGCTATGTAGTGGGAGAAACATTACCCCGCGATCAGATGATTCACGAAAAACCTGCTCCTGTGGAAAAAACTGCCTGTAACTACGATTACATCAACAAAATATGGCCCGAATTTGAATACTATTTACAAGATCAAGATTTTTACATTGGGGTACAAACTAAGCGCGGCTGTCCCCACAACTGTTGTTACTGTGTTTATACAGTAATTGAGGGTAAACAAGTCAGAATTAACCCTGCAGATGAAGTAGTTGCGGAAATGAAGCAACTATACGATCGCGGTATTCGTAATTTCTGGTTTACTGACGCTCAGTTTATTCCTGCTCGTAAGTATATGGATGATGCAGTAGAGCTATTGCAAAAAATCCTGGATGCAGGTATGAATGATATTAATTGGGCAGCATATATTCGTGCCGATAATTTAACTCCCCAGTTGTGTGAATTAATGGTAAAAACTGGGATGAACTATTTTGAAATTGGTATTACCAGTGGTTCCCAGGAACTTGTCCGCAAAATGCGGATGGGTTACAATCTCCGGGTAGTATTAGAAAATTGCCGAGATTTAAAAGCAGCAGGTTTTAATGATTTAGTATCAGTTAATTATTCATTTAATGTAATTGATGAAACATTCGATACTATCCGTCAAACTATTGCATATCATCGAGAATTAGAAAGAATTTTTGGAGCGGATAAGGTAGAACCTGCTATATTTTTTATTGGATTACAACCACACACTCATTTAGAAAATTATGCTTTTAAACAAAACATATTAAAACCAGACTACAATCCAATGAGTTTAATGCCTTGGACAGCGAGAAAGTTATTATGGAATCCAGAACCTCTAGGAGAGTTTTTTGGAGAAGTTTGTCTAGAAGCTTGGCAAAGAAACTCTAATGATTTTGGTCGGGAAGTAATGGCTATTTTGGAAGAAAAATTAGGTTGTGCTGACCTAGATGAAGCTCTCAGCGCTCCCCTAGAAACTCAGAATAATCAAAAACAGTTGACAAGAGTCGGCTAATTCTACTGAAAAAAAAACCATTACAGAGGTTTTAAT
Organism: Microcoleaceae cyanobacterium MO_207.B10; assembly: GCA_030064835.1. Lineage (GTDB taxonomy): Bacteria > Cyanobacteriota > Cyanobacteriia > Cyanobacteriales > Microcoleaceae > JASJEE01. The sequence continues at coordinate 22,367 of JASJEE010000071.1, read as the reverse complement.
TTCGGTATACCACAGTAGGGACGTTTTATACAACGTCCCTACTTTTATTTATGCCGATGTGATTCATCAATTTGAAAAGCGCTTTAACTAGAATAGGACTTACGCAAAGGCTCTATTTGTAGTAGACTGACACATCTAAAATGGTGCGTTACGACGGATTGCTAAATCCCTTTGATAGTCTAAATTTAAGCCGTCTAACGCACCCTACAAATAGCAAATTTTTAGGGTGTGTTAGCGTAGCGTAACGCACCTTTACCCCCTTTTTTCCTCATCTCCGCGTCCCCGCGTCCCCGCGTCTCCGTGTCAAATTTTACACCCTCCCCAAACTCTGCTTTTTGTCAGCAAACCCTAATTTCGAGGACTCCGCCGTGGAATACGATATTTTCTAGCATCAACCCAAGCAGCACCGTAACCAATACGATTACTGTTATAATCAATCCACATATAGCCATCCTCTCCCCAATCAGTACCCCAAGAATTTTTCACTAACCAAGCACCTTTATTATCATCCCAACCAATAATAGTCACAGCATGATTCGGTTCACCGAAAGCATTTTCATTAAACACCCCACCTTTATAAGCATTAAACGCATCTGTCATATGAACAGAAGAAACAACAGGACCATGTTTACATAACGCCTGCTTCATCAGGGATACCGAAGGAGTACCACCATCATCACTCACATATCCCCAAGTAGCTGCTTTTAGTGGACTATTGCGTTGGAAGCGACAGGTTGTATCTTCACCCTGATAGCGAAATACTCTTTCTGGAAGATTGCCTTTCTCAATCATAAAATCAAACACAGGTCCATACCAACCCCCCTGACAACTACCTGCTCCACTACAACTGAGCAGGTGTTGTTCTGAAGCATCTGCCAAACCTCCCACCTGAGAAGAAGTCAGGTTATTGTGATAGAGGGCGCTAGACTCAAAAGCAGCAAGAGCAGCAAAAGCCCAACAACTGCCACATTCTCCTTGGTCTCGCACTGGGGTGACTATTCCAACGTCGCGCCAGTTGAAGCTAACTGCATCAGTAGCGCAAACAGAAAATCTTTGACCGGGACTCTGTTCTAAACTTTCAAGAATTTGCCGTGCCCGGAAATTTTGCTCTTTTGCCAGTTCTGCTAAGTTTTCTGGAATTTTAGTTCCTGCTAGTTGGTCGATACTGCGCCCTAGAGCTGAACTGGGACCGACTTGAAAACCTCGTGATTCAGCAAAGTTGCGTAGTTGTTCCCATCGTCTGGTGAGTCTTTCTCTATTATTAGGGGGTAGTTGGGTCAACAATTCATTGATTGTCGTTACTGTTGAATTGTTGAAAGATTCGGCTAAGTTGACAGTAGTATTGTCGGTATTAGCTTGGGGTGATTTTGTCAATAGTGGGCTTGATGTGGTACTAGTTAACTGGGAATTATTATCTGGTTGTTGATTTTGTTTAAAGTTGGCAGTGTTAGTAGTGCCACAGCTTTGGGAAATTCCTATTAGTAATCCCACTGCACAGAATTGTAGTAATTTTGAATATTTATTTTGATTTTGATTTTGATATTTAGCCATTACCCATTAATCATTATACTCGGGTTAGGTGAGTCATACCCACTATTTTCACATACAGGGGTATCAAAGTTAATTACGGGTAATTTTGAATTTATGGTAATTTTTCCTAGAAAAACCCGCCTCCCTAATTATATTGGAAGACGAGCATTAGAGTTTATGGAAATAGCTGGAAAAAGAAAATTCTATTGTTGTTTACGCTTGAGAAGTGAACCTGCTCCTAATATACCAACAGTTAATAAACCTAATGTGCTAGTGGGTTCAGGAACAGATTCCATTGCTGTGTTTACAGCTATAGCATTAATATCAAAACCATCACCATCATCTACAACTTCAGACAAATCAACTAATCTCACATATTGATACAGATTGTTGTTACCAATATCTAGAGTTGCTCCCCCTGAAGAAGTTTCATCACCAATATTCTGAATCTCACCAATACTCAACCAATTGTTTAAATCATTACCTACAAATACTTCGACTTGTTCGTCATCGTCACTTTGAAAACTATAGTTTCCTAAAGTAGTCTCAAAAACTGTTACCTCCTTAGAGAACATCTCAGCAAAACTAAATACAACTTCTCCTCCAAAACCCAAGGATAAAAAATTATCATTGGCATCAGCTTCAGGTGCGCCGAGTGCATTGTTTACATTAGTTCTAGTAGCAATCTTGTTTAAATCGTCCTATTTAAACTCACCTTGAGTGTATGATTATACTGTTGTAGTTGCAATGACAGTTTTAATACATCGGCTATTTTACTGAGATTTTATCTATGTCTATCTACTGATAATATCAGTATTTTAATATTTTTATATATTCTAAAAATGACGAAAAAATAATTTTAAATGATTAAAAAATATTTAATTTATACATTAATAAAATTTAAGCTTAAATTAAATAAATAAAAAATCACCAGAGATAATTAAGATAAAATGCGTAAATTACTATTTATTTCCGGAAGATAAATTAATATAAATGTTGTAGTAGACTGACAATTCTTTAAAAGTGCAATCAGCGTAGGTTGGGTTGAAGAATGTTTGCGTTTGCGGAGCATTGCGTTTCGTAGCATTCCGTAGGAAAGGAAAGCATTTCCAACGGAAAAACCCAACAAAACCTTACGGGTGTTGGGTTTTTCCGCAGGATAATCTGCGCGAACACTAGGGAAGCTAGAGAGAATTTTATCTGATTCAGGACTTACGAAAAATATCCAATGATAGACAATCTGTAGGGGCGATTGGCCAATCGCCCTAGATATGGCGGTTATGCGTAAGTCCTGTGATTAAAAATCCCACATAACAAAGCGATCGTCTAAAGGGTCTGTGACTATCCGCCCGATCGCATCAATTTCTGCTAGTTCAGACTCAGATAATTTAACATCTGTAGCTTTAGCATTAGCAGTCGCTTGTTCTGCATTTCGGGCACCAACGATGGCATTCGTTTGCGGTTGAGCAATTAACCAAGCGATCGCTAGTTGAGCTAAACTGCATTGCTTAGTTTCAGCAATAGGGCGCAGTTTTTCTAACGCTGTTTGCACTCGTTCGTAGTTTTCTTTAATATAAAATAATCTATTTTTAGAGCGATGATCCCCTTCAGCAAATTTATGGTCTGGTCCGAATTTACCTGTTAATAAACCCTGTGCTAAAGAAGAATAAGCAATAATAGAAATCTTGTTTTCAACACAGTAAGGCATTTCTGCTTTTTCTATTTTTCGCCAGAATAAAGAATAGGGTGGTTGTAAACTATCAATTTGACCATATTGAGATGCTTCTTCTATTTGTTTGCTAGAGAAATTAGAAACACCAATTGCTCTAATTTTACCCTGTTGTTTCAGTTTATTTAGAGCATTCATTGTTTCTTCAATTGGTACAATTTCACTATTAAATGCACCAGATGGCCAGTGAATTTGATAGAGGTCAATATAATCAGTATTAAGATTTTTCAGAGAGCGATCGCAAGCCTCTATTACTTGGTCATATTTGAGATGATTAGCAAAAACTTTAGTTGCTAAAACCACTTGTTCTCGAACATCTCCTAATGCTTGAGCCACGATTCTTTCTGAGTAACCATTTCCATAAACTTCAGCAGTATCAACAGTAGTAATACCTGCATCAAAAGCCGCTCTAATTCCTTTAATCACCTCAGAATCTTCAATATCTGCCCACATCTTTTTTCCCGCTTGCCATGTCCCCATAATAATTGGGGTAATTTTAATTTCAGATGTGCCTAATGTTCGTTTCTCCATCATCGTCTCCTCATTATTTCGACTACAACAGGACTTACGCAGAACAACCATCTCTTGGTGCGCGTTCCGCAAGCGAGCTAGCGTCGTCGCTGGGTCGGATCGCTGTCTAGTAGGGGCGTTTCATGTCGCGCAGCGAAATGGCCATTCGCCCCTACAGATGGTGTATATTTTCATATTTTGCGTAAGTCCTGTACGCTATAACATATCGCCCATAAAGTCAAGATAAATAATTAATCTGCAAATATTAAGTAGCTTGGCATAATTAAATTTCACTCCTTCATTGCGACTGGAACGGAGTGGAAGGAAGCAATCTCAATGGTTTTTGCTGATGCTCTATTTTTTTAAATAGTTAGGTTTATTTATATCTACCTACTTAATGATGTTCTTAATTTATAGATATTATTTTGGTTTTTCAGTATATTTATTGAGTCCCAAAAATATACTTAAGTAATCTCTAATTCTTGATTGTTTATTCAAGATAAGTATCAGTAAATTTACGGTGATAATTTAACCCTAATCCTGATTTTTTTATAATAAAAGCTTGCTACTTTAGTTAGAAAAAAGTTAACCTAAAAGAAAGCTTAAACCAAACGGATTAACTATTAAATAGTTCTAGACAAATATTTTAAAGATTGGAGGAATTTTCACAATGACACAAGAATCTAATGATACTCTATCACGAGCTATTTACACTGGACTAACTATTCACAATGATGGTACTTTTAGTTATCCTGGTGAAATTGGCGATAACCCTAACGTTGACCCTGAAAAAGATGTCGATTTATTTAAGGTTGATTTAGGAATAGGCGATCGCCTCCGTTTACCAGAATTTATAGACCTGTTAGATGAAAATGACAATGATACTAATGTAGATGCAGAAGTACAAGTCTTTGATTCTACAGGAAATCCACTCTCATTCTTCAGCTATTATTCCGATCCTTATTCCGATCCTGGCTACGTTATTTACGAAGTTGACCAAGCAGGTACTTTCTATGTTGGTATTAGCGGTCAAGGTAACAGTAGTTATGACCCCAGTATAGAAGGGAGCGGTTTTACTGGAACTCCAGGAAAATATGACTTGACTATTGAAACTATTAGTCGTCAGATGGGAGGAACTCAAAGTAAATTGTACTTTAGTCAAGATACTACTTTCAGCACTGAACGTTTGTATATTCTGGATACAAAGACAGGTAATCCTACTCCTGTTACTGCTAACGGTAATTTTCCAAGATTCCGTGGTCTAGCTCCCAGCGACTCCTCAAGTTTCCTCTATGGTGGCGATGACGATTTATTCAAAATCAATGCTGATGGTAGCGTTGTTAATCGAATTAATGATGACTATAACTCTTTCTATTATGATGGACTAGCATACGACCCTACTAACAATATTCTTTATGGAACGGATGGTGGAAGTTTTTATACTGTCAATCAAAGTACAGGTATTATTTCACAACCATTAGATACGCCTAATGTATTTTTGTCAGGATTAGCCTTTGGTAATGGTGGAGTATATGGTTTAGGTGAAAGCCAAAATTTGATTTTTTACGACCCCAATACTTATCAATGGTCTGTTATTGGAGATACTGGAATCTCATCATGGCAAGATGCAGGATTAGCTTTTGATGCTGAAAAAAATGTATTGTATGCTAAAAGGTCTGGGGATACCTTACTTTATGAGATAGATGTATCAACGGCAGAAGCTACAAGTATTAGCGATACTGGAATTTTAGAAGGTGGTGGTTTGGCATTAGTGAGTGATGATGCCTACGAAGAACCCAACGATACTATACAACGAGCGACCCACACAGGATTAACCCAGAGAAATCATGGGACTTTCAGTTATTTCGGAGAAATTGGTGACAATACTAATGTTCTGCCAGGAAATGATGTAGATTTCTTTAAATTTGACTTAGGGCTGGGAGAAAAAGTTCGTATACCTGAAATGATAGAATTATTAGTAGATGAATATCGTAATTCTACATACGCAGTAGTAAAACTCTTTGATGAAACAGGACAGCCATTTCCCACGACTCTGGACTTACTTACCGATGTTGGCGGCTACGAACTTTACCAAGCTAACCAGGCAGGCACTTTCTACCTTGGCATTAGCAGTAGAACTATTTATGACCCATACACAGAAGGCAGTAGTTATGGTTATGAGGCAGGTAGCTACAGCTTAACTATCGAAACTATTGGTCGCGAAATGGGTAAAATTGAGGGCGATAACCGCTTGTTTGCTTTCAAAGCTGACGGTTCTGATGAAATAGTTGAGATAAACCCAGAAACAGGAACAGAAATTAATAGTTTCTCAGCCCCCGAAACATTATCATCAGGAAGTCAAGGTTTAGCTTTTGATGGTGACAGTTTATTCTTGGTTGGGTACAATAACAGCACTTTTAGTACCGAAGTATGGGAAATAGACCCAGATACAGGAGCAGTCACGGATAGTGACCCCATCTTTGAAACAGGTAACTTTGATGGTTTAGCAGTTCTGAAAGGAAAGGTTTATTTATTAGACTCTGGGAACAGGGATATTCTGGAGTTCGATCCTGTCAGAGATGAAATTACCAATAACTTAGATATTGATGGAGTTAATAATAACTTCTCTCTGTCATTAGATGGAGGACTAGCAGGAATTACAGGACCTAATGCCTTACTAGCAACTGCAACTGACGGTGGATATTCAGGAGAAATTTTAGAAATAAATCCGACAACAGGTTTAATTACTAATTCTTTCACTGATGATATTCCTCCTTTTACTAATGAGCTTGCTGTTGTTGATAACGAGATTTATGTAAACAATTACAGTTTAGTTCCTCCTCGAATAGGAATATTTAACCGTGCTGGTGTAATCCAACGGACTATTGAAAGTTACCCGTTCTCAGGACTTGGGGGTGACGATGTAAGTTCGATATATAAAGAATCAAACGATACTTTAATACGAGCGACTCACACCGGACTCACTCTAACAAACCCAGGTACCTACACATATTCTGGTAAAATTGGCGATAACACAAATATTCTACCAGAGGCAGATGTAGATTTATTTAAGTTTGACTTGGATGAAGGAGAGACAGTTCGTTTACCAGCAAATATAGAGCTATTGGATGAAGACGGTAATCCTATCTACGATAATGCTGAGATTCGACTGTTTGATACTACAGGAATAGAAGTTGATAGCTCCTTGATTAATACCGACCCCAACGACCCCAACTACAATATCTATGTAGCTGAAACCACAGGAACTTTCTACGTTGGTATTAGTGGTAGTGGCAATAGTGGTTATGACCTATACACAGAAGGCATGGGTTATGCTTATGCAACTGGCAGCTATGACTTAACTATTGAAACTACAGGGTCTCGAACTGGGGATGAAACCAACGATATCTTAACTGAAGCCACCGACACCGGACTAACCCTAACCAACTCAGGAATCTACACCTTCAATGGAGAAATAGGAGATAACACCAATATCCTACAAGAATTAGATGTAGACCTGTTCAAATTTGACCTAGATATTGGGGAGCTAGTCCGTTTTACAGACTGGATAGACCTGTTAGATGAAACGGGTATGATGATGGGCAATGCGACCATCAAACTGTTTGACTCAAACGGAATGGAAATAATGGATTGGTGGCATGATGGTGACAACAATCGTATGTATCGCAGCGAAGCAGGAGGTACTTACTACATTGGTATCAGTGGAGGCGATAACTTCTATTACGACCCTAACACCGAAGGCAGTGGCAGCTACTCCACAGGATTCTTTGGCAACTACACCTTAAATATTGAAACCATTGGTCGGACAATGGGAGATGAGGAACCCAACGATACTTTAACCAATGCCACCGACACCGGACTCACCCTGACCAACCCAGGCACTTACACCTTCAATGGAGAAATAGGAGATAACACCAATATCCTACAAGAATTAGATGTAGACCTGTTTAAGTTTGAGTTGGATATCGCTGAAGAAGTCAACTTTAGCTTACCAGAATTGTTCGATGAAAATAACTCGTCCAACGGTCAGGCAACAGTGCGACTGTTTGATTCCAATGGTAATGAGATGGCTTGGGAACCAGGAACAAAAGTAGATACAGGCAAATTCTCCACATACTCAGCCGGCACATTCTCTTTGGGTATTAGTGGCGGTATCAATACCACTTACGACCCCAACACAGAAGGTAGCGGTTCTAGTTCCTTCTTTGGAAGTTACGACCTAACTATTGAAACAACAACAACGGAAGAATCTATGAGCAACTTAGTTATTTCTGGTGTTATTGACGGTCCTCTACCTGGAGGTACACCAAAAGCCATTGAATTTTATGTACTTAATGACATACCAGACCTTAGCATCTATGGAGTCGGTTCCGCTAATAATGGCGGTGGCACAGACGGTCAAGAATTTACTTTTTCTGGTTCCGCTACTGCTGGTGAATATATCTACTTGGCAACTGAGACAACAGAGTTCAATAACTTCTTTGGTTTCAATCCCGACTACACCCATAGTGCTGCAAATATTAATGGTGATGATGCAATTGAATTATTCTTAAACGGCTCGGTTGTTGACACATTTGGTGAGATTAATTTAGATGGTACCGGACAACCTTGGGAATATTTGGATGGTTGGGCTTACAGAAACAATGGAACTGGTCCTGATGGAACTAGCTTTGAGATAAATAATTGGAGTTTCAGCAACCCCAATGCTCTCGATGGAGAGAGTAATAATGATACAGCAGGTACTCCGTTCCCAGTAGGTATGTTTGTTGGTGGTAATCCAATTCCTGGCCTAAATCTTACTGAAACTGATGGCAGCACAGATGTTACTGAAGGTGGTAGCACAGACACTTATGAGATAGTTCTCAATACCCAAGCTACTTCAGATGTAACAGTTGACTTTACTGTAGATGCCCAACTTAAAATCATCGACACTATCACCTTCACTACTGCCAACTGGGATACTCCTCAAACTATTACTGTAGAAGCAGAAGATGATACAGATGAGGAAGGCAACCACACCAGCACTATCGGACATAGCGTTAGCAGTAGCGATGGAGATTATAGCGGTATTAGCGTAGATTCTGTCACGGTTAATATTACTGATAATGATTCCGCTTATAGTGGTGAACCGGTGCGGTTTGATTTCAATAGCGATGGAGTAGCAGATATATTGTGGCGTAATTCCACCACAGGAGCTAATCGCATCTGGTTAATGAATTCCGATGGCACTCGCAACAGCAATGTTTATCCCGGAGCCTTCAATAGTGACTTCCAAGCAGAGGCAGTGGCAGACTTTGATGGGGATAAAACTCCTGACATCTTCTGGCGTAATTACAGCACGGGAGCCAACCACATCTGGTTAATAAATTCCGATGGTACTGTCAAAGCTAATGCGACTCCTGAAGCATTAAATACCAACTTCCAAGTAGAAGCAGTGGTAGACTTCGACGGCGATGCAAGCTCTGACATCTTTTGGCGCAATCGTAACACAGGAGCTCATCGCATTTGGTTAATGAATTCTGATGGTACTCGCAAAGCTGATTCTGATCCTGGGCGATTTAATACTGACTTTCAAGTGGAGGCAGCAGCAGATTTCAATGGCGATGAAACGCCAGATATCCTCTGGCGTAATCCCACCACAGGAGCTAATCGCATCTGGTTAATGAATTCCGATGGCACTCGCAACAGCAATGCTTATCCTGGGCCATTAAATACTAACTATCAAGTAGAGGCAGCAGCAGATTTCAACGGTGATACAACCCCAGACATCTTCTGGCGCAATCCGACTACTGGAGCTAATCGCATCTGGTTAATGAATTCCGATGGCACTCGCAACAGCAATGCTTATCCTGGAACGTTAAGTAGCGACTTCCAAGTAGAGGTAGTGGCCAATTTTAACGGTGATACAACTCCAGACATCTTCTGGCGCAATCCGACTACTGGAGATAACCAAATCTGGTTGATGAACTCTGATGGTACTCCCCTATCTGTTGTAAACCCAGGTAACTTTGATAGTAGCTGGGCAGTAATAGCTGATGTTTAACTTAGCTTTTTGACGGTCTAGAAACTACAAACTTTCATAATTAAAGCGGTCGCTCTGGTAATACTTCCTAAAGCGATCGCTTTTTTCTGTCTATGGGACTCTTGTCAAAATAACCCGGATAGTTTTTTATATAGCCCTGTTATACCTCAGTCAATTATTTGATTGATTCTGCTTGTTGGTAATGTTGATTTGCTTCCAAAGTACGACCTTGGCTAGTTAAAATATCACCCATAATACGGTGTAAAGAACCTGCATCTGGTTTGAGTTGAAGTGCCTTTTCATAATTAGTAATAGCATTGTCTAATAAACCTTTCTTTTGGTAGGCACTCCCTAAATTTCGGTAAGCAGATACTAGATCGGGCTTGATCTCTGCTGCTTTTTGGAAGTAAGCGATCGCCTCATCTAACAAACCTTGTTTCATTTTGGCGCTACCTAAGTTTATATATACTCTATCACCAAAGTCAGGTTTTACTTGTAGCACTTGGTTGTAATAAGTAATAGCTTCTTCAAATCGTTGTTGTTTTTGAAGAGTGTCTCCTAACTTCATATAAACTGAGGCAGATATATCTGGTTTCAATTCCACTGCCTTTTGGTAGGCTGCGATTGCCTCATCAGCTTGAGTCTTTTGAGTGTTTCTAGTTCCTAGCTGAGTAAGAATATCTCCATATTGTTTGTATTCTGCAGCTTTTACAGAATTTGCATCTAATTCTATTGCTTTTTGAAAAGCAGCTACAGCTCCATACAAATTATTTTGTTTTGTTAAAGCCTTTGCTAATCGCAAATGTGCTGCGGCATTATTAGGACGCAAGGCAATAATCCGATAGCAATAGTCAACCACTTCTTGCCAGTTTTCTTGCATAGCATAGAGTACGGCAAGCTGATTTAAAGCTATTAAATTTTTAGGAGCTTGCTGAAGTGCATTATTAAACTCTTCAATTGCTTGGTCTATAGAACCTTGCTCTTTGAGTGCTTTGCCTCGCTCAATATTTTGTGCTGCTTTTGCAGTCTTTTTACTAGGTGATGGCATAACTAAAATTTATTAGGTTACTACTTAAGTATACCATAGCATAAGTAATAGAAAAATTAAACTATAGCTCGGTATTACTTAAACTGTAGGAAAAATCCTACTGTCCTAGTTTTCAATTATTTTCCTAGAAATACCGATCTTTGTAACAAAACTTAATATTTAATTTTTGCCTTAACTCATAGATAAAAAACAAGAAAATTCTTCAAATTTCCATTTTTTTTAATATTGAATTCAATTCTTCTGAAAAAAATTCAGGATAACATTCAATCCTAACACACTCCATGGCATTTTTTCTAAGTTCATTCCATAAGATTGAATCTTGATAAAGTTTGACACATTGCTGGGCAAAACTTATATTTTCATCAGCAACTAATAATTCTGTTTTATGTTTCCATCCTAACTGTTGAGAAATCAAAGATGTAGTCACAATTGGCAAACCATAAGCTGCAGCTTCGTGTACTTTATGAGGAATTCCTGCTGCATATCTAGTAGGAGCTACAAATAATCTAGATTGATTATAAAATGGTATTAAATTATCTACTTTTCCTAAAATTTTGATTGATAGATTGTTTAAATCATTTATTTGTTTTTTAATTTCTTCTACAGTATTATTCCCAATAATTATTAACTCAATATTTTGACCAAGTTGTTTCTGAATCAGAGGAAATATTTCAGAAGTTAGCCATAAAATTGAATCTGCATTAGGAGAATTTATTTCATAAACTGAACCCACAAATAGTAAATTTTGTCTTTCTTCAAAGGTTTTAGAAGTGAGATTAATTGACAAGGAATGACCTAATAAGCTAACATTCCTATAGCTTTGTTCTATAAATAATTGTTTTTCTTGGGAGGAAACGGTAATAATATGATGGCTATTTTTTGCTAATTTGATTTCTTCTCTAATAGCTGTGTGACGTTCTATTTCAGTAAATTGAATTTTATTTAAACGTTTATATTCATAATCTCGAATACTAAAAATCGCTTCAGCATCATAAATAATTTTGGCTGATTTGAGTATATTTTCTTTCGCTAAAATAGAGTTTAAATGTTTAATATTATGGGGACGACTAATAAAAACTAAATCATAATATCCTTGGCGTTCTCTGAGAAAATCTTCTAACATAATTAACCCATATCCCCGCATAACTTCAACAGTTTGAGGAATATCAGAATAAATAGTTGACCAATCTTCGAGATGACGCAAATCCCCTGGATAAAGGGTAACAAAATAGCCTAATTTAACAATATTATAGAGAATAGAATGACTACGGGTATAACCCGAACCTATCCAAGGATGAGGAATTCGATCATCAATAAATAATAAACGTTTTTGTTTTTCTCTAGCTTGAATTCGAGCAAATATTAAATTCTTGAATTCGGTAGAATATTGAGATGAAAACCAATCTTTGTGTTTTTGTTGAAATATGTTTTGATTTTTTTCCATCAGAGCGATCGCCTGCTCACTTGAACCTGTATTACTAGAGCTAGCAAACTCATAATGGAGAATATTTACATTAGGGTCGTAAATAATTTTTTTCCCTAATTTTTGCAGTCGCACACAATAGTCAGTTTCCTCAAAATAAGCTGGTTGATAATCTTCGTCAAACCCTCCTAATTGGAAAAATAAATCTCGTCGAGTCAAGAGAAAAGCTCCCGAACAATAATCAACAGTACGTTGAAATTGATATTCTGGTGCAGTGGGTGAGTTTCCCCGTCCATATCCTAAGCAAGTTCCATCTTGCCAAATGATACTTCCTGCTTCTTGGAGAGTGCCGTCAGGGAGGATAAGTTTTCCACCCACTGCACCAATATCATCTGAAGATTTAATAATGTTGAGAGCGGAGGGGATACTATTACCTAAAACTTGAGCATCATTATTTAAAAATAGGAGATGGTTTCCTTCAGCAACTTTGCTACCTTGGTTACATCCCAGGAGATAATGAAGATTTTGATGATTAAGGATAATTTTTGCCCCGTTTATTTGTTGTAGCAGTTGACGGGTGGTATCAGTGGAGTTGTTATCAACTAATATCAGTTCAAAAGATTGAAACGGGTTTCTCAAAAGGGAGTATAAGCAGCTTAAAGTTATTTCTGCTCGGTTATAGAGAATAATAATGATGCTGATTTCTGGATTTTCAACTAGGGGAAAATTTAGTTGAGAGTTGGTATTGAGGAAGCTATCAAGGGTGATTTGGTTGAGAGTATCAAGGGTTTGTTTTGCTTGGTCTAGTTGGGGGGTTTGGGGGAGAGATGGGCTTAGGGAACTCAAGGAATTTTGAGTAGATTGAAAACTCTCTGCTAAGGGATGGTTGGGTTGCAGTTGAAGAACTTTTTGATAGGCGAGTTGAGCTTGATCAAAGAATCCTTTTTTGGCAAAAGTTTTTCCTAACCCCAGGTAAATGTCAGCATCATTGGGAGCAATTTCTAATGCTTGATAATAGGTTTGTAGAGCGTCTGGGTTTTGTTGAATTGTTTGCTTGTAAAAGTTAATCAGATTGTTTTTTTCTACTTTTGCTTGTTGTTGTAGAGCATCGCCAATTTTTTGATGTATTCCTGGGAGGTTAGGGTTGAGTTCAAGGGCGCATTGGTAGGCAGCGATCGCTTTTGTCCACTCTTGGCGATTGTGGTGATAAACTGCTTTCTCTAGGTAGTTATCCAAATTTCCCATAACATAGTTTATTTATTATATATAAATTCAAATTATTTCATTTTGTCAATACGATCAGATTGAAATCTCCAAAGATGTAATGCTATCTCCTTCCATGCTTGAGGGGTCAAATAACTCATTAGCCACTCCTGAAATTCTTCTCTTGTAACTTCTAAAGGGAGTAAAACATTACTATTAGACAGTTCTGAAAAAATTCCTCTAGTACCCTCAAAAAATGTATTTTCTATCCATTGATATTCCTTTTGATGTTTTCGCTTAATCAGCTCTCGCCACTCTTGAGGAAGGGTCAATTTTGGCAAACTTTCAGAAGGTTTGAGTTCTATCATTGCTTTCTGTAAATCTTTCCATTGAGGGTTTTCGCCTTTATCCGTAAACCTTGGAAATTCTTCTTGAGACAGAAGAGCTATCGCTATTCCTGCTGCACCACAAATAGACTCGTTAGAACGACGAGCATTATTCAGGTTAACAACTGTATTGTTATTATCTACAAGAAAGCGATTTTGGAAATCTTTCACAACATCTCCCTTGTGCAAACAGTCACGCGAGAATTTAATAACCGAGATTTGTTCTACACCAAATTCTTTGACATATTTAGATAAAATTGCCATATTTTTATTGAGTTTATCGCCAGGAATTGGAAAACGAGCAAATACATTTAGACCTACCTTAGCTTGTTGCTGAAGTTCACTACAATAGATATCCTCTGCTGGTCTAATGTAAACAACTATTCTAACAGAATCAAATCTCTCTGCCAAAAATTTTTTAAAGCAAGAAATTTGATTTTCTGAAATTAAGGAAAAAGCCTCTGAGGACAAAATGCAAGTATGACCATTGAAACTAGATATTTGTTCGTCTAGCTCATTAATCCTTTGTTTAAGCCATTTAGATGTTTTTTTGCTATCTATTCCAATAGCTTTTAATAAATGGTAATTCTCTGGATTATCCATGAAGTAGGGGTACAAAGGCCAGTGCTGATTTCTATTATCAATAATGGGATAAAGAAATCCTTTTTCAGCTAGTTTCGATCTAAATTTTTTGAAAGTAGTCTGAATAGAAGTTGTTCCTGTTTTATGCAATCCAATATGTACTAATCCCTTCATATTTAACAAGTATTTTAGTTATACAAATTATTTATTATTTAACATCTTCCTGATGTAACCTCGTGTAGGAACTTCTGCCCAAGCATCCAAAATACTACCAATGTCAATAGCCATACCACCATTTTGTTTAATTGCATTGCAATATATCTTGCCTAACACTCCTGCTCCTACAAAAAATAGACGACCTTGAATTTCATCTGAAGTAGAAATTAATTTCATAATTTCTTTAAAACGCTTTGGAAAATGAGAAGAATCTTTCTTATTAGAGAATCTTTGTTCAGCAGGAACTTCAATTAAAAAATATTCTTCTATTCCATTGTCAGAAAGAAATTTACTAATATCACGACCGGTAATGAAGCCAATTTTTCCAGATAGTTTTTTGAGTAATAGTAGTAGTTGATTTTCTGTATATAGAGACCGATGAATGTTAGCGGAACAAATTAGTATATCACCACGATAAATAGAACTCACAAAATCTATTGACAACTCAATAAAACAGTGACTACAAGCGATGTTATTTCTACGATGTATAAAATTAAAGGGTAGACCTAAGACATTACAGTTATGTATAGCAGTTATCATTTGATGTTTTAGGGATCTAAGTACGTCTTCAGTCAAGTTTTGTATACAATCTTTTCCAAATTGAATCTCCAGAAGGTTTTCAAATACTTCTTCATAAGAAAAACTTGTTTCATAACCCATTAAACAACCTTCTCCATCATTAATCCTAATTAAGGAAAATGGAGATTTACGTTCTAGACATTCAATAATAAATGTCAAAATATTCTCTGGATTAGATGCCTTTTCTTCTAAAGATCTAGCTATAGCAATTGCTGAATGAAATAGTACCTTTCCTGTTAAATATTCTGAGCTTGCTTTAATCGGATTAGGTTGATAAGTTGAAGATGATTCACTTAATCTTCTAAAAAATCTATACAATAAAAGTTTAATTTGATTGAAATAATTAGAATGTATAAATAACATATTATATTGCGTGGGACGTTCAAAGTCTCTAGCAATAGGTATAAAATTACTTGCTATGAGCTCATTCATTACCTCATTTACTAAAACTTCTTCTTTCCAATGCTGTAATTCTTCTACCTCTATATAAATTAATGATGTGTTAGTTAGACACTTTCTAGCCCCTTCAATTACCAGTATTGCAGCACCTTCGACATCGATCCATAAAGCTAAGTTTTGAGGATGTTCCAGGTTGATACCGTTACTTATACAAAAATCATCTAGTTTGGTGCAATCTGTTTGTATAACTTCATATTTTGCATTTTGTTTTCTTTCCAAAAGTGAGGCAGTTTGTGGATTTTTACCAACTTTTCTGCTATTAATTTCAACAGGAATATTCAGTTCTACTGTCCCAGTATAATTACTAACAGCTAAATTTTTGTATTCTATTGAATACTTTTTAATTTCTTTCCGATCTTTAAATTCTTTATAATTGTTGTGATTAGCCTCAAATGCAAAACAATTAATTTTTGAGAAAGCTTTTTTTACGAAAATACTATTAGTTGCATCATAAGAACCTATATCAAAAAAATATGTTGGTTTTATTGATTTTATGATCTCAATAAAAAAATCGAACAGTAATTTACTTGATAAATCTCTATCTTTTTTGTTAGAAACATCAAAATAAGTAGCTAGTTGACTTAATGAAACATCAGCTATTTGAGACAAAGCTAATCTTGATTGTTCTAACTGTTTTGTTAAATCGCTTGTAGTCATTAATATTTTCTCCTACTATAAAAGGATTACTTAAAACTTAGTACAAATAAAAAATATAGATATTACTCTGTGGCATCATAGTCCTACATATTCATGTTAGAATACTGAATCTGAGTTCAAAGGTAACAGAGGGATGCCTTAACATTTTTCCGGAACACTATAATAAATTATATGATAATCATAATTCTAATTCTTTTCTTATTTGGATAGCATTCAATTTTCCTCGATTTTGCAAGCAAAAATCTATTTCTTTTGCATAATCTTGATAAAATTTAGTGATTATTTCATTGCTTTTGGAATTAGCAATCTTAGCATGATTATAAGAAGATGATTCATCTATTTGATTTATTTGATCTAAATTTCCTAAAATATGATTAATAAGTCTTAATTTAGTTAAATTAGGATTAGACCACATTTCCTCATAAGTTAAATACAAAGGTGAAATACATTTTTTGCTAAAGTTTTGCTGCCATCCAAATTCTTGCTGTAGAATATGAATTAACCAATGCCAAATTCGATCATCCGAATACTTAAAATCTACAAGTGCTTTTTCAGAGGCGTTTGTTTGTGCTGAATGAAACATACCTGTTTCTACAGCTCTATACAGCGAAACTGCTTGTGCAACTAGATCCAGCCTGTAAAGATAAATAAACTTATTTTTTTCTGGGTTCAACAAACTTAAGGATGAATCTTTTTTTGTGGTTTCCAAAGCATCACAAAGCAGTTGGTGTTGAAAAAAGCTTAATTCCATTCCAAATACTTTATTTTCTGTACATTGTGTCCTTTTTATGCAGTCGAAATACTCTATTATATCTAGGCAAGGATAACGGTTTTGTATAATGCCAGGTAAATTACCTGGATTAAACCACTCTTCTGGGTTACCTAAAATTTTTGTCCCTGATAATATTTCTGTTAACCAAGAACTTCCACTTCTAGGAGTAATACAAATCAGATATTCAACTATAGGAAGTGAAGATTTTTGATGATTTTTTATGATATCTCGATTCGCTGCCAATAAAGCTTGTGTTTGAAAATCATTAAAAATTTGTAGGATTTTATTTTGAGTATTCTGAGATTTAGTTTGATTCATAGCTATCAATTTATTCAATTTTGAGTTATAGATGTATGCATGCTTAAGATAATAACCTATTGTCTTTAGAGACTATAGCTTTATTGCTGGTAAATTAATGCTTTTCCCAAAGATTTATTCTACTATTTTAGCTGTGTTATGTCATTAGACTATAATACTTATTCATAAATAAGTCACTATAATCATTCCCTATATTAACAGTATCCTCTTGCTGACGACATTGACTACCAAAACTATATAATGCCTCAACTAAAGAAGCAAGATTAACATCGGGATCGATTAAATAACCTACTCCTAACTTGCGAACCCTTTCACCTACTGCTCCTATATCAAAAGCAAAAGGATATAAACCATTTTCTAGTGCTTCACTAAGAGTATAGCAATAGGTTTCAGGTATTGTAGTAAAAAACGCAGCAAAATCTAATTGACTTTTACTAATTAACTCTTTTAGTTCTTCTCGTTTATAAGCTCCATAAATAGTAACATTTGACAATTTTTCAAATAAGCTATTATTTGCCGTTATACCAATAACAATAAATTCAATTTCCTTCTTGATTTTAGCAGCATAACTAGCGCAATTATAAAGAGTCTTTAGACCTTTTATTTCTGATATACCACCGATTAAACCTATTCTAATGCTAGATTTATCATCATTTTGAGAGCGTAAAGTCACAGTTTGTGTAACTTCTGGATGATACCTTAATGTAAAGTCTAAATCAGGAAAATATTTGCTCATTCTTGTAGCCATATCTTGACTGGGAACAAAGATTTTTCTAGCTTTTTTTAATAAATTTTCTGAGTTTGAATGCCAGATTTCCATACTTTCTATTTCTTCATATAATTTTTGTAGACTGTTATGGGCACCATGTTCCTCAATACATAATTCACATACTTTAACCGGTGGTTCTTGACAATATTTACCTTCCTTCTGGCTGAGAGTTATCCTGGGACAGATTGAGGCATAATCATGGAGAGTAACGTCATAGCTAAGAGCTAACCCTTTCAATAATTTATCAAGAAAGTTTTTAGGAAAACCTATTGTATGGTGAATATGAACATGAAATACTCCTAAATCTTGTAAATCTTGAATTAAAGTTTGACGATCATTATTCACATTATATCTTGCTAATAAATCTAACTTTGGATAAGTTAATTCAACCCAATCTTTTGATTCTGAATCCTGTTTGAGAATTAGACCAATTATATTTTCTGATTCTAAAATAGAAACTAAATCTTGTAAATGTATTTCAGTTCCACCTCCCAAATTATGATTAATCATTAAAATAAAGCGATCGCCACAACGCTTTAAGCGTGCTAAATCAATATTTCTCCGTGCAATAGCAAAAATATCTGATTTAATAAACTGCTGAATAACTAAATCATATTCAGGATATTTTTCACTAATTAATTTGAGACTGCGATTGATGAAATTCATCTTATCACCAATAAAAGATTGACTGCCAACGTGCTGAATAAATACTCCTGGTGCTGCAATATGTCGCCAACCTAAATCTAGAGCGCGCTGACACCAGTCAACTTCTTCTCCATATCCTTTACGCCATGTTTCAGCATCAAAATAACCAACTTCTCTCAAAGCATCACGGCGAATGTACAAACAAAAACCATGGCCTGAAGGAACTTCAATGGTCACATCTTGGTTAACTTGCCGACATATTTGAGCTAATTCTTCTAAAGTCAAATCTTTAGGTATATCTTCAGTTTCTTGACAATTAATAGGATAGCTAAAGATTGTTGCATTATTACTAAAAGGTGTGCCTGTGGCAATTCTTTCTTCTTTATAGACTGCTTCTCGTAAATAGTCCAGCCAATAATCTGTCACATAAGCATCTGAGTTGAGCAAGACAACATCTGACTGTGTATCGGACATCATTCCATTATTAACAGACCTGACAAAACCTTCATTTTCAGCGTGGTTAATCAATGTTATTTGACCTGAATTAGCTAACTCATCTAAATAAGTGTGAATTTCTGGCTCAGGACTACAATCATTAATTACTGTGACTTTATATGGACGGTTTCGCTTAGATTGAATTACCCTTTCTAAACATTGTTGTGTTACTTTTAAATTTCTATATACTGGAACAATAACATTTAGTGGAGCTTCTTGTTTTACCGATCGCCATAATGATAATTGCTGATATGTTTTGGTATTAAATAATTGCTGTTCATTTTCTTGTTGATGTCGTGTGAAATTCTTTATATTTGGAAATACCACTTTAGTGAGCCATTGTTTTTCACCATCTGTTAAGAAATCAAATCCTGATACTTTTTGGTTTAATAATGAAATGGTGTTAATTTTTGCCTCTTGTGAAATTGCCATAATGGGAGTATTAAGGATTGGCAAATAGGAATCTTTCAACGTCAATACTATTTCACTTCCTCGCAACCTTTCTTCAGATAAATTAATAAAAAATCCTAATTCAGAAAAACCGAAAATTTCTCCTACATCTTGTCTTGGAAAATTTGCTACAATTGACTGATATTTTAAGCCATTTATATAAACGTCTAGTTCTAAACTATTCTGAGGCGAATTTGTATCAATTATCCACCCCTCTATTCGTGTATGATCGGCAACATCAATGTTGCCTTTGATTTGCAAATTAAAAGTTTTCTGGAAAATTATTTGTCGATTATCTAAACTTTTTATTTCTAATGTATATTCTTTTCCATCTAAGTAAGTATCAGGTATAGTAAAATCAAAACCATACTTGCTTTTTTCTAAAACATTTTTTTTCTGTTTTTCATTAACATTCTTACAAATAACCTCTCGATTTTTTTGATTATTAATGAAGACAGCTATTGTAACTGAATCTGTTGATTTTTTCTCTATAAATATCCAACCTTTAATGCTATTACCTATACACTCTTCCAGGTTGAAACTAATCGTTTGTTCATCAATAACTATTACTTCTTCTTGATTATCTGTTTCAGGTTTTGCTATAGGTAAAATTGTATCATCTTGCGAGTTTTCTGTTCTTTCATTGTTAGCTAATTTTTCCTCCTCTACTTCCAAAACATCTGTCTGCATTTTTAATGCTTGCCAACAAGCTTCAAGAATAATTGCATTTTCCTCAACTTCAACTAAATCAGGTTGAATTTGAAGCACTTTTTGATAAGCATTAATAGCTTTCTGATACTCACTTTTATGATACCAAGCATTACCTAATCCTAAGTATAAATGAGCATCATCTGGCTTAATCTCTAACGCCTTTTGATAACTCTCCACATCTATCGGATCATTCTCGATCGCTTGCCGATAATAACTCAATGCTGCGTCTAATTTTCCTTTGACTTGCTGATGTAATGCCTGATTTAATTTTTCCTCTATTTTTTGTTTTTGGGGGAAATCAGGCTGAATTTGCATGAATTGACGATAGGCTTCAACTGCTTTATCCCAGTTACCTAACTTCATGGAAATCTCTGCTAAGTTATGATGTGACCACGGAAAACTTGGTTCTAATTCAATTGCTTTTTGATAATATGTAATTGCTTCTTCTAATTTCTCTAACTTGACTAAAACATCGCCTAAATTATTATAAGACCAACAAAAATCTGGCTTTAATTCTATGGATTTATTATACGCTACAACTGCCTCTTCTAACTCTCCTCTTTCCTGTAACAAATTACCTAATTTATGATGCACTTCCCATAATTCTGGTTTAATTTCAACTGCTTTTATATAAACTTTTTCTGCTGCTTCTTTCTCTGAATTTTCTACTAAAGCATCACCTAAAAAGTGGTAAGCCTCTGCAAAGTTTGGGTCTACTTTTATTGATTTACTGTAAGCAGCGATCGCCTCTTTCCATTCTCCTTTTTTAGCCAAAACTTTTCCTAAGCTGAAAAAGTTTCTTGCCTGCTTAGGGTTAATTTTGTCCTGTTGATTATTTTTTGATTGTGTTAATAATAAGTCTATAATTGGAGTTAGTGTCATCATCTTTATATAATTAGATAATATTTGTTATCGGTGGATTAAAGCGGATACCTAATTTCATAATTAATATTCTGGGTTCCATTTATCTCATCCAATCTAACATATTTTTTGATTGTTATTGCAAGTGCTTCTTTAACATTACTGGAGTTAGTGTTGAGTTTTTTATATAGATTTACTGCTATAAAAACAGCCTTGCTATAAGATTATAAAAGGTGTATTCTTATTAGGAAATAGTTGAGTGATTGCTTAGAATTTTATTTATGCTCCTTCCAGCCTTTTTTTTTATTAGTGATTTTGCCGGAGATTGCTTTTGCTAGTATTAATTGTTTTTCTGAGATTTTATTGTGTCAAAACCAGCCTCACAATTACATGATGGAAATAGATTGTTTTTTACAAAATTACTGTTAAATCCAGAACAAATCCTGGTAATATATTTTCTCCTGATATTGTTTGGGGATTTTCTAATATTTCGACATCTTGTTCCGGGCGATAAATTTCTAGTTGTCGTTTCTTTCTATTAATTAACCAGCCTAATTTTGCACCATTTTCTATATACTCTCTCATCTTGGCTCTGGTTTTTTCTAGAGTATCAGTAGGAGACATTAGTTCTACTACAAAATCAGGACATAAAGGTAAAAATTTATCTTGTTCTTCTGGTGTTAAAGCATCCCATTTTTCTCGACTGAGCCAAGAAGCATCGGGGGCACGTTGTGAGCCATTTGGCAAGATAAAACCTGTATTCGAGTCAAACACTTCTCCTAGATTATTTTGAGAATTCCAAATATCTAATTGAGTAGTTATTTTGACATTCCGTTTTCCTGTATTTCCACCTGTGGGTGACATAATAATTAATTCTCCTGTGGCACTCCGCTCAAATCTGAGGTCGTCATTTTCTTGACAAATTTGCCAGAATTGTTCGTCTGTTAAATCAATTTTTAGTTCCAATCTTGGTGGTAAATA
>JASJEE010000070.1 GCA_030064835.1 Microcoleaceae cyanobacterium MO_207.B10 | reverse complement strand
TAATGGCTGTGTTAATAAATTGTCAATGGCTATAGCAACTAGGACTATAGGAAAACCGTACACCCTAGCCCGGCTTTCCCATACGACGCTCCCCTGGGGGGATGGAGAGCGCGGGACTTCCAGCCGGAAGAGTTAAAACACAAACTGAGTCCGGAATGTACTAATCCAAATAGTATCATTCACATCATCGTGATTAGGATTAGTAATCACAAATAAACCCGGAGTTATAGAAATATAGTCATTAACTTGGAAACGATAAATTGCCTCTATGTGTATAGATGTGTCATCATCTTTCAATGAATCATCATCACCACCATCAGTCACAATAGGAGGAACACCCACCATCAAACCACCCAAATTTCCTTCTCTAAATAAGTCTGGGAAACCAAAATATAACATTCCATTAATAATCGTCACATCGTCATCATCACCGTTACCATTTTCTGGACGCGCCCAGGTTGAACCAAACCAACCACCTACTTCAACTGTTTCATTCACTCTCCAATGAGCTTGGAACCCAACATTATCAGCAGTAGTAGCTATTCCATCAAAGGGGTCTTGAGCTTTGAAACTACCAGTACCATTAGTAATATCAACCCCATCGTCACCCCAATATTTACGCACATAACCTAGAGTAAATGCCAAGCTATCATTGGGTTCAATCACAAGTTGACCTAATGCACTGTAAGCACCATTGAATGCACCCGCACCTGCTTGTGGGTTTGCTGGATCGTCTGCTAAGTAAGCCACATTTACCTGAAACTTATCATTAAATGCGTAGCTAAAACCAAGACCCGCATTAGCTGGACCACGGAAACTGGTAGGGTTGCGACGCCCGAATCTAGAGATAGTCCCGTCGCCTTCTTCTGCAAAGGGCGATAGCACTGTGGAAACGTCATCTAGGTCAACTCCAATCGGGCCAATGATACCTTGGGCGCGATCGCCAATAGGAAACTGATAGAACATCAAGTCAATACCAAAAGCATTATCACCATCAGCTTCATCAATAGCAGTCCTAGTCATTAAGGTATTGGTGAGGTCTGATTCGCTCAAATCGTTAGTATTATTAGCTTGTAGACGAGTGAAGAGCAAATCTTCTCCAGTAAAGCTGGTCTCAAAGTGCAGCCAGGTGCGATAAGAAAAGAAAGTTTGGGTTTTATCGTCAGCGGAACCTTCTCCACGTGCTGATGCTCTTTCCCCATAAGTATCGCTTAACCAAAACAGGACTTCACCATTAAGTTTAGTGGTGGTGGAAAATTGATTGGCTTCTAGTTCGGCGGTGCGTGCTTCTAAGGAATCGACGCGGCCACGCAATGCTGCAAGTTCGGCTGCAAATTCTTCTTGTAGCCGTTGCAATACAGCTAAGTCTTCTCTGGTTACTAGATTGGTAGTTGCTGCTGCAATTAATTCTGTAATTCTGTCTAAGCAAGCATTTAACCCTGCAGCAAATTCGTAGCGAGTCATGGCCCGATTGCCTTTGAATGTGCCATCAGGATAACCTGCGATACAACCATAACGTTCTACTAATGATTGTAATGCTTGGAATGCCCAATCTGTAGGCTGCACGTCTGATAATTGGGAAACAGAAGTTACTTGGTCTATTCCTTCTTCTGCTTCTAACTCAGATACACTGGGCATTACTAATGAGGGGTCATCCATTGGTAAGGGCCGATGTGCCTGGGCGATTTTTACTGGGGGATTGGCCTGGGCAGTATTGGCTATTAATAATGTGGCACTGAGAATACTAGGACTATGTTTTACTAACTTATTCAAAAGACTTATCATTACTTTTTCCTCACAACTGTCCATTTTTAGTGAAATACCCTAAGTAATTAAGGCATTTAAAACGTTAAAAGCATATAATACATCAATTAACTTATTTGTAAAGCTTGTCAATAAATAAGATTTTATTGACAAGCTTTCTGATTAAATTTTTCTTTTGCAAGGTGAAGCTCTGGAAAAACTGGCCATGATAATATTGAGGCCGTATAATTACCGAAAAATCGTTGTAGCAATTATGGGCGTAGGTTGGGTTGTTCGTGTTAGCGTTAGCTTATCCGTAGGGTAAACCCAAGAAAAACCTACTATTGTTGGGTTGCACTCCATTCAACCCAACCTACATTTTTAGACGTGTCAGTCCAGTCGCAGGAAAAAAATTATGGAAATACACTATACTGTTATCTAACCCTCCCATCTCTCCCAACTATATAATAAGTATTCAACCGGATTTGATCTTAGGTGTCTCACTGCGTATTTTTTTGTGATGGTATTATCGCATCCGTTCTTAGAAACCTATGATTTTCTCTTGATAGCCTGTTCTATTCCTGCTTCATTCTGGCAAGGTCGGCGTCATCCAGTCCACAGTTCAGTTTTGAATCCTAGTAGCATTATTATCAATATTTCTTACAACTTGTGAGACTTCTTCTTGTAATCCCAGTAATAGTTTTTTGTGTTTTTTCGATCTAGAACCATCAAGCCTAGCTGCAAAAACAGTGATGATTTCTAGTACATCTTGAGCTAGTTCTTCTTCACAACTTGGTTGTTCTCCTTTGTTAATCATAACTATCTCAATCCCCTGGAGTTCGCAAACAGAAAAAACCAACTCAGCACCAAAACTTAACAATCTATCTTTATGAGTTAATACTAATCGCTTGGTTTGTTTCCTCAAGATTTTCTCTAATAATTTTTGCAACCCTTTTTTGCGGTAGTTCATGCCAGAGCCTAAGTCTTTAATGATCTCAAATTTCCATCCTTTGGCAGCACAATAAGCTTCTAACATTGCTTGTTGCCTTTCTAAATCTGCCTTTTGGTCGTGGCTACTGACTCTGGCATAACAAATAGTAGAACCGTCTGCATTTCCTAAATTGATAAGTTTAGAATAATCATAGAATCTAGTACCACCCTGGCTTTTTCGGTCTGGTATTAGTTCTCCAGACAATTCCCATTTTCGGAGTGTATCAATCGACACTCCTAATAGTTCTGCTGCTGCACCTATTTTGATAAATTTGTTAGTCATAATCATAAATCATACTAGATAATCAGAGATTATACTAGATAATCAGAGATTTTTTCCAACTGTTATTTACCCCGCCAATACTCGCCTCAATACATCTGCATTCACCCTATCTGTCACCGTTACCACACCTAAACCAGTCGGTAAAACAAACCGCACTTTACCCGCTTGCACCTTTTTATCATTCTGTAGGGAAACCAAAATTTCTTCAATATCCAAACCACTAGGCAACATTGTTGGTAAACCCGCTTTTTTGATCAAAGCTAACTGACGGCGATCGCTCTCTTCATCCCACATTCCCAATTCTACCGCCAACCGACTTGCAGCCACCATCCCAATAGCAACCGCCTCACCATGAATTAGCATAGTATAACCAGTCAAACTTTCCACCGCATGACCGACAGTGTGACCGTAATTCAAAATCGCTCTTAACCCCGATTCTTTTTCATCTTTTGCTACCACATCAGCCTTACTTTGGCAAGACCTAATCAAGATTTCCTCTAATAACCCTGGCGTCAAATTGTCAATAGCATCAAGACCATGACTATTCTCCATTTTGCCAAATAATTCTGCATCCCAAATAACTCCATATTTAATAACTTCCGCCATTCCACCCCGAAACTCCCGCACTGGTAAAGTCTTCAATACTTCTGGGTCAATTAATACCAGACGTGGTTGATGGAAGGCACCGATCAGATTTTTGCCTTGAGGATGATTAACTCCAGTTTTGCCACCAATAGCAGCATCCACCATTGCTAACAGAGAAGTAGGAACTTGTACTACATTTAAACCGCGCAACCAAGTCGCTGCAGCAAACCCAGTCATATCCCCAACTACTCCACCGCCGAGGGCGACCATTGTCGAGGAGCGTTCCAGACGGTGTGCTAAAGCTGCATCATAGATAGTTTGCAGGGTTTGGGGGGTTTTGTATTCTTCTCCAGCGGGAAGAATGCAGTGAGAGATGTCAAAACCTGCTTGTCGGAGAGAGGCGATCGCTCTTTCTCCGTAGTGAGCAAATATTTCTGGGTTGGAGACTAGCAAAACCTTTTGACCCAATTTGAGGGGCTGCATTTTTGGGCCAAGTTGGTCGAGGTTCCCAGGGGCGATCGCTATTTCATAGGATTTTTGGGGAAGTTGAACGGTTATTAATGCCATGAGTTATTTCAGACTTTGCTATTTTGAACAATAAATATTAGACTTAATTTTATAGTTTTATTAGCCATTTTGGAGAAAAATCAATGACTGTTGGTGGAATTGTTACTTTCTTTACCTTGTTTGTTGCTGCTTTAGCTGTGGCTGCAGTTCTGATGTTTGGCTTGCGTGCTGTTAAGTTAATCTAGAATTGTATCATTTCTCCCGTTGAACTTTTTTTGATAGTTTGACGGGAGAATAGTTACTTAATTACAAATCAAAAGGAGTCAAGGATGATTAAAGTAAGGAAGAGAACAACTCATAATGACCCTTTTAATTTAAGTAGGTTTATTAGTGCCCAAGATAAAATTTATGAAACTGTTTTAAGAGAGCTAAAAAATGCTAAAAAGCAGAGTCACTGGATGTGGTATATTTTCCCACAAATTGATGGATTAGCCAAAAGTACAACCTCAAAATACTATGCCATAAAAAGTATAGAAGAAGCTCAACAATATCTCAATCATCCTGTGCTTGGCAAAAGACTTTTAGAATGTGCGGAAATTGTTTTTGGTATAGAAGGAAAATCCATTTCTGAAATCTTTGGTTATCCTGATGATTTAAAGTTTAAATCTTCTATGACGATGTTTTTTCATGTTGCAAAACCAGACTCAATTTTTGCTCGTATTATTGATAAGTATTTCCAGGGAGAGCGAGATATTCAAACTCTAAATATATTAGCTATGAATGAAAGATAAACACAACTACCTATAAAAGTTAACCCCAGAAATATATAAATGATTTGGGTGGTTTTCTCAGCCATACTCCAAATTTCGCGGTAACTAAGTTGATGATTTTGAATCATCATCACAGCAGGTGGGCTGAAAATAAAAGGTAATATTCGGCTCAATAAAAACCTCACAAAAAAGTTGATAAGAGCCAGTCGTTTCCGAGGAATATCTTGATTATATGGCCAGGGAAAAGCAGTTTGAGTTAGACGTATTAAAGGCTTAAGATCCGGAGAACGTCGAGACTCGTATAATGGTAAAGTATCAGAGATAATATCATTACTTTCAGTAAGTGCTTGATTTAACATACACACATCCTCTAATGCTGAATTTACACCTTGCCCAATATCTGGCGGAAAACAATGCACCGCATCACCAAGTAATACTACTCCAGTAGAATCATTTTTGTCTGAAACTAACCAATGCAACCCAGAACAATATTGAGGTATGGGAAAATATCCACCCTCACTTTTGGCAAAGCGATCGCTTTCTTCGGACGATACTATTTCATGTATTGGCAACTGTGGAAAAGCACTTTCGAGAAACTGCTGCAACTTGTCTCCCTCTTTTATCTTCCAAATTTCATGGTCTGGGCGTCTGATAATATTTGCTGTTCTTGGTTCATTTGGGTCAGGAAAAGGTAAAATGCCTAAAGATAGGGAACCTTGAGAATCGGAAAAAGCTGCACGAATAGCATAACCCATTGTACATTTTGCCCGTTCTGAGCTATTATTATCTAGAGCAAAATTTGGCGGTAGGGTTAAAACTTTGTATTTTAAACCAGAACTTGCAGAGGGGAAAAACTGCATTTTAAATTTATTTGATGCAGAGTTATCCCACTTATCTAAAGTTTTCCGAACTAGAGAGTTAAGACCATCACAACCTACCAAAAGATGAGGTTCAAATTCTATAGTATTTTCGTTATTTATGTTTTGGGAGATAATTTTTAGCTTTGAGTTTTCCCGGTCAATTTTTACACATTTAGTATTAAATAAAACCTGAATTGAATGCTGCCAATTTTGTTCAATTTCTTGATATAGTAACTGCAAAAAAGCTCGACGTGGCAGCCAATAAGCTGTTTTGCTATTAGGATCTACTCTGGGGAATTTTGATGTTTTACGATTACCATCTGCTTTAATTTCTGTCAAGTAAAAATCTGTATTTGCCACGCTAATTTTTGCTAATTTTTCAGTTAAACCCAATAAATCAGTAAACTTTTGACCGCGCCCATCAATTTGATAACTGAATGATTTATCCGGTTCATAGAAATCAGCAGCTGGTCGTTTTTCTAATACTGTAATTTCTTGCCAACCACGTTTAGCTAACATTAATGCAGTAGCAAAACCAGCAGGGCCTCCTCCTATGATAACTGCATTTTGGTTAAGTTTTTTAGTTTTTGTAGGCATAATTTGTAAGAAGTAAGAAAATAGTAATATAGCATTTATCATAAAGATGAATTACATTTATGATCCCCCTAAATCCCCCTTAGAAAGGGGGACTTTGAAAGCTCCCCCCTTTTCAAGGAGGGGTGGGGGGGATCTGAAACTGTAGCTGATAAATTAGAAAAGTGCTATAGCAACCCTAAATCATTTGCAAAAAATAAAAAAATAGACAAAAATCCTGAAACTCTTGCCCCTGTTCCCTATTGCCTGTTCCCTTTTTCTAGGATATTTTTTTTCTATTTCCTGTTGCATTAGCTATAATTTTTAGAATTTTTTCAACTATTGCAAATTCTGAGAAACAGGAGCCAGAGTATTTGCTGTTATTATCCCACTAAATGCCACTGCAAAATAACTCTTTGAATGCTCTCAAGTTTCTTTTCTGAATTATTGAGTTTATCAGCCTATACTTTTCTTGAAGTTTGGCTAATAATTTTATCATTAGACCATTTAATAAGACGCATCCAAAGCTGAAAGCGTTCAGCAATTTGTGAATATGGCAAGGTTGTTTGTGAAAGGAGATAGGAATAAGAACCTTTACTCAATTTAGGAAAAGTTTTGCTCAATTTACTTTGGATTCCCATGACCATATTCATTAAAAAAAGTAGCCTTTGAGAACGGGGTAACAGTTGGGTATTTAGATCGGTAATTGCGTGTCCTTCATTCACTTGTTGTTCGGAATATTTGGGAAGTACAATATTGAGATTGTCCGCTTCTTCTTGTAATAGCCGATCAAAAGCCATAACATCACTAAAAGCAGCCTGACATCCTTGACCTAAACGTGATGACATAGCATGGGCAGCATCACCAACAATAATAGCTTGACCAGGAAGGTCGTGGTAACGACTGCATTTTGTTTCAAAAATAGTTGAAGGTCTTTGCTGGAAGTATTCTTGGGCTTGTGCGTCACTAATTTTAATTCCCAGATTAGGGAACCAAGTGTCGGTAACTATCTTTTGAACATCGGCTGTCGTATTAATACCTGGTGGGTTTTCTTCAGCAATCTGAGGAGCGGGATTCCAAAACATCAGAATACATAACTTGTCATTAATTTCTGGAATAGCACCCACTGAAAGCTTACAAGGAGCTGTTTTTAATCCATTATTCGGATAGATTTTTCTGAAAAAGTGCGAAGCATTTGCTGGCATTTCAACAGGTCGAGGAACGTGCATTACTTTCCAGATAGTATCGAAATAGCGCTGTTGGAAATCAAACTTCGGTTGTTTCAACATCGCATTTCTAACAACAGAATGAACCCCATCCGCCCCAACTAATAAATCGTAGGATTGTTCAACAACGCTTTCTCCACCAACAATCAACTTAACCTGATGTTGCTTTAAATCAACCTGGTTACAAGTAGCATTAAAAATAAGGTTCAGGTTACCTTTTGCTCGCTTTTCTAATTCGTCCAATAATGTAATACAGAGATAGTCTCGACTAATGAGAAGATTAAAATAGTCAGGATCTTTACTCCGTTGGAAATACTGCCATTGGGATTTTTTTGGAGAATAAACTGCTGTTTTAGATACAGCTACACCTTTTTCTCTGACAGCATTCCATAGACCATCTATTTTTTGCAAAGCTTGACGACCACGCTGGGATATACCAATTACAAATGCTCTTTTTGATTGTTCACTTGTTCTAGGATCGCTTCTCTTATCATAGACTGTCACTTGATAATCATTAGAACGAGTCAAGAGATAATGAGCAAGTAACAATCCTGCTGGTCCTGCACCAATAATTACAATTTGTTTTTTAGTTGTCATGTCATTTGACCTTTGCTATTTGATCGGTATCAGAGAAATTAGTTCTTTAGAAGGTATCTGTAAAATAAATATAAAAAATGCCTCAAATAACCAATATTAGGTGGGTTACGGCGGTCAGATAAATATTCTTTTATTTATTGTGAGATTATTCCCGCCTAACCCACCCTACGTCAAAGCTTAATTTTTTATTTATAGATACCCTCTTAGAGTGTAGGTCATTAGCCTATACTCAATAGCTTTTTATTTAATCAAAAAACACTATATCATAATTAATAGGTTAATTAGCTCTTTGGCTTGAGTATTACCTATTACCAATTACCATACAAGTTATCATCATCAAACATAACCAATATTTTTCAACAATTCCAAATGCTGAGAAACAGGAGCCAGAGTATTTGCTGCTATCATCCCACTAACTGCCACTGCAGGCAAACCAATACCGGGAAAAGTCGAGTCACCACAACATAATAATCCCGGCAAAGGTGTATTCGGGCCTGGAAACAAACCTTCCCCGGCTCGAATAGCAGGGCCATAAGACCCCCGGTGACGGCGCAGAAAACGTTCGTGAGTTATTGGAGTACCGACTAATGTCAGATCGCAGCACTTTCGCACATCAGGTATGATCCGCTCCAATGCTTGCCACATCACCTCAGCTCTTGCTTGTTTTTGTTGTCCATATTCCTGACTATTTCTATCCATCCCCTGCCACAGTTGATAAGGCTCATTTCCTGGAGTATAGACATGAATAACCTGCTTTCCTGGTGGTGCAAGAGTGGGGTCTAATAAAGATGGAATAGATATCAACACAACATTCTGCGGTGCATCCACCCCTTTTTCCCAGTCATTGACAATAATATAGTGACAAGCCAAGTCTGGTTTGATATTTGTGCTATCAATACCTAAATGTAAGTGCATAAAACTATTACATTCTGGTGTTGCTTGTCTTGCTTCCCGAAAAGATGTAGGCACCGCACCCTCTGGCAGTAATTTTAAAGTATCCCAGACTGAAGCATTAGATATGACTGCTTGAGAGGCGCGAATTTCGTTGCCATTTCGCAAACTCACACCCACAGCACGCCCACCCTTGACTATCACCTGCTCTACATGAGCATTTAACATCAGTTGACCACCATGCTTTTTTAACCCCCGCACTAAAGCATCAACGATCGCCTCACTCCCACCGATGGGATAGTCAAGCACTACTCCTGGTCTATACCATTCAGCAAACATAAATGCAACTTCGGCTGCACTGGTAGCATTTGCTGGCAAACCCGAAAGTAGAAAGCAAAGTAAGTCTAGCCAGTTCAGGATAAAAGGGTCTGTAACCACACCTTCAATAATTTGAGAAAAGGAACCTGTGAGTTTGGCAACATTGAATATATGTTTTGTCATAGAGGGAATAAACTTCCCCATTGTGATGATTGCCCCCAAGTCAAATCGGAGAGATGCAGGAGGAATAGCGACCGCTGCTGACGCTAGTGGAGCCATAACTTCCTGTAGTTTACGCCATTGTGCCACAGCGTTATCACCTCTGAGCCTTTGCAGTACATCACAAAATTGGTCTGCACCGACCGACGTATCAAAATTACCTTCTGGCAAACAACAGCCCCAAGTGTCATAAGTGGCGCATGGTACATTCTCACCGATGGCATCTAATACTTGTGCTAGTGGGTTAGTAGAGGGGCGATAGGATAAGCCGGAGTGGAGTGAGGGCCCGGAGTCAAATTTATAGCCTTGGCGTTGAAAACTATGGGCGGCTCCACCAGCGATCAAGTGACTTTCACAAACTATGACATCAAAACCATAATGTGCGAGTAAGGCAGCACAACTTAAACCACCAATTCCACTGCCTATTATAATTACATCAGTTTGAGACATTTGATTTTTTCTATTAATTTTTGATCTAATTACTATTATGTTTTAGGTTCTTGATTTAAGTTTTTAACAATTAACAATTAACAATTAACAATTAACAATTAATCATACCATTTTCAAAAAATCTTGCTACATTGGTTAATTTTGAGGTGTTAGGTTTTAGGTGGTAGGTGTTAGGTCTAACATAGAATAAGTGCAAATTTTCCCATCCTTTGACAAAAGATTTTACTGCAACAATCTTTATTGAATTTGGTATGAATAAACATGATAAAACATCAAGCTTTACTTGACATTTTTACTTTCTGAATTTTTAGGAGGTACTGGATCGTAACCGCCTGGATGAAAAGGATGGCAGCGCAAAATTCGCATTATTGCCATCCCACTACCTCTAAAAATACCAAATCTTTCTATCGCTTCCATCGCATATTCTGAACAAGTGGGTTGAAACCGACAGGATGGCGGTAATATTGGTGAAATTAAAATTTTGTAGCCTTTAATCAATCCAATTAATAATACTTTCATCTTTGAATACCTGTTGTTTATCAAATGTCAGCATTTCTTGCTGAATGCTTAAGAATTGAGTTGTTTATGATTAGTAATAAATTTTGCTCCTCCATATGTTCAAAATAGTCAAAATCTTATACTCTTGTGATTTTTTCAACAAATCAAAAAAAGTTTCAGAAAATCAACTTATCTATACTATACTTGATTTTTAATTGACCCAAATCAATTTCCACTAAAAATTATCCCATATTATCCGGAGACCTACTCTATTCTCTGGGAAAGTAGAAAGTAAACTGGCTAACAAGGGAGGAGCAAAAAACAATAAAAATGATTAACTTTCACCTCCTGGAAATAGTTTCAAAATTTACTCAACATACATTTATGCAATCATCTTTTCCTATTTTCAAACTTTTTGAGGAAAATGTGCTATATTCTCAACATCTTGCTGCTTGGTTAGAAGCAAAAATGGTTACTCCATCTTTAACGAGACCTACTGAGGGAACTTTGCCATTTTTACTAGAAGTATTACAACTAAGCCTGGACAAACAAGCCGACCCTCAAAAAGTTTATCCTCTAATTGTCGAAAATGTTGATTTATTAGAACCACATTTTATATATATTTTACGCAAGTGGGCAAACCAAACTTTTCCCTACATTGGTGAAGAAAAAGCAGCGATAATTGCTAAAGTATTGGTAAATTTTGGTCGGATTATTTGGGCATTACCAGATGGAGACCCTGATGTTAATTTAGAGATTGCTTTGGCTTGTTGTGAGTTGGCTTTAGAAGTATACAATAGAGATAATTTCCCCTATCAATGGGCTGTAGTTAATCATAATATGGCTGTGATTTATCGGAATCGCTGTTATGGAATTTTTATTAATAATTTTCTGAAATTTTTTGAACATTATCAACAGAGTAAAATGGTTTTTCCACAACAAGGTTTTCCCAAAGAATGGCATGATTTGTGCTGATATTATAGCAGATTTTAAATGTTTGCTACAAATGTTTTTTTAGGTTTTAGGTTTTAGGTTTTAGGTGGTAGGTGCTAGGTCTGAGGCTCGGTTTAACTATGATAACTATATATAATACTTAGCTGAAAAGCTAAATATTATATGAAATACTTTAATGTTTGCTACAAATCTTATCAATCTTGGGTGTAGGGTGTGGCGTATTGGGTGTGGTAAATAATAGGAAAAACAAATAAAAAGGCTAGCTATAAAAGGGATAAAGTGGAAAAAAATTATTAATTAGTTAATAGTTGAAGTTTTCTCAAGCATACAGCGCTTTCCGATGTTATGAGATACTGCCATCGCGGGCAAGATGCCCGCACTACAAGAAATTCAATTTACGCCTTGTACATCATAAGTCCGAAATATGTTGTAACATTCCCCCACCTTAACGAGGGCAAGTTTTTTTTATTAGTATAATATATGGCATATACTTTTCTAATTTTTAGTTCCTGATATCAAATTAGTTTAATTCGGTATAAAAAAATGTTTCATCTCTATTCATTCCTATACGGGCGATTTGCAAATCGCCCCTACGCCTAATTAACTCCTAAATGCAAACTGAGCAAAACTTAATTCATTAACTTTATTCCAGTTATAAACTTTTTCTCGAAATTTTTGCCACTGTTGATATACTTCCTGAAAATCTTCATTTTGACGAGAATTTTCCTCATAAATTTTAAACGCAGCCTTTTGAGCAGCCTGCATAATTTCCGGACTAAAAGCCCTCAATTCGACACCTTGAGAAATCAAACTTGCTAAAGCTTTAGGATTCAAAGCATCATATTGAGCTAACATATTGATATTAGCCTCATAAGCTGCTGTTTGAACAATTTCCTGATATTCTTTTGGCAAATCATTCCAAGCATCCAAATTAATCAACAGATCTAAACTCGGGCCCGGTTCCCACCAACCAGGATAGTAATAATATTTTGCTGCCTTATATAAACCTAATTGATCATCATCATAAGGTCCAGCCCATTCTGCAGCATCAATAGTACCTCTTTCCAAAGCCAGATAAACTTCTCCACCAGGTAATACTTGCACATTTACTCCCAACCTGCTCATCACATCTCCTCCCAAACCTGGAATACGCATCTTGAGACCATTTAAATCGGCCACAGTATTAATTTCCCTTCTAAACCAACCGCCCATTTGTGCCCCGGTGTTACCAGCAGGAAAGTTGATAACATTAAACTGAGCGTAAACTTTTTGTACGGCTTCTAAACCACCGCCGTGATAGAGCCACGCATTTTGCTGTTGGGCAGTAAAACCAAACGGAACGCCAGTACAAAAAACCAGGGCAGAATTTTTACCTTTATAGTAATAGCTAGGAGTATGACCACATTGGACTGTTCCTTGCTGAACAACATCTAATACTTCCAACCCTCCGACTATTTCACCTGCTTGATAGGGGGTAATGGTAAATTTGCCATTTGTTAAAGCTGCCACGCGATCGCATACTGTCTGCGCTCCGCCAAATAAAGTATCCAGAGATTTCGGCCAACTTGTTGCCATTTTCCATCTGATTTGTGGGGTTTGGGTTTGGCCTACTAAAGCCGGAAGTGTGACTGCGGTTGTAGCAGCTACCGCACTGTAACCAATTAAGTTTCGACGTTTCATTGTTCGTGATTATTCTTGATTATTGAAAGTAAACTGGGCAAAACTCAATTCATTAATAGCATTCCACTTGTAAATCTGTTCTCGGAACTTTTTCCACTCTTCATAGATTTCTTTAAAAGTCGCATCTTGACTAGCTTTTTCTTCATAAAATGCAAAAGCTTCTTTTTGTGCGGCCTGCAATATTTCTTGACTGTAGGAACGTAACTCGGTATCACCTGCAATTAATTCTGCTAAGGCTGCTCCGTTTAAAGCATCATATTGGGCAAGCATACTTATATTAGCTTGGTATGCAGCACTCTTAAAAGCTTCCTGATATTCTTTTGGCAGTTTGTTCCATTCATTGAGGTTAACTTGCACTTCAAAAGTCGGACCAGGTTCCCACCAACCAGGATAGTAATAATATTTTGCTGCTTTATGTAACCCTAATTTTAGGTCGTCATATGGACCTACCCACTCGGCTGCATCCAATGCGCCTCTTTCCAGTGCTAGGAATATTTCACCACCGGGTAATACTTGCACATTTACCCCCAATCTACTCATTACTTGACCACCAAATCCAGGGATGCGCATTTTTAAACCGTTTAGATCGCCGACAGTCTTAATTTCTCGTTTGAACCAACCACCCATTTGTACCCCAGTGTTCCCAGCCGGAAAACTAATGATATTAAAATCGGAGTATAATTTGTGCATTGTTTCTAGTCCGCCACCATGATAGTACCAAGCGTTTTGTTGTTGGGCAGTTAAGCCAAAGGGAATAGTTGTGCCAAACGCGAGGGCGGGATTTTTGCCAATGTAATAGTAACTTGCCGTATGGCCACATTGTACTGTTCTTTGTTGGACGGCATCAAGAACTTCTAAACCTGGTACGATTTCTCCTGCAGAATAAGGGGTGATTTTGAATCTGCCATTGGTCATAGCTGCAACGCGATCGCACACTGTTTGTGCCGCACCAAATATTGTGTCTAGGGAGCGAGGCCAACTTGTTGTCATTTTCCATCTTATTTTAGGCAAGCTGTCGGTGGTGGTAGTTTGAGTGGTGGTTTGATTACAAGCGGCCAACGCTGCTGCGCTTGCTGCTCCCACTGTAATGTTATTTATTAGTTTTCTGCGTTTCATCTATTTTGTTATTTTGCTTCTCAAGTTTGGTCTCAAGCAGATGTAGAACAATTTTAGCAGAGCTTCTGGTTAAAGATATATAGGTGGTAGGTGATAGGTGTTAGTATGTAGTGCAAAATTGTAGTGGACTGACACCCCTAAAACTCTGCAATAGATTTTTGTTTCTAGGTATAGTTATCTTCCCCCTCCTCCCCCTCCTCCCCCTCTTCCCACACTTCCTTTTAACCCACCATTTATTTAAGGTGTGTCATTCGAGTAGTGGACTGTTTCAACTAAAATAGTGCATTAGGGAGTAGGGGAGTAGGGGAGTAGGGGAGAAAGATTGTTGTTGGGTTTTTCCGTTGGAAATGCTCCGCAAACGTTCCTCAACCCAACCTACATCTATTGCAACATTTAAGATGAAACAGTCCAGTAGGGTGCGTTAGACGGCTTAAATTCATGCTATGAAAGAGATTTAGCAATCCGTCGTCACGAACCATTTTAGGTATGTCAGTCCAGTAGTGGACTGTTTCATCTTATGAGAAGTTGATAACGCAGTTCCTCTGCAAGAGGATTGCTCAAGTGCTGAGAAGCTAGTTAAATATAACAAGTTTCAGCAATTAACGATTAACAATTACCTCTACCTTTTAGGGAGAGAATTGATGCTCAAAGGAAAAAAAAATCTTTTTTTACCCTAAGCTGTTGTGCATTTAAAGCAGTTATTTGTTATATGCTTAATTAAAATAATCACCCTTATCAATTCTGTACGGGAGCATTCCGTAGGAAACCACCCGTACTTCAAACTTCTGAATTGCTAAGACGCATTTTAAATGCATCTTAGCTTAGAAAGGGTCGGCTTTAAACCATAATTATTAATTATTAATTATTAATTGTTCATCCAACTAAGGACTATTTTCTATTATTAAAATATTCTAATTTTTAAGTTTTTTTAAACATATTTTTTGGTTACAGTCAATACTTAATTAGAAAATAATCATTAAGAATTTATGTAATTTTTGATGATTTCTTGAGTTTCTAGTAAATCATAGAAGTCATAGCACTTTTCATATATGCTATGATTTCTCTAGCATATTTTCAGAGAAAACAGTTCGCCTGGGGAGGAGGCAGCATAAATCCCTATAATGTCAAAAATTACTAACTTGTTTTTATGAGTTATTGCCTGAATTTGCATTGCCAACAGCCTCAAAATCCTAACAATGTTGAACTGTGCCAATGTTGTGGTTCAAAATTGTTATTGCGAGGACATTATCAAGCGGTTAAACCTATTGCCAATGGTAACTTTGGCAGAATTTTCTTGGCTGTAGATTTAGACAGGTTTAGCACTCCCTGTGTAATTAAACAATTTTTCCCACAAAATCAAACATCACTTGCTATTCACAAAGCAACTGAAATGTTTCAGCGAGAGGCAGAACAACTGTTGAGATTGGGAGAACATCCTCAAATTCCTACACTATATGCTTACTTTCAACAAGACCATAATTTATATTTAGTAGAACAATTAATAGAAGGACAAAATCTCCTCCAGGAACTAGAACAGCAAGGAGAATTTAGCGGACAAAAAATCTGGGAAATATTATTAGATTTATTGCCTTTGTTAGACTATATTCATCATAACCAAGTAATTCATAGAGATATTAAACCAGAAAATATATTACGGGTTAAAGTTAAAAATTCATCAGAAAAAGCAGAAACGGAAAAAACTAAATTAGTGTTAGTAGATTTTGGTGCAGCCAAACTGAAAAACAATATTTATCTAGATAAAACAGGTACAATCACAGGTACAATAGGATATTCACCAATAGAACAAATTAGAGGCGGTAAAGCATATCCTGCTAGCGACCTTTATAGTTTAGGCATGACTTGTATTCACCTGTTAACAAAAGTAGCACCAAACCAACTTTTTGATCCATTTAATGGTAAATTAATTTGGCGATCGCATCTGAACCAAAAAAATATTATAATTAGTCATAACTTAGAAGCAATTTTAGATAAATTAGTTAAAGATTTACTCAAAGAAAGATATCAATCAGCCAGAGAATTACTAACAGAAATTTTAGCGATTTATCCAGAGAATAGTAGCCCCAATATTAAACTAATTTCTGCTCCAGAAACCCTCCAATTAAAACAACAAAAAGCTAACCATAAATATCCTCATATTGATATAATTGTTCAAGGGCAGATCGAGGCATGGAAAACTCAACAAAGTCAAGTAGAATCTCCCTATAATATGTCGAAAAAAATAAATAATCAGAGTTTATTTGAGCGTCAAATATCAGATAATAAAACAGAAAAGAATTATTTAAAAAATCATTCAGAACTAGGCAGTAACGTCATAGAATTTGACAAGAAAAAATCCCAACTTTGCCAAGTTAAACCGAGAATTAGAAACTATATTAAACTATCTAAAACTTGGAAAACTGTACAAATTATGACAGCTCATACTACGCCTGTCAACGCCATGGCCATCGGTCCCCAAGGATATATTTTGATTAGTGGTAGTGATGATAAAGTGATTAAATTGTGGAACCTAAAAACAGGGCAAATGCTGCATAGATTTTATGGTCACACAGCCGAAATATATGGAATCGCGGTCAGTAGAGATGGTAAAAGAGTTATTACTGGTGGCGACGATAAAACTATTCTAGCTTGGAATCTCACAAAAAAAACTATAGCCGATAGATTTTATAGTTATTGCGGTTCTCCCTATAGTCATCGTGATGGGGCTATTTTATCAGTTGCTATTAGTCCTAATGGTAAAATAGTTGCTAGTGCAAGTGCAGACCACACAATTAAACTATGGAATCAACGGAATGGAGAATTACTTTATCGACTGGACGAACATTTAGATAAAGTTTTTTGTGTTACTTATAGCAATGCTAATAATATTAGTATTAATGTTCACAATCAAATTTTTGCTAGTAGCAGCGCTGATGGTCTGATTAAAATTTGGCGAGTAGGTCGTTGTCAAAGTCTGAGAACATTAAAAGGTCATTATGGTGGTGTTTATTCAGTAGCTTTTACTCCGGATG
Organism: Microcoleaceae cyanobacterium MO_207.B10; assembly: GCA_030064835.1. Taxonomy (GTDB): domain Bacteria; phylum Cyanobacteriota; class Cyanobacteriia; order Cyanobacteriales; family Microcoleaceae; genus JASJEE01. The sequence continues at coordinate 14,823 of JASJEE010000070.1, read as the reverse complement.
GTCAAACCATAGTTAGTGGTAGCAACGACACAACCGTAAAATTATGGAATGTTCGTACAGGGGAATTATTAAATACATTAAAAGGTCATTCTCGTGGAGTATTTTCTGTAGCTATTAGTCCTAATGGTAAAATTCTTGCTACTGCGAGTGGAGATGGTACTGTTAAATTGTGGAATTTGCATACAGGTAAGTTGCTGGATAGTTTGTGTGGATATTATCCAGTGCAGTTTAGTCCAGATGGTCAAACTCTTGTTTCTGGAGGGGAGAAAGGTCGAATTTTAATTTGGAAATTATCTTTGTGAACTACCCCAACTTACTCCGAACATCGCTTGGTTGAATTTGGGACTTCTGAATTCACAGGAGAATGCCTCAAGACAGACTTACGCCCACCTTTTGGTCTTACTTCTCCTCTTTCAGCAGCAGTCCTGGTTCCCAAGACCGATATTTTTCTCATGCTTTCTGCTCTAATATTCTTGCTGGCATTTTCGTCCCGATCATGGTGAGTTCCACAACTCGGACAATTCCACTTCCTAACATCTAATGGCATTTCTGACATTTGATAGAGAAAATTAGAGCAAGTTTTAGAACATAGCAATCCTATTTAAGTTGTAATATTTTAGTAGCGCTTGGGAGTCAGATATTTGAGTCATTTTACCGTGGTGATAATATTGGTACTATACAGGGTGTTGATTTGGGTTTATCTATTGTCAAAAAATGTCTAGATTTATCTGGTGGCGAAGTTACTTTTACCAGTGAATTAGGAGAGGGAACAGAATTTATTGTGACTCTACCTTTGAGGTCTTAGGTTGTAGCAGTTGCCTTTAGATTAACTGAAAATCCTATAGGTTTCTCCGTTAAATTTTGAGAGCTTAAGTTAATGAAACATACCCTCTATTAGACATCTGCAATAATAAAAAATTAAATCAATTATCGTAAAGAAAATATCAATTATTTCTCCCTTCTCTCTTCTCTCTCTTTTCCGGAGAGGTCTATTGGGCAAATTTTATTGTCAATCCACCGATTCTTTTGCAGAAAAATCAAAAATCTCAGTTTTATGCAATAAACGCATATAAAAAATACATAAAAATCATAATATTAAATATTTTGTAACTTAGACTACGAATAATCTATATTAATTCTTCTATATTGGTCAACAACAAAGCCAAACAATAGAAAGTCAATGAATACTGTCAAAACAAATACAATCTCTTAAAATAGTTTTTTTTCTATTAGCTAGCTGAATAAATAAAGTAACTAACTAAAAATAGACTCAACTTTTGCTCCCAAGCATATATATAACTAGGGTCTGCTGAAAAAATTGGTTGGTAGGAGTAGGACACGGGGATGCACCAGACGCACCAGACGCGGAGATGGGGGGAACAGGCGACGGTTTCGGCCATTTTATGTGAAGAAATTTTCTGGAATTTCAGCAGCAAATTTTCGTATTTTGAGGCCAATAAGCCCCAATAACTAGGAGATAAATTGAAGAGAAAAAGCTCTAAAAGCCTTAGCTATCCTAACTTTTAGGTTTAGTCACCCAGCCCGAACTAAAGAAATGTATAAACAAGGAAATTATAGATGACTGGCACCCTAGAAAACAAAAAAACACTTAATAAATTTGAGAAACTTAAAGCAGAAAAAGATGGTCTAGCAGTAAAAACAGAAATAGAAACATTTGCCAATATTGGCTGGGAAGCAATGAACCCAACCGATCGCGACCACAGACTCAAATGGTTAGGAGTATTCTTTCGACCAGTAACACCAGGCAAATTCATGTTGCGGATGCGGATGCCAAATGGAATCATCAACAGCAAGCAAATGCGAGTCTTAGCAGAAATAGTCCAACGCTACGGCGAAGATGGCAGCGCTGATATCACCACCAGACAAAATCTACAACTGCGGGGAATTAGAATAGAAGACATCCCAGACATCTTTAATAAATTTGAACAAGTAGGTTTAACCAGCGTTCAGTCTGGGATGGATAACGTCCGTAACATCACAGGTTCTCCAGTTGCAGGAATAGACGCAAACGAACTTTATGATACTCGCCAGTTAATCAAGGAAGTCCAAGACATGATTACTGGCAACGGCAAAGGCAACCCAGAATTTACCAACTTACCACGGAAATTCAATATAGCGATCGCCGGATGTAGAGATAACTCAGTCCACGCAGAAATTAATGATATTGCCTTTGTTCCCGCCTACAAAAAAGATAAAATTGGCTTTAACGTTTTAGTGGGTGGCTTTTTCTCTGCCAAACGTTGCGCAGCAGCTATTCCTCTAAAAGCTTGGGTAGAACCTAACCAAGTGGTTGCCATAAGTAGAGCTATTCTAGAAGTATATCGCGACAACGGACTGCGAGCTAATCGTCAGAAATCACGCCTAATGTGGTTAATTGACGAGTGGGGTATGGATAAATTCCGCTCCGAAGTCGAGCAACAGATGGGGCAAAAATTAGAAACAGAAGCTCCCAAAGACGAAATTATCTGGGAGAAGCGCGACCACATCGGGGTTTTCAAGCAAAGACAATATGGGTTAAACTACATTGGGATGAATATTCCAGTGGGACGACTCTATGCTACAGATATGTTTGACATCGCTCGGCTAGCTGAGGTTTATGGCAATGGAGAAATTCGGCTAACCGTAGAACAGAATATTATTATTCCGAATATTCCTAACTCCAGAGTCGAATCATTCCTCGCAGAACCGCTCCTAGAAAAATTCTCCATCTCTCCTCAACCCTTAACTCGGTCTTTAGTCTCCTGCACCGGCGCACAGTTTTGTAACTTGGCTTTGATTGAAACTAAAAATCGCGCCCTAGCATTGGTAAAAGAACTAGAAGCAGAACTGTCAATACCGACATCAGTACGCATTCATTGGACTGGTTGCCCTAATTCTTGCGGACAACCACAGGTTGCAGATATTGGTCTGATGGGTATTAAGACTCGTAAAGATGGCAAAACTGTAGAAGGAGTAGATATCTATATGGGAGGGAAAGTTGGTAAGGATGCTCAACTTGGCAGTTGCGTTCAAAAAGGAATTCCTTGTGAAGACCTCAAACCAATTTTACGGAATTTGTTAATTGAAACTTTTGGCGCTCAACCAAAATAGTGGCGTTGCTCAATACTGGGATGACTTCGGCTGACACGGGGACACACCAGACACACCAGACACGGGGATTATGGTTTCTGTTCGGGCGACAAAATCACCCCGCAATTATGCAATAATGCCAAACTGTAAACAGACAACATTTTCACAATAAGGAGTATCTTAACAATGTCTACTACCATCAATACATCTACAAATAATTCTGAAACAGCAAAATCATTAGGTATAAAAATTATATCTGTAGTTGGTTTAACCTTATTTACTAGCTTTTATTTCAACAGTTGGCAAAATTCCTTAGAAAAATATGCTCAACAACAAGCAGAAACTAATGTTGCCACATCTACTACCGATATGACTCCCACGGTAGCAAACATATCCACATCTGAGTCTAATACGGTAATGCCATCAACTGCTGAAGTTTCTCCAGTTGTTGATACTCCTCAGTCGGTTTCCACAGCAACTGAAGTAACTTTGGCTGTTCCTGAAACTCAAGCAGCAGCAAAAATTATAGACTCAAATGTTATTGATAAATTAACGTCGATGCTGTATAATCAAATCGACAAAAATTGGCAACAATATCCCACCTTTTCCGAAAACTTAGTCTATCGAGTCACAGTTAATTCTGCCGGAAATGTTACCAAATACCAGCATATCAACAAAGCAGCTTCCGAATACATCTCAGAAACTCCTTTACCAAAATTGACGAATAACCAAGCAGATACTAACAAACCCACAGCAGAATTTTTAGTCGTACTATCTCCCGATGGTGTACTTCAAGTTAATCATTGGACTGCTGAATAATAGGTAATTTCAGTTATCAGTTAGTAGTGATACTTTCTGTTCCGGAATTCTCCGCAAACGCGAAGTGTCAGTACATCAGTTATCCGTTACCCTCTATCCAAGAGGAGGCGCATACCCACAATTTTTCAAAGGTGCGTTACGCTACGCTAACACACCCTACTGGACTGACACAGCTAATTTTGTGCAAAATTGTAGGGTCCGTTAGACAGCTTAAACTCAGACTATGAAATTGATTCAGCAATCCGTCGTAACGCACCATTGAATATGTGTCGGTTCACTATTGAGTTTGCGCAGCATTCCGTTAGCAAAGCAATCTAAGTCCTACTACTAACAACAATTCTTTTTATTGCAAGGTTAATATTGCCTCGTAAGTAGATTCTTATACCCAAAAATTACTTGAAAATTTACAAAAAATATGTTAACAGAACTTTGGTCTTTTCACGGTCGTTACCGTATCCTTCATTTAACTTGGTTTGCTTTCTTTCTCTCCTTCGTGGTTTGGTTTAACTTAGCACCATTAGCAACATCATTAAAAGCAGACTTCGGTTTAGAAACCAGTCAAATCAGAACTATTGCTATCTGTAACGTTGCCCTTACAGTACCAGCCCGTATTATCATCGGAATGTTGTTAGATAAATACGGACCAAGAATCACCTATTCACTCTTGCTGATGTATGCAGCCATTCCCTGTATTGGTTTTGCTCTGGCTCAAAACTTTAGCCAATTAGTTATCAGTCGTTTGGCGTTAAGTATCGTTGGTGCTGGTTTTGTTATCGGTATCCGCATGGTAGCTGAATGGTTCCCCCCAAAAGAAATAGGTTTGGCAGAAGGTATTTATGGCGGTTGGGGTAACTTTGGTTCTGCTGCTGCTGCTTTTAGTCTCCCAACTATTGCAGCTTGGTTAACTTTTGGCTCCGGTGATGTTTTAAACTGGCGGGTAGCGATAGCTCTGACAGGTATTATTGCTGCTGCTTACGGTGCGTTTTATTTCTTCAACGTTCAAGATACTCCTCCTGGAAAGGTCTATAAAAAACCTAAGCGAGCTAGAGGTTTAGAGGTTACTACTCAGAAAGATTTCTGGTTTCTGATGCTGATGAATATTCCTTTAACAGGAGTTCTTTGTTTGTTAGCTTGGCGTTTGAGTAAAGTCGGTTTTTTATCCCAAGGTCAACTTTATATTGTCTGGCTGCTACTGTTAGGTTTATACGCTTTCCAAGCTTATAACTGTTGGGCAACTAATAAAGAGTTAATTGCTGGTGAGAAGCATTATCCTCGCGCAGAACGCTATCAGTTTTCCCAAGTAGCAATTTTAGAATTAACTTATTTTGTGAATTTTGGTTCTGAGTTAGCAGTGGTTTCTATGCTCCCTGCTTTCTTTGAAACTACTTTTGGTCTAGATAAAGCAATGGCTGGAATGATAGCAGCTAGTTATGCTTTTATGAATTTGGCATCTCGTCCCGGTGGTGGTTTAATCTCTGACAAACTTGGTAGTCGGAAGTTAACTATGACAGTATTGACTGCAGGGATGGGAATTGCTTATCTCACATTTGGTCGTGTCACTGGAGGTTGGTTGCTACCTGCTGCTGTTTTACTTACTATGCTTTGTTCGTTCTTTGTGCAAGCTGCTGAAGGTTCTACTTTTGCGATAGTTCCTTTAGTGAAGCGTCGGGTTACAGGTCAAATTGCTGGTAATGTTGGTGCTTATGGTAACGTGGGTGCGGTGGTTTATCTAACTTTGTTTAGTTTATTGCCTGAAGGTGCTGTTGGGAATCGGATTTTCTTTGAAGTTCTCGGTGTAATGTCAATAATTGTGGCATTCCTGTGTGGTTTCTTCTTGAAAGAGCCAGAGGGTTCATTTGCTGACTACCATAAGGATGAAGAGGAAGAAGAAGTGAATCTCGAATCTTTCCCTATGCTTGCTAAAGACTAAATCACAGCGGTTTTCAAATTGATGAACCACATCGCCATGAACAAAACCCTATAGGGACGTTGCATGCAACGTCCCTACTACCGCTGTAATAAATCTTTCCGGGTGGGTTGAGTCCATAAATTCTAGTTTTGACTAAAATTTATTCACAAAATCTACCCTTTTAAGAAATATTTAAACCGTATCTAATTTAACAGATATTTATTGAAAAATGTTTAAATAATAAACGAAATTTAAAAGTTCAAAAAAGCTTAAATATTAATTATTTAAGTAGATTGTATTATCAAAAATAAAAGAAAATCAGGGACAATTCTACAGTAGAAAAAACTGCTGTGAGAATATCTAACTAACTTATTAGCATCTAAATTCAATCTCGATATTAGGTTTGATTTAATTTGTCCGTTTGTGAAGTAGAAAAATTTATAAGTAAACTATGGAACCTACAAAAACTCTTTGTCCTTATTGTGGAGTTGGCTGCGGTTTAGAAGTATTACCGCCAGCAATGCCAGGAAAAGCCACAAATAGAGATAGCAAAGGTAATCCTATTTGGCAAGTGCGGGGCGATCGCTCACATCCCTCCAGTCAAGGCAAAGTTTGTGTCAAAGGTGCCACGGTCAGCGAAGCATTGGATAAAAGTCGCCTCAAATATCCCATGATGCGCGATACTCTCGACGAACCTTTCCGCCGCGTCACTTGGGAGCAAGCTTTTAATCGCATTGTTAACCGAATTCAAACTGTACGTTTTACCCAAGGCTCGGATGCCATTTGTATGTATGGTTCTGGTCAGTTCCAAACGGAAGATTATTACATAGCTCAAAAGTTGCTGAAAGGATGTCTGGGAACTAATAATTTTGATTCCAACTCTCGTCTGTGTATGTCTTCAGCAGTCTCCGGGTATATTCAAAGTTTTGGTTCCGACGGCCCGCCCTGTTGTTACGACGATCTAGAAGAAACAGACTGTGCTTTTTTAATCGGTACGAATGCAGCCGAATGTCACCCCATCGCTTTTAACCGTCTGCGGGCACACCACAAAAAAAATAAGAAGGTAAAAATGATTGTGGTAGACCCCCGTCGGACTCAAACGGCGGAAGCAGCAGATTTACATTTGGCAATTAGACCGGGTACAGATATAGACCTACTTAATGGTATTGCTCATCTGCTGATGCGTTGGGGTATGATTGATGCCATGTTCATTGACGAGTGTACGACAGGTTTTCCTGAATACACAGATGTAATTCATCACTACCCACCCGAACTTGTGGCTCGTCATTGTGGTATTCGCTTGGATGAGTTGGAAACAGCCGCCCGTTATTGGGGTAAGTCAAAGCAAGTTTTGTCTTTATGGTCGATGGGAATGAATCAGTCGGCAGAGGGTACGGCAAAAGTCCGTACTCTAATTAATCTCCATTTAATGACTGGTAATATTGGTAAACCGGGAGCGGGTCCGTTTTCTTTGACTGGTCAGCCGAATGCTATGGGGGGGAGAGAAGCAGGCGGACTGGCTCATTTTTTGCCTGGTTATCGGGTGGTGAAAAATCCCCAACATCGGGCTGAGGTCGAGGAGTTATGGGGGTTGACTCCAGGGCAAATTTCTGCTACTCCCGGTCGTAGTGCCTGGGAAATGATTATGGCTTTGGAACGCCGGGAAATAGGTTGTTTGTGGATTGCTGCGACTAATCCGGCGGTGAGTATGCCTGATATAGAAAGAACTAAGGCTGCTTTGTTGCGATCGCCTTTTACTGTTTATCAGGATGCTTATTATCCTACAGAAACTGCTGAATATGCTCATCTGTTGTTACCTGCTGCTCAGTGGGGAGAAAAAACAGGCACGATGACTAACTCGGAGCGGGTGGTGACATTGTGCCCGGCATTCCGGGAGCCTCTGGGAGAAGCTAAACCAGACTGGGAAATTTTTGCCGAGGTTGGTCGCCGTTTAGGATTTGCTAATCAGTTTGATTTTGCTGACTCGGAGGCGGTGAGGGCTGAGTTTCTAGAGTTCACACGCGATCGCTTATGCGACCAAACAGAAATTACCTACGATAAACTAAGGCAACAAGGCCCGATACAATGGCCTTGTCCTGACAGCACCGGGATATCTCAACCACGGCTGTATAGCGATTTCCGATTTAAGACTCCTGATGGGAGGGCGCGGTTTGGTGTGTATTATTCTCAAGGTTTGGCAGAGCCACCAAATTTTGACTATCCTTATGTCTTGACAACGGGGCGCTTATATGGTCATTGGCATACTCAAACTCGCACGGGCCGGATTGAGAAAATTCGCAAAATGCACCCAATGCCATATATAGAAATTAATCCTAAAGATGCTAAAAAATTAGGTATTGAGGAAAATGATTGGGTGGAAGTGCGATCGCGACGAGGTTTAGCGAGATTTCCGGCAAAAATTACTAAAGCTATTACTCCGGGAGCTGTATTTGTACCGATGCACTGGGGGGCACTTTGGGCAAATCAAGCCGAGGCAAACGCTTTAACTCATCCTCAAGCTTGTCCTGAGTCTGGAGAGCCAGAGTTGAAAGCTTGTGCTGTGCAGTTGCAACCGATTAAATTTGAACTTACTGAGGACGAATATTTAGAGGAATCTGCCTACGTTAGACAGTAGCAGAATTATCCGGAGATGATATAAAACCTTGTAGGGAAGTTGCATCCAACTTCCCTACTGTAGTCTACTGATTTGAAAATTAATATCTCTATTTGATTTACTTAAAATTTGCTGTAATACCTAATACCAATTTCCAAAAAGAATGTGATGCTTGAGAAAACTTCAACTATTAACTAATTAATCAATTTTTTCCACTTTATCCCTTTTATAACCAGCTTTTTTCTTTTTTTTTTCTATGATTTAACCACACCCAAAACCCCATACCCTACACCCAAGATTGATAAGATTTGTAGCAAACATTTATCAATTTGGTATAAAACCTACCACCTAAAACCTATAAGAAACTTGATATCACACACCTAAATAAGCTCGACGAACATCAGGATGATTTTTAATTTCTTCAGAATTACCAACAGCCAAAATACTACCTTGATGCAAAACAATAATTGATTCTGCCAAATCAAAAACCACTTCCATATCATGCTCAGTTATTAGAAAAGTACAACCCAGTTCTTGATGTAAATAATGAATTAATTCCACAATTCGATTTGTTTCTGGGCGACTCATTCCAGCGGTGGGTTCATCTAATAAAATTAAGAGAGGTTTCACCGCCAAAACAATGCCAATTTCTACCAAAGAGCGATCGCCATGACTGAGATTTTGTACAGGAATTTTTGCTAAATGTTCGATTCCGACTAAACTCATAATCTCAGTTACATTTTGATTTAGAGAAACATCTGTCTGTAAATTCTGCCAGAAATTAAATTGTTTACCGCGATGAGCAATAACTGCCGCCCTAATATTTTGGTCTACAGTCAATGAAGGAAACACACTGGTAATTTGAAAACTGCGTCCAATTCCTGCTTTGACAATTTTCTGGGGAGGTAAACAGACTAATTCTTTGCCATTAAGTTTAACGCTACCGGAAGTCGGTTGCAATTCGCCACTGATGAGATGATATAGAGTAGTTTTGCCAGCGCCATTCGGTCCGATGAAGGCAGTAATAGTTTGACGAGACAAATTGAAACTGACATTATTGACAGCGCGGAGACTGCTAAAATCTTTGACTAAGTTTGTAACTTCAAGCATTATTTTTATGGAAATTATTCATAAATGGTATAATTTTGGCAAATTTTTCTAGATAAATAAATAAACCTCCTCGAAACCCTAAAATCAGAGGTATCAATAGTAAACCCAGTAATAAATTCCATAAATCTATTTGCTGTTGAGCGAGTTGTGGGGAAAATATCGGCAAGGTTGCTAACCACTGCCAAATATTTGCTTGATATGACTGCACCCAATGTTCCAATAATAGGAAAACTGTGGCTCCCACTATTGGGCCTGCAAATCGGGAAGCACCACCTAATATTGTCATCAAGACAGGAATTGCACTAAAGCTCCAATGGGCAATTTCAGGATTTGCTACTCGTTGAAATGGAGACCACAAAGCCCCTGCTAATCCTGCCATACCCCCTGCAATAGCAAATGCTATCCATCGCAAATGACGAACATCTATTCCCACAAACTGTAAGCGTATTGGGTTTTCTCGACTAGCTTGTAAAATTTCGCCAAAGGGACTACGGATGATGCGCCAAAGGATATATGTGGCGATCGCTACTATAATTAGGGTAACGTAATAGTAATTAGTAAATCCTAATATTTTTATGGGTAAACCGGGAATACCTAAGTCTTTTGCGATGACTCCGGTAATACCGTCACTACCTCCTGTGACTTCTCGCCATTGAAAGAGGATTGTATAAATCATCATACCGAAGGCGAGGGTTAACATAGCAAAGTAAATTTTATCTACTCGCACGCTAAAATAACCGATAATTATGGCGACTAAAAATGCGGTAATAACTGCAATAGGTATGGCTAAAATTATGGGTATGGATGCTTTGATTAGATATGCAGAAACATAAGCTCCAGTGGCGAAGTAGCCAGCATGACCAAAACTTAATAATCCACCGTAACCAAATAGCAGATTAAAACTGAGAGAAAATAGAGCCATTAATAATATTTCTGTTAGTAAAATCAGGTTAAATGGTGATGTAAATAATGGTAGTAATAGGAGGAATATTAGTGTCAATAATGGTGGGATTAGTTTTAATTTATCGCTCATATTTTTCGATATTTATGTATTAATTAATAACTACTGCTATTAAATAGCAAATACTTTTAGTGCGGGCATACCCTATGGATATACCTTATTAAGATGGAATCGGCTGTATGTACTTGATAAAATTAGAAACTGCTGTAATTACATCGAGGAACCTAATTTTTTTTCCAACCAACTGCTTGCCAACTAATGCTTAAAGGTAAAATATCAAAATCAAGACTTTTATCTAAAACCAATTCACTTAATAATTTACCAATCATTGTAGCAAACTTAAAAGCTTGACTTGAAGCACCAGTAAAGATAAAAAAAATTGATAAATTCGGCAATTTCTCCAAAACAAATAAATTATCTTTTGTCATTGTAAACGGACAACAATGTAATGAAGCATTTTCCTCTATTCCTACCCAAGCAGACTGTAAAAAATTATTCAATAGTTTAACTAATTCCGGCACAGGTTCTCGGTGAAAAATCTCCATATTTGTAGTCATATATTTTGGCGGACACCAATCAATTCCGACCTGAATTAAACTACTATCTAAATCATGGCAAGGAAAACCATAATATAAGCCTCCATCTCCAGTTTCTAGATTTTCTTGTTGAAAACAAAACCATTGAGGATAATTCTCTCTATATTGTTTTGCCACTCGATAATATCCCCATAACATACTCCAAATTTCCAAGTCTAGATGTTGATCAAAGTGATCTAATAAATTATTATTCCAACCTCCGACAGCTAAAACTAATTTATCTGCCTCGAAGCAAATTTCATTCTTAGTTTTAACAATAATTTTTCCAGACTCAGCCACCTCTAATAAATCTACTCCTACATCTTGATAAACATCCACATTTTGTTGTTGAGCAGCAGTTTTAAAAACTTGTAAAGCCTGGTCAGCAAATACCATTCCGGCAGTAGTTTCAAATAATCCAATAAAATCTGATTTGGGACGCATCGGCCAGCGTTTTTCCATAGCATTTGCGTTTAATTCCTCAAAGGGAATATTTTTTTTCAACATAACTCGTTTTGCCCCTGGAATACTCCCTTCTACAATTTCGTCGTCCCCAAATTATCCATAGAATAATAAACCATTTTCCCGGAGTAACTGAAATTGATGTTTACTTTCTATTTTGCGCCATTCTTGAATACTTTTTTCTTGTAAATCTGATAAATATTCATTAGAATACATCCGCCGATACATTCGTTCTGCACCGCAGGAACTACTATTATTATTACCCACTTGATCAGGTTCCAGCAAGGCAATTTTTAAATTATAATTTTGACTCAAATAATAAGTCGTCGCAGTTCCCGCCATACCACCACAAATTACTACAATATCTACTTTTTGATTCTTAATCATTGATTTTTTATCCTCTTAATATTAATATGAAACACCTTAATACTTGCTATATTTTCTTGAGACTAGGGAGTAGGAATTAGGAAGCAGGAAAATTAGGGATAATGTAAGCATTCAGATATTAGCATTCAGCCTTCAGCTTTTAAACATACAGGACTTACTAAGATTAACTAAAGGTTGCCAATTTATTCATAAGTTTTAATTCTCCTTAGAGACTAATTCCTTCTTCAACGTAATAATCAGTTAGTAAATCATAGCTGATAGCTGACGGCTGAATACTTAGGGGATAATATATCTTTTGTGATAATTTAACTTTTGCTTTAAACTAGAGAATATAGGATTTATCATATTTGGAAAATACATTTTTTCTTGATTCCCTGTTCCCTGTTCACTGTTCCCTGTTCCCTATTCCCTAAAAGTCTCAAATATTTCACAACTCAAATCATATTTCTATATTATGCTTGTTAAATTAACGTTGAATTTTACCAAATAATCCTTGAGGACGAAATAATAATGTAATTGCCATCAAAATAAATGGAAAAGCCACCTGCGCTCTAGGTGCAATTAAAATCCCAAAAGAATTAATTAATCCTAATAATAATGCCCCTACTAATGCACCAGGTAAACTGCCTAAACCACCAATAACAGTAATAATAAAACTTTCGATAATCACATTATCTGCCATTGCTGGGTTGAGGGTGCGTAATGGAGCAACCAATACCCCGGCAACACCTCCCAACCAAGCACCCAACATGAAAACCAGAGTAAACAATTGCGGTACATTAATTCCTAAAGCTCCTGCCATAACTTTGTCTTGAGCAACTGCTCGCATCATCTTACCAAGGCGAGTTTTGCTCAGAAATAACCATAAATTAATTCCCACTAATGGGGCGAGAATAATAATTAATAGGTTGTATGCGGGATAGGGGCGATCAAAAATTTGCACCGTTACCGCGAATAACTCTGGAGTGGGAGTTGTTAAGGGGGCGCTTCCCCAGACTAAACGTACTAAGTCATTGATTAAAAGTACGAATGCAAATGTCAGCAATAGTTGAAAGCTGATATCTTCGTGATAGATGCGCCGTAAAAAAATAGATTCTATGATTCCGCCAATGATGGCAACTGTAAGGGGGGCGAAAATTAGAGCTAACCAAAAGTTTAACCCGTGGGTGACGAAGGAAAATGTGAGATAAGCTCCCAACATATATAAACTACCGTGGGCAAAGTTTAATATTCCCATGACTCCGAATATTAGGGTTAGTCCGGCGGAGATGAGAAATAGTAACATTCCGTTGGTGAGACCGTTGAGGAAAAATATAATGAAAGTGGAAATTGTCATAACTGGCAACTTGTGGCATTTGCAGGTCTGGTGATAGAATTTCCGGTGGCAATTTTAATGGGGTCAAGAATGGGGAATGGATAGTCTGTACTATTAGCAGTTTTCCCCCAGGTGACATCCACAACTGCTTGATGGTCTGCTGGTCGGATGGTGAGTTTGCCCATTGGAGCTTCGTACTCGCGACCTTCTAATGCTTGGATGACTGCTTCGGTCTTGGTTGTTTTAGCATCGTTAGCTGCTGCTGCTAATAGATGTAAACCAACGTAAGCATTTTGGGCATTATAACTGGGATAGGTTTTGTAGCGATCGCGAAACTTTTGGACAAAGTTGCGGTTAATTTCTGTGTCTGGGGTTTGCCACCAGTAACGGGTACCTACCCACTGACCAATAGGCATTTCTGATCCCAATGCGGTCAAAACTTCCATTGCTGCTCCCAGTTCCATATATACCGGGAATTTAGCAAACAGATTAAATTTATTTGCCTGTCTGACAAAGTTGACTAGATCGTTCCCCCACAAACTACACCAAATTGCGTCTGCACTTAAGTCTGTAAGGGTGGTGATAAAGCTATTGTAGTCTTCTGCGCCTAGTTTAGGAAAGGTGGTTTTCTCTAAAAATTTAATGTCTGGTTTCCTTTCCTGCACTGCTTTTTGGAAAAATTCCCAACTTTGATGCCCGAAAGCGTAGTCAGGCCCGATGGTTGTCCATTTGAGACTTGATGCTTTGGTCGCGATATCTGCTCCAGCAGTGGCATTTTGCGCACCGTTGACACTGCACCGAAAAATATATTGATTACATAATTCTCCAGTAATTTTGGGGGTCGCAGCATGAGTTACCATTAATACTCGTCCTAATTCTGGTAAAGTGGGAACGAGTGCTTCGGCGTTGCCAGAGCTATCAATACCGATAAGGAAGTCTACGTTTTCTTCTAATACCAGTCGTCGGGAAGTTTGTACCGGGTCGCCTTCATGTTCAAATATGACTTCTACAGTGCGACCATTGATACCACCGTTAGCGTTTATTTCTGCTAGAGCGAGGTTAATACCATCTCTAGCAAATTCGCCGTAAGTAGCAAAACCTCCAGTTAGGAGGTACATTGCACCAATTTTTACAGGTTTGCTTTTATCAGTGTTATTGTTTCTAGGGGTAGAGCAAGCTGTCAGTATTCCCAAGCTTGCCCAACCCAGATGTTGCAGAAATTTCCGTCGGGGATAAAATGAGTTAAATTTTAACATTTAATCTGATTAATTATATGTTAATATCAGTTAATTTCTATTTTAATTAAAACAGATTATTTTTAGGAAAAATTTTAAAGTTTTTTGATAAAAATTAATTATTATTCATAGACTATAGCAATCCTATTTTAGTCGAGTACAAAATTTTAATGGCTTTTAGGGAACAGGGAACAGGTAATACTTTCAGTTTTTTTATTTACTTTTTGATTGCTCACAACCTATGGGCGGATTGCTATATCATTATACCTGTCTGGAAAAGAGGGATTAGGGGGAAATAATTGATGATTTATAGGCGATAATTGATTTGATTTTTGATGATCACCAG
>JASJEE010000420.1 GCA_030064835.1 Microcoleaceae cyanobacterium MO_207.B10 | reverse complement strand
TCTTGTGGGGGACTTAAACCCTCGAATTTTTAGCGCTCCAGCTAAATGCTGAAAGCTGATAGCTAGTTAAAATACTTTAGCCGTTAGTAATAAATCAATACCCTACCCACCCATCAGTAAGGCCAAAATGAAACTATTTCATATCAAACATTCATATTAAACAACATCAACAAACAACTGTTCGATAGATTTTTCTGATGCTTCAGCCCTAGTAACAATTTCTAAGATTTTATTAGAAGCTGCTGGTTGATCAAGTGCTTCTAAGCAAACTTGTGCTACCTTACTCCGAGGAATACTACCATCAAATAAGTGATCGGCAGATTTCATAACTATTGGGAATTGATCATCCTCGTTCTTTAGACCACCTGGACGAACAATTGTATATTTCATGCCGCTTTTTTGAATATATTCTTCCGCTTGTTTTTTCCAGAACAAAATTAACCAAAACAAATTTAAGGGATGAAACAATTTGGATACACATAGGGATGAAACTAAAACAAAATGTTCAATCCCTTTTTGTTTAGCAACATCTACCAAATTTTTCGTTCCTATGTAATCCACTTGATAAGGGCCAGTAATATCAAAACTAGGGGCAGCTCCAGTAGCGCATAATACTACCGTGCAATCTCCAATAGCATTACTAAGACTGGTCAGATTAAGTACATCCCCAACAAATAATTCTGCTTCTGGAGGCAAAATTTCCGTCGCAGTTTCTAAATTACGAACTAGGGCCCGCACAGGAATATTTTTTTGGACTAGCTGCTCAACAATTCGACGACCAGTTTGGCCAGTGGCCCCTGCAACAAATGCTTTCATATTTTAAGTTATGTATGATGGAAATTAAATTTTATTAGTGACTGTCAATAAATCTAAACATATTTTGTGTATAAACTAAACTGCAGTTTGGGAATCCTAAAAATTATTGATATAGTGTATATATATATACCTGGGAGACTAAATCATGCATAACAATTTGGTAGAAGCTAAAACTTTACAAATCGACAAAAACCTAATTACTAATTTCTATTTAGATGCAACAGAATTAGGTATGTCAGATACCAATAAAACTACCTTATTTCATACGCAATACAGTGACTGTATGGAGTTATATGCAGATGTTCAAACTGTAGCAAAGCATTTTGCTTCTCACCGAAGTTGGTTTTGCCGTTGTGCTGCTCCGATGAAAGTAGAGCCTTTGGGAGAAAATGGCTATGATTTGTTGATTGGAAAGTTTGGTTCTTTTGGCTACCAGGTCGAGGCGAGAGTAGGTTTGGAATTAGTGCCCCCGGATTCCGCAGGAATATATAAAATTAGAACTATTCCGGTGCCAGGTTATACACCACCAGGATATGAAGTTAATTTTGAATCGGAAATGAGGTTGGTAGAATTGGCTACGGAAGAGTTTTGCAGTCAGAAGGACATTCAAAAGTTGGGCTTACCTCCTGTAATAACTGGTGCAAAGTGGGATTTAAATTTGACAGTGGGTGTTCAGTTTCCTAACTTTATTCGGAAAATGTCTCCAGGTTTGATTCAGAATACTGGCGATCGCTTGTTGTTGAAAGTTGTGCAACAGGTGTCTCGGTGTTTAAGTTACAAAACTCAAATAGATTTTCATACTACTTATGACTTGCCATTTCCTAAGCAACGGAAACGTAGATAGGTAATGGAACTTAGCTTTCAGGGAAAGGTTTAATTGCCCTGAGTCGTTCCATACCCCACTGTCTTACATATTGCTGATGATCCTCAGAAGAATTTCTACACCGCTTACAGCTTGCCAACCAAACAAACCTAAGAGAGAAACGTTCAGAAATATATGGCTGTAGCGAGCCCAATCTTGGCCTTTCTGCATGAAAGGGGTTAAAGAAGCAGAAACAGCAATTACTCCTGTCATACCTAAACCTGCTAGCAAGTGAGGGCCAACGAATAATTTACCATTGTTGATATAAGTTACGGCCATTCCTCCAATAGCACCCAAAACCATAAATGCTAAGAGTAGAGAACCGACTTGGTGATGCTTGTCTTTAAATTTAACGAATTCTTTTTTCTTTTCTGTTTCTGTGGCTGTTCTACTATTACGAACTTTGATGCCTAGATACAAGGCATAAATTGCCATGGCTAAAAGTACCCACATGATGGCGGGATGGAAAAAGTTGAGCCAGGACTTAATAGATTCTGGTATTGGCAGATCCATAAATTAATTTTTCCTCAAGGATTAGTCAAAAAACTTTATAAAAGTTAGCATATTGCAAATCTTCATCGGGATCAATATAGTTTCTTGATTTTGGTTCACTCCTCACATCTCAATCCACCTAAAATACCTGTGATAAAAAATCATCGGGAGTGTAAAGTAATGGGAAAGTGTAGATTGTAAGTTATAGCTATGGCTTCTCAGAAAGAAGATATATCTTTAGTACAAGCTGTGAGGAATGGTAATCTTGGTCAAGTAGTTTTGTTGCTGGCCCAGAATATTAATGCTGATGCTCAAGCCCTTGATGGGACAACAGCTTTAATGGTAGCTGCAGAAAAGGGCTACACACAAATAGCAAAATTTTTACTAGATAAAGGTGCAGATGTCAACTACACAAGAAAAAAAGGTGTTACAGCTTTGATGTTAGCTGCAACTCATGGACGAGATGAAATAGTAGAACTTTTGGTGAGTAGGGGCGCGGATATAAATTTTAAAAATGATCGTGGTATTTTCCCACTGATGATAGCTTCAATGAATGGTTATATTACAGTGGTGAAAAGACTACTGGATGCTGGAGCTGATCCTAATTTGGTGGATGGGGATGGTTATACGGCTTTGGGTTGGGCAATGGCTCAAGGTTATCAGGATGTAGTTGGGGCTTTGTTGGATGCTGCTGCTCGTGTTGATGAGTTTACTTTGTCTCTAATTGTTAATAGTAATTATAGCGGAATGATCGATATTTTGCTTAATTCTGGTATGGATGTAAATATTAGGAATTTGCAGGGTAAAACTTGGTTGATGCAAGCTGCTGAAGAAGGCGATCTGGCAACTGTTAATGCACTGTTAAAAGCTGGAGCTGATGTTAATTGTCGAGATAAAGATGGTGAAACAGCTTTGATTTTTGCTGCTGATTTAGGTTATTTAGATGTGGTGAAATTTTTGTTGGATGGGGGTGCAGATGTTAATATTAAAACTGGAAATGGTGGTACAGCTTTAATGGCTGCTGCTGCTGAGGGAAATTTGGCAGTTACTTCTATTTTATTGAATGGTGATGCTAATGTTAATATTCAAGATTTTGAAGGAGAAACAGCTTTAAGTTTTGCTGTCTTGGAAAATCATTTTGAAATTGTCGAATTGTTGCTCAAATATGCTGCTGATGTTGTTACTAAAAATCAAGCTGGCGATACACCTTTATTTGTAGCAATTTTTCATGGTTATACAAATATTGTTTCGATTTTATTAAACAGTATTGAGAAAGAAAATATTTCATCTTTATTAAATACTCAGCATTTGGGTGAAACAGCTTTAAGTTTGGCAATTTGGCATAAACATGATGATATTGTCAAGATTTTATTAGATGTAGGTGCTGATGTTAATGCTCCGGCAGATTCTGGTTCTACTCCTTTGATGAAGGCTGCATATCAAGGTGATGTTAATATGCTGAAAATACTTTTGGAAAAGGAAGCTGATGTTAATCTTAAAGACAACAATGATGCTACTGCTTTAATGTGGGCTGCATATCAAGGTAATTATCAGGCTGCAAAAATTTTAATTGATTCTGGAGCTAGTTTAAATGATAAAAATTGTGGTGGTTATAATGCTTTAATGTTAGCAGAATTTAATGGTCATCAAAACGTTGTGAAATTGCTGCATGATGCAGGTGTATAACAGTGATTTTTTGCCAAGCCAATAAATAATTTAATGAGAAATTATTAAGCATTTCCTCCGGAATGCTACGCAAACAGAAATCAGACTCTGTTGTTAAGGGCATTAAATTAATTTAATAGATTTTAAAATCAAGGAAGCCGACTTTTTAGTAAGATTTAATATCTAGAGCAATAAAGTTTTGAAAGTGCCCCAAATAATAGCTTACGGCTGATAAGGAAGTTATTCTGTAATACTAGTTTGAAAATGAAAAAATCATGTTACAAATAAATTGGATAATTGAAAAAGATAATTCACCTATAAATATCTGATTTAAGATTTATTCCCTACCTAAAAATTCTGGTCTAAAGTCTCCCCCTTTTCCAGGTAAATCAGAAAAAATTTTCCTTTTTGTCAATCTTTTTCTTTTCAAAGACAGGTAATTTTTAATTATTAATTCTTGAACTACCAGCTACTACTGCTCAACCTATAAATTTGTCTGTAGCAAACATTTATTAAGCTGGTATAAGAGGCTAACTGAGAGCTGAATGCTTAGGGCAAATTTTATGGATAGGATAGATTTTTGCCTATTCCCTGTTCACTATACCTTCTCTCAAGTATAAAATTTATTTTGCGCAACTACTTATCACCTTAACTTTGCCATACCCACCCATTAATAGTAAAGCGACTATCTGCAAAATTTCTAGAAGGACAATTGACTGGTAAAACTTCATGCCAGTAGTGACTAGGAAAGAAAATAATACTATTATTTGTGGGTTCAACTATTTTAGATGAATCAGCTTTTATATACTCATTATTTTCTATTTTTTCATCATACAAAACTAACTCTCCACCGGAAAATTGTTTAGGTTCTCGATAAAAATAGTAAACATAAGTAATTTCCCTTTTAGCAACTTCAGGCATTCCATTATCATTGTGAGAGTGATAATAATGACCATGGTTATGAGCAGTTACTTGTGCTTCTATATGATGAATAGGAAATAGTTCTTTACCAAGTCTAGATAAAACTTGAGGTAAAACTAATTTGATTCTCTTACTAATTTTTTTCTTGGAAATAGGAGCTAAATGTAATACCATTGACCTCCGAAAATCAGGGTCATTTAGACTCGTAACACTTTTTTCAAAATATGGTTCTAATTTAATTACAGATTTGATAATATTTTGATTTTCTGCCTGGGTTAAAAAATTTGGAATTTTTAGACATTTTGATTTAAAAATATTGATATTTTGTTTTGTTGTGAACATCTTTAGCTGCTCTGAATGGAGGAGATATTTTGAATATGAACTCTATCCTTGCTATAAAAAAAATAGCGACTAACTACGACAGTTAATTAGATGATAAAGTCTCTGATTTAAATATTATACTTGGGATTGAATAAAATGAGACAGTGCAGGTTTATTTTAACTAATTAATAGAGTAAATTCATTGTTTAGCACTAACTTTTAAGCTTAAGTGATTATATTTTTGGTTAAGAGGAATAGTAAAAATATCACAAGGTATTTTCATAGTGTTATATCTATAAAAAAAATGTTAACTTTTACCGAAAAATTCTGGGTATGCGCCTCCCGTTTTAAGGGGATAAAAAGCGGTCGATCTTCGGAGCTTCCCGGAGGGTGGGATGGCAAGGTTTCCCGAAGAGTGCAGACCCGCTCCGAAGCATCGCCATATCCAATCGACCAAGAGAAAAGAGAATATTGCAAATTTCAAGCCTCTTTATTGCAGAGGTACTTTTGAGGAAAGTTCCGACCATAGAAGGCTAACTATTAACTGATAACTGTTAACTGGTAACTGATAACTGATAACTGAAATGACCTGCATATGTTTTTCAAACTAATTAGCTTGAGCAAAAATATAATCAATATAAATAAGTTATATAGAATTCCTATTTTGGCAGGGCTATTTCATTCTCAACTTTTCCATTTTATATATTTACGAGAATACCTTATTGCCAGCTTTAGACAACGCATCTTTAGCTATCTGTAAAGCCAGTAAATTCATTGCCAAAATCTAGAATGAAATGACC
>JASJEE010000422.1 GCA_030064835.1 Microcoleaceae cyanobacterium MO_207.B10 | reverse complement strand
TTATATCATGTCCGGATAAGAGCGTGATGAAAAAACTTATCCTCTTGCTTCAAGAGTAAATCTTTCTATTTTCCCTACTCCCCTACTCCCCTACTCCCCTACTCCCCTACTCCCTCGCTCCCTTACTATCTTAATCATAAGTATTCAACCGGACATGATATTATGAGGTATCAAAATGCGCACCAAGGGCAAGCATTAAGAGATTTAGAGAGAGCATTTAAAAACTTTTTAACTATTCCGAAATCTGGATTTCCGCAGTTTAAGAAAAAAGGGAAAAAAGATAGTTTTTATCTAGAAGGAAGTATTAAAATTCTGCAAGGAAACTATATCAAACTAGCCAGAATAGGAATAGTAAAAACTTATGAAATTTTACCATCTTAGAGAGTCAAAAATGTGAGAAGAACTAAACGTGCAAATAATTGGTACATTAGTTTTAAATATGATTATTAACCAACCCATACTGCCAAAAAACGGGCGTTGCTGAATGGTAATGATTTTTAGATTAAGTATCAACGTCAAACATAAGTTTTTCAATTCTGTACTAGAAGAGCTGAAATTTTATTTATAACTGATTATCCGAACATGATATAACTCGTTATCAACGCCGTGTCAACAAAAAGAAATTTTTCTCGAAAAACAGAGCTAAAGCAGTAAAAAGACTAGCGGAACTTCACAAAAAAGTAGCTGATATCAGAGCAGACAGACTCGATAAACTCACAACATGGTTAGCTAAGAACCACAGTACCATAGTAATTAGCGAAAACCCCTGTAAGTTTGAATTGGAAGAAAGCGTTCAGCATAAGTGTCTTCTTTCTGCCCTCTCTCTGCCTTCCTAGCAGCAAAGTATAAGTATTCAACCGGAGATGATATGACAGGCTGCGTCCCCGCGTCCCCGCGTCACCATGTCAAATCTTACACCCTTCCCACACCTCCCAGACTATCCCTGATACCTAAAATCATGCAGTAGTTTAGTTGCTTGGTAACTATCTAGTGGTTTTGAGAATAAATATCCTTGTCCTTGTTCACATTTAAGCTGTTGCAGTTGTTCCATTTGATATTTTGTTTCTACCCCTTCTGCAATTACTTCTAAACCCAAATTATGAGCCAGTGTAATAATTGCGCTGACAATTTTTAATGGCTGACCACCTAAAGTATCTGAGTTTAAGCGACGGATAAAAGAACCGTCAATTTTGAGAGTATTAATCGGAAACTTATGTAAATAACTTAAAGATGAATGACCAGTACCAAAGTCATCAATTGACAATTGTATATTCAAATTTTTCAACTTTCCTAAGATTTCAGTTGCTAAAATCACATTTTCCATAATCACCGTTTCAGTGATTTCTAGCTTCAAAGAATTAGGTTTATAACTATTTTTTTGTAATATATGCTCAATTTCTTCTATTAAATTAGCTTGGGAAAGTTGCTTACTAGAGAGATTAACACTCATAGTCAAATCTAAATTCGTAGGTACATGAGAAGAAGAATTAACTATTGAGCAAATAGTAGAATATTTACCGTTGCCATTTTCTATCTGAGGTAAAGAGTTAGAATTCAAAGAGATTTTACTATTGCCTGGTTTTAAGTGATAATTGTTTTCTTGATGCTGATAGTTAAACTCCTGCTGCCAAATATTTAATTGATGGCAAGCGACTCGCAATACCCATATTCCGAGAGGGATAATTAAGCCTGTTTCTTCTGCTAAAGGGATAAACTGTCCAGGAGAAATCAAACCTTTTATTGGGTGCTGCCAACGTAATAATGCTTCAAAACCTTTGATTTTAAGTGTAGAAAGACATATAATTGGTTGGTAATTTAAGATAAATTGGGAATTAGTTGGATCATTCTTAATCATTTCTACTGCTCGTCGCAGATCGTTCTCTAGCTCCAATACAGACATAGCTTCGTCGTGCATTTTCAAATCAAACACTTCATGTCTTGCTTTTCCTAGAGCTTTAGCACGATACATCGCAATGTCAGCATCTCTCAGTAAGTCTTCTGGGTTATTGTAAATAGGACAAGTATCATAAACATTTTTATCGCTGCTATGAGCAGAAATTCCGCGACTGTGAACAATACCAATACTAGATGTCGTAAAAATTTCATGTTCTTCGATATAGATAGGTTTGGCAAGTTCTTGATTTATTTTCTGAGCTAGTCTGGCAGCATAGTTAATATCGGGTGGATATTCTAACAAGATTGTAAATTCGTCTCCTCCCAGTCTAGCAATGGTATCTGAGACTTTGATACAAGCTTTTAGTCTATGAGCAATCTCTACTAATAATTTATCTCCTATATTATGACCTAAGCTGTCGTTAATCACTTTAAACCGATCCAAATCTAGAAATAGAACGGCAAAGTTATAGTTTTCGTGTTGTCTAGAGCGATGCAAAGCTTGTTCTAACCTGTCAAAAAATAGAGAGCGGTTTGGCAAACCTGTAAGTGTATCGTGAAAAGCATCATATAGAAGTTTTTCTTGAGCCTGCTTGCGTTCGGTAATATCTCTAACTATGATCTGAATAGCAGAATTACCCTGATATGTATAGGAGATACCTGCTATTTCCACATCTATAACTTTCCCATCCAGTCTAATTAACTTTGCTTCTTGTAATTTTGCTTGTTTTCCCTCTTGTTGCACTTCTATAATTTGCTCTTTAGCTATTTCTATAGAGTCTGGATGAACAAATTGCCATATATCTTTACCCACAATATCTTGGGGAGAGTTCCCACCGAGAAGTTTTGCTCCAGCATAGTTTATATAAACAAATTTTTCCTGCCAATGTACGGCGATCGCTTCTGGTGATAACTCTACCAAACGGCGATAACGTTCTTCACTTTCTTTGAGAGCTGCTTCTGCTTCTTGACGTTCTAGCTCCATTTGATGAGCTGCAATAAATTCCCCAATTCCTTGAGCCATTAACTCAATAATTTCTTGTTTATAAGACTCAATTTGTTGATTTTTTACTACTGTAGAGAAGAAACTTAAAACTCCATATATTTCATTATTTACTAATATCGGTGTACCTATATAGGATTGGATTTGCAGATGAGTATTTTCTAATAATGAGATTGTATTTTCTTCTAATTCTTCTAAACTAGAAAAATATATGGTTTGCTTTTCTGCAATTACAAATTTGAAAAAAGTTGCGTCTAACTCAAATTCTAATCCAGGATAAAAATCATCCGACTCAGATTCAACGGCATTAATCACAAATAAATTTTCTTTGACTTCACCAATAATTCCTGTAGACATCTCAAACATTTCACAGCCAGCATGAAGATAATCACGAAAAAGTTCTTCAATTTTATTGTAATTACAAGTGGCAATTTTATGGAGTTGTTTTAAATGATAACTAAAATCTTTTAAAGCATTGGATGTGACAAATAATCTTTCTTCCCAACGGAATCTCTCTGTAATATCTGTTTGAATTCCAATAAAATGTGTAAGATGATTTTGGGAGTTATAAACTGGTGCAACAAATAATTCATTCCAAAATTCTGTGCCATCTTTCCGAAAATTCCGCAATATTGCATGACATTCTTGGCCATGTAAAACTGCTTTTTTCACCTTCTTAACAGCAGGCTGATATCTAAAATCTCCCTGCAAAAATCGACAATTTTTTCCTATTACTTCCTGAGGTTGATAACCTGTTATGCGTTCAAAACTAGGATTAGCATAGATAATAGGATTATCTGGCTGAGTAGCATCTGTAATCACAATACCGTTATTACTACTACTAATCGCCCGCTTCATTAGTCGCATACGTTCTTCGTAGTGATGGCGTTCAATAGCACTAGCTAGGACATTAGCGATCGCTTCTAGAAAGTAAATATCATCTTGAGTAAACTCGCGATAGTTTCCAGTATGAACTCCTAAAACTCCCCATGCTCTTTGTCTATTATCAGAATTGCTGTTTTCAGATTCTTTTAGTTCTAAGTTAGGTATAATCACGCTCAAACCACTAATTATTCGATGGTTATGCAGTAGGGGCGAACCTGAAAAGCGGGTTTCAAGACGCAAATCTTTGACAATTACCGGATGATTTGCTACCAGAGTATATCCTGCTTGAGATTTGGCATCAGCACTGACTGTAGCTTTACCGACTAATCCTGTTTTCCAGCCGACACCAGCACACAATATAAAGGCATAATTTCCAGGTAATAGCTCTAAAACGTTGGTATATTCTACATTGAAAGTTTCAGCAACTAGAGTTGTTGCTTTCTCGAACAGTTTGTCTAAATCTTCACTAGCTAGAGCTTTTTGCCCTAAAACTGCTACTGCTGCTTGCTGGTTGGCGCGGGACTTTAGTGAGTTTAATAATCTAATCTCGTTAGTTTTTGATCGTGCTAGGGTTACCAATTCAGATGACTTTTGTTCTGTTAAATCATGGTTAATGCTCATAGCTGCTACCATTTCACCAGATTCATCTAACACTGGTACAACAGTATTTTCACATAGACCTTCACTGCCATCTTTACACAAAAACTTTAACTCTCCTACCCAAAAACCAGTTTTTTTGATACTATCTAATATTTCCTGAGTCAGTAGATAAGATTCTTCTAGTTGGTACAGGGTTCCTAGAGTCTTGCCCAAAACTTCTTTTTTGCTGTAGCCAAATATTCTGGCTGCTGCGGGGTTCCAATCAATAATATCACCGTCGATATCTGTAATCACAACACCATCATAGAGGTTCTCGAAACCCAAAGCTTTTTGGTGCAGCGATTGTTGAGCCAGTTTACGTTCAGTAATATCCAAGAAGCTAGACAGTATTGCTGCTTCACCGTCAAATTGAATTTTACGCATTGATATAGTGGCCCAAAAAGCTCTGCCATCTGCTTTTTTGAGTTTAATTTCGCGATCGCTCACCACACCTTCTTGATCCAGTAAAGCCAATAATAATTCTCGTTCTTGAGGATAATTATAAAAATGAGATTCTGAACCATTAATTAGCTTTGAACTAGGAAAGCCAAATTTCCTCTGAAATAGTTCATTATTAAACAGAATTATACCATCTATTGCACGGCTAATTACTATTGCTACTGGTATTTTTTCGGCAATATTTTTCCATAATTCCTCTGTTTCTCTTGTTCTCTTCATCATAGTTGATTTCCAGCTATAACTTTTTTTTTACAGCAACTATTTCAATTATACTATTTAACAAATTTATGGCCTTATATATTAATTTTTTGTTGTTTGGCAAGGTAAATGTTCATAAAAAATTATCATTTAAAAGCGATCCCTAGTTAAAATACTTAGTTTTAACTAGAAAAATATGTGATACATCTAACACCCCTGCTCAATTTAAAATCATTGAAAGTTCTGAGTTACTATATAAACTTTCTTACAGTAGATGTGTTTAGCTTCTATATGTTAATAGTTGGTTTTAGTTTTAATAATTATATTGTAAGACATTTTTTCTGACAAATGTAATTTTTTTTAACTCTTCTAGATAAATATTTATGAATCTCTAAATCGTTTAAGTATTTAATAATTGATTGTAAATTTTGTTTTTAGACAAGAGGCGATAAAAAATAGACTAAAACCATAGCTGGCTGATTAAATCTCAAAGGGTTAGACCAATTTTCAGCCCTGAAAAAGTACCAGATGTTCGGTTAATAGAGTGGAAAAAGTAGGCATTTAGGGGTAAATCTGGCAGAAAAATTACTATTGGTCTTCTTTCGAGCAAATTCCCGATAATACCAACTACCAAAAGTAATACTATTCTTTGATAAAAGTTTATTTATTAAGTAATTAATACAGATATAGCATTTCCCAATAAGCGTGAGGTACACTGCTGTAGATACCCCCTAACCCCCCATCCAACAAAAAGCGAAGCATCCTCTGGCTTCCCCCATCTAACCAAAAGCGAAGCATCCTCTGGCTTCCCCCATCTAACCAAAAGCGAAGCATCCTCTGGCTTCCCCCATCTAACCAAAAGCGAAG
>JASJEE010000421.1 GCA_030064835.1 Microcoleaceae cyanobacterium MO_207.B10 | reverse complement strand
ATGGAGAAAAAAGAAAAAAAATCCTTTTAGCCAATCCTCTTTATTTATAAGAAGAGGTAATTCTCAATTCTCAATTCTCAATTCTTGAAAACTCATACTTTTTTCAGCAAACCCTATTTTAGAGTAAACCAGCCAAGTGTAAAGGGCCATGACCAGTAATTAACTCTAACAACAAAGCTATAAAGCCAAGCATTGCCAAACGTCCATTCCAGACTTCTGCTGTAGTAGTCAGACCCCACTGCCATCTTTCTTGGGGATACATTTTGATAATTTTTTTCATCCGGATAGCATCAGAAAAATCACTACTTGGAGCATCTAAAGCTTCCACAACTAAATCTGCTAAATCATTGATAAATACTGGGTGGGTATTCAGAGCAGGTACTCGGTAAAAATTACTAATTCCAGATTCTTCTGCCACCTCACGATATTCCATATCAATTTCTTGAAGAGTCTCAATATGTTCGGAAACAAAGCTAATAGGAACAACTAGCAAATCCTTTACCCCACTATCTGCCAGTTCTTGAATAGCCTCTTCTGTATAAGGTTTTAACCATTCAACTGGGCCAACTCGACTTTGATAGGCTAAGGTATGAGAATTAGAACGATTTAGAACTTTCATTATTCTATCTACACAGTCCTCAATTTCTGCTTGATAGGGATCTCCAGCTTCTTCAACATAACTTACAGGTACACCATGAGCGCTGAAGAAGATATTTACTTCCTCTGGGTTTGGACAATGGTCTAATTCTTGAGCAATTAATTCTGCCATTGCCTGAATGTATCCTGGTCGGTGGTACCAAGAAGGGATAACAGTGTAATCAATTTCCTGGAGTTCTGGGTCTTTTTCCCACAGTTTATCAAGGAGCCGGAAACTAGAACCACTTGTGCTAATAGAATATTGAGGATAAAGTGGCAGGATGACTAACTTTTCTATTTGGTCGCGCTTAATTCTGGTGAGTGCTTCTTCTGTAAAAGGATGCCAGTAACGCATTCCTATATAAGGTTGAGCTGCTAGTCCTTTTTGTTCTAACTGTTTTTGGATTGCCAGAGCTTGCTGTTCGGTAATCGATCTTAATGGAGAACCTCCCCCAATTTCCTTATAATTTTCTTGAGACTTTTGAAAACGGAGAGTAGAAATTAGCCATGCCAAAGGTTTCTGCAACCAAGGAAAAGGCAGGCGAATAATTTCTGGGTCAGAAAATAAATTAAATAAAAAAGGGCGGACATCTTCTAGTTGTTCTGGGCCACCCAAATTAAGTAGTAAAACTCCAACACGACTCATTGTATTTACCAGGCTCCAATTTTAATATTTGTTACTAAATTTAACATAATTCTATTTTCTGAAAAATATATAGTCAACTGTTGGCTAAAATATGTCTAATGACTAATTGACATGACAGCAATAACCTAATTAATAGTAAGGTATTAACTCTATATTAAAAAATTTTAACACTCTTGACTTTTGCATAGTGTCTTTTGACTAATTAATACCATGGCAACAATTTTAAGAGACTGGAGCTACAGATATCAATGGTTATATGACGGTATTTCCCGTTTAGCAGCTCTGAGTGTAGGGGGAGAAAGTCGCTTTCGCCAACTAGCTTTACAAGGTTTAACCATTGACCCAGATAGTAAGATACTTGACCTATGTTGTGGTAGTGGTCAAGCTACTAATTTTCTGGTTAAATACTCTCAAAATGTTACAGGATTAGATGCTTCACCACTTTCGATTCAAAGAGCAAAAGAAAATGTGCCTTCTGCTGAATATGTTGAGGGATTTGCTGAGGATATGCCATTTTCAAATAATCAATTTGATTTAGTACATACTAGCGCTGCTTTGCATGAGATGAATCCAGAACAGTTAAGGCAAATTTTAGCAGAAGTTTACCGCATTCTCAAGCCAGGAGGTATTTTTACTTTTGTAGATTTTCATCATCCGACAAATCCTTTATTTTGGCCTGGGTTAGCAATGTTTTTATGGTTATTTGAAACAGAAACTGCTTGGAATTTAATTAACACAGATATGTTGAATTTATTAAAGCAAGTAGGGTTTAATTTGATAAATTCTGAGTCTTATCAACCTGATTTATATGCTGGTGGGAGCCTACAAGTAGTTCAAGTTAAAAAGTAAATAAATGGTCTGGCAAAAATTAATTCACATATTCAAAAAAAAATGTATGCTATGAAAATAAAATCTAAATCGATAAGCTGATCGGATTAATTATCAACCTAAATCCAGAGATGATAAATTTGTGAAAAATAATAGTTATTATGGTGATTTTTATCAACTTAGAGATAGATATAAATATATATGTTAGTGCAATAAAATGAAATATATTGGCAAAATATTGCTTTCTGAAACAGATACAATTATTCATCAATGGATTGAAGCTGTAAGTCAGGATTGTCAAATTCAAAGTGCTGTTAAATTAACTTATAACTCAGTCCGCGACTGCCTGCCAAAAATTATAGAAGCCATCGCCACTCTACTAGGTGAATCCTTAACTGACCAACCTAAAAAAAAGGAAAAAACAGTTTAGACCATGGTTTAGTTAGAGCAGAACAAGGTTATGATGTGGTAGAAATAATGGGAGAGTTTCTCGTTTTACGCAAAATTATTTTTGCTATATTGAAGCCACATTTACTATCTGGTTCTCTAGGTAAAATACTAGAAGTAGTTGAGACAATTAATAACAATTAATAGTAGATTAGATGAAGTAATTTATATTTCCTGAGAAACTTATGTAGAAAGACCATTGCAAGAACTAGAACAAGTACAAAGTCAAGTGCTATTACCTAATCAAGAATTAACTCGCCTAGCCCAAACACAAAAAGATAATCTTTCCCACTTAAGCCACGAACTTAAAAATCCTATTAATGCAATGATGGGTTTTTCTTCTTTTTTATTACAAAGACAGCAACAAATTTATCAAAGAGAAGATACCTCTCTTGACTTGGAGCTAATAGAAAAGGTAATAAAAAACGGGCGAAATTTAATGCAACTGATTAACAATGCACTGGAAATATCTCCCCATGAATCAGGACAAGTTCAGCTAAACTTAATTACCACAAAATTTAGCTATCTAATTAAAGGGGTTATAGAAACTTTAGAGTATTTAGCCTATGAGAAAAATTTAGAACTTAACTTATAGTCGATTACGACCACGCTCCTGAAGCAGTAATAACTAACCCATTAAAATTACAAGAAATTATTACAAATATTCTCAGTAATGCTATTCGTTATACTGATTCAGGAACAGTTAAAATTAGTTGTCAAGTCAAGTATTTGAAAATGAGCAATGGCTACTCCTTGTTCCTGATACTGGTAAGGGAATTGCTCCGGAAGACCACGAGCGGATTTTTGAGCCTTATGTTTGCTCTAACTCACTAGACAATTACTGTTCAGAAAGCACTGGTTTAGGATTAGCTATTGTTTCTGAGTTAGTTAAACTTCTCCAAGGCAAAATTCAGTTAATCTCAAAAGTGGGAGAGGGTTCAACTTTTGTTGTGAGTTTTCCAATTAGTTATTGACGAAGCTAGAGTTGTTGATTTAAAAATTAATAATTAACAATTACCGAAAAATTCTGGGTATGCGCCTCCCATTTTAAGGGGATAAAAAAAGAGAATATTCCAAATTTAAAGCCTCCTGATTGCAGAGGTACTGATAACTGATAACTTTTAACTATTAACTGATAACTGAAATTACCTTCTAAATTAATATGACTAATACACCAATTACTAACAACCGTTGGCAATTTTGGATTGACCGTGGAGGTACATTTACAGACATAGTTGCTAAGTCTCCTGACGGTAAAATTATTATTCATAAATTATTATCAGAAAATCCAGAACGCTACCCTGATGCACCAGTTCAAGGAATTAGAGAAATATTAGGAATTTCTCAAAATGAACCTATACCTTCACAAGAAATAGAAGTAATTAAAATGGGTACAACTGTTGCGACAAATGCTTTATTAGAAAGGAAAGGCGATCGCACAGTTTTAGTTATTAATAATGGTTTTAAAGATGCTCTAAGAATTGGTTATCAAAACCGCCCTAATATTTTTGCCAGGCAAATTATTTTGCCGGAAATGCTCTATGAAAAAGTCATCGAAGTTGAGTCACGTTATACAGCTAAAGGGGAAGAAATAATTCCACTTCAAACAACAAAATTAATTCCTAAACTTGAAACAGCATACAAGGAAGGAATTAGAAGTTGTGCTATTGTTTTAATGCACGGTTATCGCTATCCGAAGCACGAACAAAAAATCAAGGAAATTGCTCAAGAAATTGGATTTACTCAAATATCTGTTTCCCACGAGGTTAGTCCTTTAATGAAATTAGTTGGTCGGGGAGATACTACTGTAGTTGATGCTTATTTATCACCGATTTTACGGCGATATGTTAATCAAGTTAGTAGTTATTTAGAATCCTCTGAAAATTCGGGGAAAGACAATAAGATTTTTCAGCAAAATTCCTGCTCGGAAAGGGGAAAAATAGAGGTTGAGTTAGAAGAAAAAAAAGACCAGACACAAGATTTAAGTTTCAAATTAGTAAAAGATAGTTTAAGCAGTACAGATACCTCAAAAATAAATCCAGCCCAACAAAATTCCTCTTTGAAAAAGGAAGACATAGAGGGTGAGTTAGAAGAAAAAAAATACCAGACACAAGATTTAAGTTTCAAATTAGTAAAAGATAGTTTAAGTAGTACAGATACCTCAAAAATAAATCCAGTCAAACTAATGTTTATGCAGTCGAACGGAGGTTTAACAGATGCTCAAAAATTTCAAGGTAAAGATAGTATTTTATCTGGTCCTGCTGGAGGAATTGTTGGAGCAGTTCAAACAAGTAAAATGGCAGGTTTTCATAAGATAATTAGTTTTGATATGGGTGGTACTTCTACCGACGTTGCTCATTATGCCGGAGCAGCAAATCAAACAATAGAATATGAACGAGAATTTGAAACAGAAATTGCTGGAGTTAGGTTACGAACTCCGATGATGTCGATACATACTGTTGCTGCTGGTGGAGGTTCAATTTTATTTTTTGATGGTGCTAGATATCGTGTCGGACCTGAATCTGCGGGAGCAAATCCCGGACCTGCTGCTTATGGAAAAGGCGGACCTTTAACAGTGACAGATTGTAATGTAATGGTGGGGAAAATACAGCCAGAATTTTTTCCTAAAGTGTTTGGTAAGGATGGAAATTTACCTTTAAATTTGGAGATTGTTAGAGAAAAGTTTGTTCAGTTAGCAGCGGAAATAGGTAATGGTAAAAAACCGGAAGAGGTGGCAAGTGGATATTTATCTATTGCTGTGGAAAAAATGGCAAATGCGATTAAAAAAATCTCTCTGCAAAAAGGTTATGATATTTCGGAATATACACTTTGTTGTTTTGGCGGAGCTGGAGGTCAA
Source organism: Microcoleaceae cyanobacterium MO_207.B10 (assembly GCA_030064835.1). Lineage (GTDB taxonomy): Bacteria > Cyanobacteriota > Cyanobacteriia > Cyanobacteriales > Microcoleaceae > JASJEE01. The sequence continues at coordinate 534 of JASJEE010000421.1, read as the reverse complement.
CACGCTTGTTTAATTGCTGATGCTTTGGGAATGAAACAAATTTTTATTCATCCTTATGCAGGAGTTTTATCTGCTTATGGGATGGGATTAGCAGATATTCGAGTTATGAAGGAAAAGGCGGTTGAAAAAATACTAAGTTCGGAATTATTGTCAGAGTTGAAGGAAATTTTTACTAAGTTAGAAATTGAAGCAAAGCAAGAGTTAATAACAGAAAATTCTTTGGGTAAAAATTCAGATATAGAATCTACAACAGATTTAATTTCAGAAAGGAATAATTTTGACAAGCAAGATGTTGCTGTTACACCTTTGTCAGAAACTGAAGCAAAACAAGAGTTAATAACAGAAAATTCTTTGGCTAAAAATTCAGATTTAGAATCTACAGCAGATTTAATTTCAGAAAGGAATAATTTTGACAATCAAGATGCTGCTGTTACACCTTTGTCAGAAACTGAAGCAAAACAAGAGTTAATAACAGAAAATTCTTTGGCTAAAAATTCAGATTTAGAATCTACAGCAGATTTAATTTCAGAAAGG
>JASJEE010000069.1 GCA_030064835.1 Microcoleaceae cyanobacterium MO_207.B10 | reverse complement strand
CACTCCCTGGCATTGTAACTTAGTTATGAGGTTTAGGAAACTTGAGAGCGATCTGGTTTTTTGGTAAGTGACCATCAAACACTCACGGTAAATGTCCGAACTACTCCCACTGTTCTCAGCCACAAAGAACAATTGCCCCCAAATAGTATTGGTGGTTTGTCCTAAAGTTCCATGATACTTGCTAAACTTCAAAATAGAACACTCAAGCTTATTCCCAAGAGCTTCATCTGAAATTTTCCATTGGCCTTCTTGGCAGTTGCATCTTAAATTAGGAATGTTATCGGCTACTAAAATTGCATCCTGTGGTTTGGTTCCGAAAATGTTTAATGTTGTAGTTGTCATTGTTCTGTTTTCCTTTTTTCTTAAAGTTGTATAGTTGACCCCTATCTGCAATGGATAGGGGTTTTTATTTACATTTTTTCAGTTAGTTCTAAGACTTTTGGAACTGCTTCCACTGCTTCTTCTAAGCTTTTAGATTTGATAGAAGGGTACAGACCCCAATTCTCAGAGAAACTTGTGTAATACTCACAGTCACGCATTTTTTTGATGTAACAATACTTCTGTCTAGTACGTTCTACACGACATTGGTCTTCATCGTCATCAACTCGGTATGCTTTGAAGCCATCTGGTAATCTGGCAGCGACCTTACTGCCTAAACTGATTTCTCTAGGAAACTCAATATTTCCTGTTTCTCTTAACTCATTCCAGATATAGTCAAAGTATGGCTTAATATGACTTGGAATATTCCCAGAGAAGGAGAAGTAGGGCTGGTGATTGTGGATAAGCTCTATATAATCCCCATGGATATCATTGCGCTTGTAGTAGAAATAATGTCCGTTAATTGTGCCGGAATTAGGGCAATACCAGTCGTCCCACTTGAGACCAAGATGTAGGTCTGGTCTTATTTTTGGGGTGTAGACTTTGATTCCCTTTGTTAATTCATAGCTAATATCGTTTTCAACCATGAAACCTTCTAAATCGCAGTCATACTTGGCTAACTCATTAACCAGAGCGGAGTCAACGTCTATATAACTTCCTTGGTGACTACAGGTTCCTACTGCTGTTCCATAGTGGTAAACTGTTAGCTGTTCCCACTCCACAAAATCAACTTTAAACCCTTCTAACTGCTCAATTTCAGTCTGTACAAGTTCAAAGCAAGTAGGATCGTCATCCTCATCAAAAAAGCAACCTTCAAAATCACCTTCAAAACCACCATCTGAGTTATCCGCCTCCTGAGTGTTAGAGACGGAATCACCCGCCTCAGATGGTACTATGCTTTTGGGGATAAATTTTTTAGATTTTTAATCTCTAATTCATACCCACTTTTAGGAATGTAGATAGCTTTATTATCCCACACAGCCTTTACTGTGCCGTCAGGCTTGACATAATCAACCTCTACGCTCTTTCCGTGAGCTATACTATCTTTAGTGGTTACTCGGATTAAATCACCGGATTCTACCACGTCGTTTGGCTTTGATACTTCGGAGTCTGGCTTGTTTCCAGTTACTATACCAGTTGTGCGCTTTGGGGCGGGTGCTAATCCTGTAAATGTATTAGCTGAAATTTCTTCTGCTGTAGGAGCTGTATCTGGTTCTGTTGGTTCTGGATTAGTGATGATTGATTCTAATTCAGCTTTAACTTCAGGAGTCAAAGCAGGTTGTTTCTTGGTTGGAAAAGGCTTTAGGTCATTTTTGCCACAGACGATCGCCTCACCCTCTACTAGAATCGCGCGTTTATCTTCCGGTACTTGTTCACCGTGGAGGTAGTATCCGAGGTAAAGAGCGTCATGCTTAATTTTAGTGAGGGGAGCGGTGTATGTGAACTTAAATCCCAGTGTTGCTGGTGTTTTATGTGTATTTTGAGACTTAAGCAGGCACTTGATATAGTTTTTTTCAGGGATTGAGAGTGAATCCCATATCTCTGTTGCCTTGTCAGGATTTTCAGCTTTGATTTTATCTAATTCTGATTTATTTTTTGCCCCTAACATCCGCTCTTTAAAGCTCTCAGACTTCAGTTCATCAAAGATTTGTTCTGTTTCAGTTGTTTCAGTAACAGGAACTTCATCAGCTTGTAAAGGTTGCTCTTGACCCTGAACTTTTTCGGTAGGGTCAGTGTTGATAATCTTATTAAATGCTAATTCTACTTTTGCTATCTCTTCCTTGTCAGAGTAAGGTGATTCAATTTTTTCCTCTGGAGTAGGTGTAGGTTCTGGAGTATAGGGAGCAGGGGCGGGTTGCTGACTAACACTACCGAATAGAGAATCACGGGCATCTGTTTCTTCTGGAGTATAGCCTGTTGCTTGTGGAGTAGTAGGTGTCTCTTGTTCCTCTACATATTTATCCGCTGCTTCAATTTCTGCGATCGTATTATCTAAATTATGGATTAAGTAGCCTAAGAAGCGACGATAATAAAATTGAAACTCTCCTACTGAGTTAGTTATTGGCTCGGACATTGATTCTGTTAACCCCAAGTAGGCTCGCAATAAAGCCTTTTCTTCTGAGAAATTTTGTACTAGACTAGATACAGGACTGATGAAAAATAACATATTAGTCTCCTAACTTTTTGTTGGGCAAGGGACATTACGAGGTTGGTCGCCGGGGTAATGTCCCTAAATTTTTGCTTGTAAGTTTTCATCCCTTACATTTACTATTATAGCTTGCCTACTAGCTACTGTCAAGGTTTATATGAAAATATTTTTGCTTGCCTACTAGCTATAATATATAATGTATACAAGCAATAAAAGGACACAATATGGCCACTAAGACAACAAACAAAACAACTAAGAAAAAACAGACAAAATCTTCTGGTAAGTGTGGGAGACCGGGGGGCAATCCTGACTTAGATGCTTACAAGTGGGAGCCTAAAGTACCTGGAAAACCAAAATCTAATAATCTGACTGTGCGAGTAGATGACGATATGTTCAAAGTTAGAAGCATCCCCAACTGGCAGGACAAGGTAAGAGCAAAAATTGACGAACTACTCCAAGAACAAGCGATCGCCCCTACCTCCAAATCAGAAACATATCCTACAGGTGGCGGGGCGGGCGCTGGGGTGGAGTAGGATTGACAATTTTGCCCCTAATTCTGCATTTCCTTCAATATCTGTCTAACTGATTTGGGGGTGGCTGGTATGCGAGCTTTAGCATTTTGTATTTGGGCTAAAGAATACCCAAAGTGTTGTGCTACTTCCTGCCATTGAGATTCGGGGTATATTGTTTTTATTTTTGATGGAGTCATTCGCGCTCGCAAGTATTCCGGTGATGCTCCACGCCAAGTACCTTTAGTAAAGTCTGATGGTAATTCTGATTTCCACATGGTTTTTCTTAGGTTAGGTTTGATAGTCTGTCAATTATAATTCTAGTCTCTTGAGAATGCACAGAAGTCTAGGGAGGGTGATTACAGTCTACTCAACAGAAGATCGATCCTTGGATCAGAATATTGGGGATTAGTAGATCGTTGGATCGTCATTGAGAACAAAATGGAACAACATATTAAAGAACAACATCTAGCAGATATACTAGCAGAGATACAAGAGGCTAAAGATAAGAAAAAACATTTCTTATCGTTAGATGGGGAACTATCTCAATTAAATGATGATCAAGAAATTACTAAAATTTTCACTAAAATTGGAGAGCTAGAATATCTAGAGAAGCTTGATTTAAGAAATAACGAAATTAAAATAATTCCAGAGTCAATTACTAATCTTGTTAATTTAACTCATCTTCATTTAGCCTCTAACAAGTTAACACAAATTCCAGAGTCAATTACTAATCTTGTTAATTTAACTCATCTTCATTTAGACTCTAACAAGTTAACAAAAATTCCAGAGTCAATTACTAATCTTGTAAATTTAAAGACACTTGATTTTAGAAATAACGAAATTAAAATAATCCCAGAGTCAATTACTAATCTTGTTAGTTTAACGTGGCTTTCTTTCCACAACAACAAATTAACAAAAATTCCAGAGTCAATTACTAATCTTGTAAATTTAACTCATCTTTATTTAGCCTCTAACCAATTAACACAAATCCCAGAGTCAATTACTAATCTTGTTAATTTAAAGACACTTGATTTAGACTCTAACAAGTTAACACAAATCCCAGAGTCAATTACTAATCTTGTTAATTTAACTCATCTTTATTTAGCCTCTAACCAATTAACACAAATCCCAGAGTCAATTACTAATCTTGTAAATTTAACTCATCTTTCTTTAGCCTTTAACCAATTAACACAAATCCCAGAGTCAATTACTAATCTTGTTAATTTAACTCATCTTTATTTAGCCTCTAACCAATTAACACAAATCCCAGAGTCAATTACTAATCTTGTAAATTTAACGAAGCTTGTTTTAGCCTTTAACCAATTAACACAAATCCCAGAGTCAATTACTAATCTTGTAAATTTAACTCATCTTTATTTATCAAAAGATCAATTAACACAAATCCCAGAGTCAATTACTAATCTTACCAATGTAACTGAGCTAAAAATTAATGGCAACAATATTTTAACAATTTCTCAACAAAATATTGTTAAAAAAGAGCAAGAAGTAACCCAAGAAATTCTTGAAAAAACAAAAGAAAAAAATCCAAATGAAATTTCAAATTTAGAGCCATTAAACAACTGTAGACTTAAAGATTATCCTATGTTATGGCAGAAAATATTAGACAACATAAAATCAACTACTATAAAATCCCTATTCGCGATATACGGGAAATTGATTGATTTAGATGTTGAGAATAAAACAGCAATTATTTATTTAGAATTTGAGTCTTTGTCGCTAAAATTAGGGCAATATCAAAGCAAACTAGAAAAAGCTTTTTTTGAATCATTAGGAACAGATTTTAAAATAGTCTTTACAAGTAATCACAGCCCACCTTATAAGAAATATAGTTACGAACTTTTAGATGATAATTTAGACTTAGATTCATCTGATTCAGCAAGTAAAAAAGTTGAGGATTTTCAAGAAATAAAACTGAAAAATTCACCCAAAATTAATTTTTTAGATAATACTACAAATTTAGAACCATTAAACAACTGTCAATCTAAAAAAAATGCTATTACATGGGAACGGTTGAAATTTCGTTCTAATCCAGAACTTGAAATAGCAAAAGAACTTGATAAAAGAGGTATATGTTTTGCTCCAAATAGTGGCATGAGAATTACAACTGCAAAAGGTCGTAAAACTAAAGAACCAGATTTTTTAATATTCTACAATAAAAAATACGCAATACTTGAAGTTGATGGTCCTTTTCATACACCTAAAACACGAAGAGAGGAACAAGAAATAGAAGCAGATTTTGAGAATCATGGCATTAGAATTTTTCGTTTTGATGCAGACGAGTGTTCTAAGAATCCAAGTGCAGTTGTAGATAAATTTTTAGAGCGTCTTAATAATATTTGAACCTACTTAAATGCTAACAACTAGACCTAATAAAAACTTGACAAAATACATGGGTACAGGTAGGCTGTACTCAGCCTACTGACAAGGATCGATCCTTGGATCATAAATATGTGAATTAATGGATCATTGGATCGGATCGCTTATGTTAGAAACATAAGAAAATTGTAGAAGATAACAAGTAACTCATATACCATGCTTAAACAACTTTTGATAACAGGCATAATTGTTTGCTTAATTGGCTGTAGTGGAACTTCAGGAGGTTCCGATGATTCTTTGGCAAAATCAGAAACGAAAGCTAATTGTATCGCTCTACTCAAGGCAAAATTAGGAGTCCCTTCTGACGCAAAGTTCCCTTCGTTACTACAGGCTCAAGACAACATAACGAAAACGACTGATGGCTACAAGTGGAACGATTGGGTAGAATTTGCTGGAGCTAGAAAATACTTTAGCTGTGAGACGGACGATATAAATGGTACAGTAAAAGCCGAGTGGAATGATTAATGCTATTAAAACAAACAACCCCGTGGGATATCCTACGGGTTTGTTTGTTTTTGGAGAGCGATCACTATAACTTGCCTGAATTTTGAAAATAGTTATGCTCAAATAAGGTAGGACTATTGGAGTATTCTTGTCTTAGTCGTTCAGCGACATAATTTATTGCTTCCTTGAATTGACACTCAGGAATTACATTATGGATATTAGTGTAACTTGCTTGCTGACATCCTACACCTGTATCTAAATCAATGCCGTAGTCCTTTAGAAGCTCTTTGACGTGGGTTTTGACTTTACCGGAACCTTTGCCAGAAGTAGGTACATTTAGAGCCTTTATAAAACTTGATAAGGACAAGTTTTTAGCAGTTGCTCCGACTATTTGTCCTTTCTCATTGACTAAAACCTGTTCTGTTTCAGGAGGTTGGGAAGGAGGCAATATTGGCATTTTTCCAGTAGTCATTGCGATCGCGTAAGCCGGACCCGCTGCTAGGGTGAGTCCATGTAATGAATGGTTTTTGTTTGTTTCCGCTTGCTGAGTTAATTGCCTTTGTTTTTCCAGTTCAATCTGAAGTTTTGCTAATTCCAGTTGCTTATCTGTTTCTGATTCTGAATGTGATTGACCTACTTCGGCTTCACGAGCCTTGTAAGCAAAATATGTTTGGGCTGCTGCTATTTCTGGTTTAGCGGGGTTGCCATTCATCGCCACCAAATAACAAGCCAATCTTGATAGATTCCAATCATCTGCTGCACGACCCCGACTTTTTACTGACCTTAGTAAAAAGTTTGCTGCTGCGTCATCTTGGGTATTTTCGCAAGCCAATAAAGCTCGTTTTATAATCTTATTGAAATTTTGCCACCTGGCATATCCTAGCAAATTCATAAGCTCACGAGCTGCCCAATATTCTTGGCCATCACTTGTCACCTTCTTGATAGCGTCAAACGGCGATAATGAATAACCTTTTGATAATGTATGATTTTCGATCAACATTGAGATATAATATTTATAGATGGCCATCACTAAACAACTTTGGCGAGTAGATAGTGATGGCCGTTAACGTTTCTAGAGAAAATGTTGACAGTAATTTTCTCTAGATAAAATTATTATACTATATTTTTCCTGCTATCACTACACAACAAAGAAAAAAAATAGATAATATACCTGAAGAATGGATAAGATTTTATTCCAGACTGATAGCATAAATATAATTTAGAGATTTTTGAATATCATAATAAACATTGACAGGATTTGCATCATCCATTGGAAGTCAGGTCAAAAACATCTGACTTTGATCTGACTTTGATGTGCCTATATTAAACTCCCCTCTCTGGATTTGACAAAAGGCAACAAAGTTACTTGATGTTTTTTGTTGCCTTATGTAAACAAGCATAATAAAACCCTTCATCGTTTGACAAGGGGTTTAGTACCAAAGTGGTACTTGTTTCTATTTTGAAAAAGCTGCAACTATATTTCCTGCATCTTATTTGTAGTAAATTTTAAGTAATAGAAGTTATCTCTTTACGATAATATAAAGTCTTTAAATTAGCCAATTTCTATTCTGTAGATTTGGCAAATATTTTTTATTTAGCATAACTATACATAAAGATTATGTAGAAAATATATTTAACTTTAAACCTCTATATTTTCAATTAAATATTATCTAATAATTCAAGCTTTCTTTCTGCTAATAAAAATATTTTTCCCTGGAATATTTTACAGACTTGTCAACTATAATTATAACAATCAAATAATATTTATTGGAAAATCGAACAACTCAGTTTGTGTAATAAATGTAACTCAGTACAGAGATAGCCATCTCTCCATGCACTTAACACCTACCAAGTCCTTCTGTATATAGGATGTTAGCTTTAAGATACCTAAAAGATGATTTAAGGCGGGTAAAATCATCTTCATGTGGGATTAATCATATTTGCGGGATGATGCCCTTAAAAAGAAAATTTTCGCCGGAAAATTTGATCTAAGAATAAATCTTGGTTTTTGCTCCAAAGATTGAGTCTAAATATGGGTAAGAAAGAAATTGATTTTTGATTTTCACCCATTGGAGAATAATCAGAAATCAAAAATTAAAAAATGCAGCGACATTGTTGTTGTTTTTATATTGAAAGTTTTTATTTATATATATTTTAAGTATGCGTGCGTGGCGCACTTCCCCAAGTGCATGACGCACTTCCCCAAGTGCATGACGCACGTTTAGAAAATAGATAAACTAATTCTCATGCACTTTGGCAAAAACTAGGTAGAGAAAAATATGCCGTTTTTCAGTAAAATGCAGATGTTATATTTTATACATATAAAACTCATGTTTCAATGTTTTCCTCTGCGCACTTCTCCAACCTTTTGTTTTTCTGATAAAATATATAAATGCAGAGTTAAGCTAATTATTATGTTTAAAAGTCTAGAGATTAGAGATTTATTTTTTTCAGAATATTCACCAAAAAAATTTATAGACTAATATCTAAAAATCAAAATCATCATCTTCAAATAATTCTAAATTATCAAAATCATCAGAATTTAAAGGCTGAATATTACCATCATCTTTCCATAACTTCCGATAATCATGTGGCAGCCATTTAGGGTATTTTACCTCTTCCCTTCCTTCCAAGACTAACCAGAGAATACCACCTTTTGTTTTTGCTAAACAGCGGGTCAAAGCAACATAAATCATGTGTTGCTCCTGTTGCCTTTCCTCCCTAGACTGCTTCTCATATTCTATAGGCATATTTTCAGGATACAGAATAAATGTATAATGCCCTTCTCCACCTTTTCCTGAATGAATAGTATATAAATCAATTATTTTTTTAGTAGTAGTTGATTCATCAAAAATTTTATCTATCTCTGTTTTCCAGTCATTGATAGACTTGGGTTGAAATTTAGTAAACAAAGCCACCAAGCAACCTCTATAATCTCTAAGCTCAGTTAGTTTTTGCTCCTGGACTTTATCTGGCAATTTATTGATAGAATTAGCTCGGAAGCTAAACCAGTTTTCTACTTGATTCAAAAAATTATCAACATTATATTTTCCTCTAACAACTTCCTTAACTTTATTGAGTAATTTTGTCCCTAAATTTCTATCTTTAATTCTGGCTGGATAACCAGCAGTTAAAAGTCTAATAGCAAAAATTAATAAAGGTGCATTCTTACGACAAATACCAAAAAAAGATAAACTTCTATCAGCACCATCAAATATATCTAAAAATTTATTTTCCTTGATAATTCTAATTTCACCCTCTGGTGCTGTAGGGGAAGGTTTAATGTTAATATGTGGGTAAATATCTCTGACTAATTCTAAATGTTTTTTGCCACATCTCCAATTAGTCGTTAAAGGCATTTTGTCACAGTTGAATTTTTTAGCAATTACGTCAATTCCATCTGTCATTGCCCCACGGAACGAATAGATAGCCTGGAATCTATCTCCTACGGCAATTATAAAATTATTAGATTCATCGTGGATTAATTTAATAAACTCTATCTGTAATAAGTCTGTGTCTTGACACTCATCTATAGAAATTACTTTCAACTTATTCGACCATTTTTTGAAGATATGCTTATACATATCTTGGTCGTGCCATAGTAACCAACTTTGGTCAAGAAAATCAATGTTTAATTTATTAATTCCATCTTCTAGTCCAGTCTCCAAAACATCACAAACAGCTTGAGTTACTTCAGATAGCTTACTTTTAAATATTTCAATTCCATATTTACCTGCTATCTCCCATACATCGTCCTTAGTTATCTCATCTACATAATAACAATGCAGCCTCATCTTATCCAATAAATCTACAAAATCAGCTTTAGATTTAATACCTACTTCTCCATTATGATTGTCAATTTGTAGCTTACCTGGTTTTTTATCACCAAATTTATTATAATGATCCAAATAACCTTTATTTTGAGCTATTTTTTCATATTTGCCATTGTTTACTCTGAATTGTTTAGGATTTTTGCCTAGTGCTTCTCTTAACATCTCATAGCCTAAACTATTGAGAGTCTGAACTGACTTTTCCCATTTTATCTCTGATAACTTATTTGCTAAATCAGCTTTATTTTTACGTCCAAACACAACAAAACGACATTCTAGTGGAGATAACTTTTCATCCTTCAAAGCCTTAGCTATTTCAGCTAACATTGTACTTTTTCCTGTACCCGCTAATGCCTCAATTAATAAACCTTTTTTATTAGCTTGAGAGAGGCGATCGCGCACAGCTTCTAATATGTTGTATTGCTCCTTGGTTAGAAAGTGGCCATCCGAACTTTTATAATTGGAAAACTCAACTTTTGAAACAACTTCTGACTTTTCTGGAGTGCTTGGTGTCTCTGTATCTGACTCGTTTATTGTAGCTTCAGATAATGCGCTCGGCGCTGTAGGTTCTACTTCTATTTCGGTAAAATCAATATCTGACCAATAGGCAATAAAATCATCAGGAGAAAATTTAGTAAATATTTTCTCTAACAATTCAACTAACGAATCATTTAAAAGTGCTTTAGATAAATTTGGAGGTAGTTTATTGTCCCCCGGAATAGCAAGACAATCAGCATCACCTAAAATACTTTCTATGTTTTTTTGCAGAAAGTATGTTAACCGATCTTCCCTCTGCTTATCCTTTACCTCCTGGAGTATATCTGCTACCTCATCCCTAATCCTGATTGACCTAGCAGGAGCCTTCTTTTTCCTACCCGACCCCTCCCTATAACCACCATAGTTAGGATTTTTATCTTTAGTTTTTGGCATATCTTGAAAAGTGTATGAGTTTCAGTTATTCCTATTATAGCAGGTATAATTGATTATCATATACTTTTCAAGAGTAATTGATTATTTAATTTTTTTATCTCGATAGCTACTCGCACCCGACACCATCATTATCGGCATCAAGGTTGTGGGGGTCGGGGTTGCCGTCTCCAGTATCAATAAACAATAATTAAGCTACCTTGAGTTCATAATGTAATGGCAATAACTCATCTGCCTTTAAAGTTGCCATTGCATATTCCCGTCCTTGACTATCAGCAAACTCCACTAAATATTGCTTTTCTCCACCTTTTTCATAAACTTCTACAACTGTCCCCACCTGTCCACTGGGCAAACTTTCAATAGAAATAAATTCAGGTTCAACTAAAGTTAATCTTTCTGACGTAATCGGATAAATAATTGCCACTGTATCTAACATTAAAATATTTTTCATAATCTTTACCTAATAAACGCAGAAATAAGACGAGGATTTGCATTAGTAGAAGTGACTTCCCAAATCGTCCGAAGTTGCATTCCTTCTTGATTAGGTATTGTCCAATCTACCTTAAACTGTTGACCAAAATCTGTCTGTGCTTGCTGAACTACTTCTCCTTCTATAGCTGCTTGACGAATCATTGATAATAATAATTCAGCATTTTCTTGAGTAATACCTAAACGAGATTTGAAAACTCTAGCTTTATTTTTTCCGCTAGAATGTTCAGGATTTAAACAATAATTAGTTAACTTTTCTATTGCAATTTGCGCTTGTTCCCCGTTAGGTAATTTCATACTCTTGTAGACAAGATAATTTTTAATTGGATTTTACACCCTTTAACTAAACCCATTAACATTGAAAAATCAAACTATACCTCCTAGTAGAAATAAATATATAATAACTAATCCTTTCTACTGTTGAATAAAACACAACCACCTAAAAACAGAAACCCTCCAACAATTATTAAATTATTTTTTTGTCCAATCAAACCAATGTTGTGACTGCAAGTTCCATACCCACAATTTACTGTGTTATAAAAAAATAAAGTCCCTATCATTATTAACAAACCAATAGCTACAAGACCTTCTGGAATATGAGTTATCTTAAGCCCTTCTGAAATATAATTCATTATTTTGAATTTGCTTTTACTTTTACTAGGTTCAAGCTTCTTTATTGGTGTAAATTTTTTCTTACTACCAGGTTCAGGATCGGGGTTGGGGTCTGGTCTTGGCGGTGGTGGCGGTGGTGGAAGTGGAGGTTTTTTGCTCATTTAAAAAACCTCCAATAAATCGGACATTTCAGCTTGTGGCTGCTGGAGATTATCATCATAGACCATCAAAGTCTTGGGGTCAGCATGACGACTAAAACTTTGAGCTTTTCTAATATTGCCTCCGTTTCTCTCCAACACAGCGGTTATGGCAGAATGCCTCACCCTATGAGGACTCATCTTTTTACTAATACCTACAGCTTCAGATGTTCTATCAACCAAATAATAAAGTGAAATATAATTAAGTCTCTCACCCCGTTTTGTACTACTAAGACTGATAAACAAGGCATTGGAATTAGAAGAGTAATAGTTAACCCTATGCTGCAACCAATCCCTTAGAGCTTCAACAGTTGAACTGTTTATCCTTATCTGTTGTTTGTCAGATTTTCCCTTACCTTTAATCCAGATTGAGCGATCGCTTAAATCAATATCAGAAATATCTAAACCAATAACTTCAGAACTTCTCAATCCGTTACCCCACAACAACATCAGCATTGCATAGTCCCGCTTCCCGACTAATGTAGTTCGGTCAGGATGTGACAATATCTTCTTTATATCTGTTGCAGAAACTCCCCTAGTATCTCTATAAGGCTCTACCTTTAAAGGGTGCAACGCCTCTACATCTAATCGCCACGGACAACAACCTACATCATGCCCATGACGGACTAGAGCTTTGATAGAGTTAATTTTTCTATTAACTGAAGCTGCTTTTAACTTTCGTTCATCAACTAGGTAACGCCGGAACTTTAGAACCAACTGAATAGCTTGACTTCTGTCTAACTGTAAAAACTGCATTATTGAAGATTGACTGAGTTCTACAGCATGAAATTTAAAAAAATCTCTTAGGTCAATCTCATAAGCTTTTTTAGTATGAGGCGATCGCTTATTGGCGACCATCTCCTGCCATAAACTCCGCTCTTGCTCCAACTGACTTACTTGAACTTGCCAATTGTCGTTTTTAGTAGATACAATGGTCATTTTCGGGTAGTGAGTTAAGATTACTGCAATTATATTAACAGAATAGCCAGAGGGGAGCTAGGTACATTGTAGGGTGTAGCTATGGAGTTTTTGCTATAATTTAGATAGTATTGTTTTTTGAAAAATTAATTATGATTCTTGATAACTTACGGGAATTACAGGAAGCTTGCGATCGGGAATGGATTCTCAGTACGGAGCAAGTAGCTAAACTTTTGGAATTACAGTCCAACAATATTAAAGATGGCATGACGCGCCACGGGGTTAAGTTTGTTAGAGCTGAAAATCAAGGACAGCAGTCGGGGTGGGAAATTCAGAAATATTAAATATTAGTTTTTGAGCAAGCGGTGAGAGTCCAGTCAGACCCTCCTACGACGTCTTTTATCCATTTCAACTATATATTTGATATGCTCCCATAAAGTCCTTGGTTCTTTAGGCTGAATATCCAAGAACGAATCAATACGAGGTATTAAATCTATAAATTCCTCTATGATTTGCGTCATACTTTTCTCAGTCTCAGCAGCATATTTTCTTAATTGATATGCCCGTTTTTTACTTATCTTAAAATTCAAACTCTCTCTTTCAATTTTTGCCATTCCTAATATTTTTATCCATACAATATATAGAATATTTTAGCTAATTCGTAGCTAATTCGGTGAGTAAATGTAGCTTTTGGTATGGCTGATCGTAACTTTGACTTCTTCAAAGGTAAGTGAAAAGTGAGTAAAAGCAAGTGAAAATTAGCTATTTTCACCGCCAGCTTGTCCCAACTTGCTGCTTTTTACCTAATTTTTGACTAATGATTAGCCTAGAGCAAAAAAAGCGCATGACATCCGCACGACTTCTGCATGACCTTTGTCATAGCAAAGCTAGCCACCATCAGCAGCTTGAGTAAAAGTTAGGGAAGATTGCTAATATTTCAATAAATTACAAATAGGTTACAAACACATTTTTTGTGTAAAATTTTATACTTAAACCGTCTCCGTAGTAAAATGTATGACAATTGCATATCTTGGTGTGACAAAAACGTGATACCCTCGGTGTCAAAAATTTTCATATTTGTTTCATAATCTGAGTGAGATACCCTCGGTGACGTATTACAAAAGTATTATAAAAATGAGTTTTTTGTATTATAGAAAAGATAATAAATAAATGCTATCTTAGCTACACTAATACTACTTATGTAGTGTATCTCTGATTAATATGAAGCTGAATCTTCTTAGTCCTCAGCAAGATTAAAATGGTATTTGTTCTGGTGCCGCCTTCACTGCCAGACAATACCGAGGGCTGACTATTTCTCTTACTCCTCCCCCAAATTCAACCAATATCTCATCTACAGAATTTTTGATCTTCCCTAGATATCGCCCTATCACTTCCCCAGTGGGGGAGAAGTAGGATAACAACCGACCGATTCCAATAAATTTATGCTCCTCATTAAAATCTTCTGTTAGTAAGTCGGGAGTCTCTGGTAAAGTAGCTATTTTTGTATTATCTAGTTCATGCGGAGGCATAGACTTTTGCTCATTTTTTTGTTGCTTCACTTTAGAACCTCCACATACCTCTAGTTCATTATTACCAATAGTTTTAGTAACCTCCACATCACCCCTATTATCCTTATACAGATAGGCTTGATGTGGAGGTGAGTTTTCTGTACTACATTCGGAAGCTGTAGTATATTCAAAAACTCCGTAGATAGGCTTTTCTTCAATGGCCATATCATCCCAGTATCTCTGAATTAGGGATTGCTGTATGGCCTCTTGGTAAAGAAGATTTTGCTTCAGTTCGGTCAGCTTTTCTAGTTTGGTAATAGATTTTTCATCGTCACCTATAATAGATTTAATCGTGGCTTCTATTTTTAGTAATGTTACAATCTCGTAATTCCTGATGTTGTCTGTGCCCCGTTTTGACCTATGGCTCTTGCCTAACTTATCTAATAACGCTCCTATAAATTTGATTGGTTCCTCTCCTACGCTTAAATTAAACAACCGCTTGATTTGTTGCTCAAACTTTTTAGCCTTAGTAAATATATCTATTACTGTTTGAGAATCTTTGTTGTAGGAGGCTCCTGCCAGGGTTAACTTCCTATCCTTGATAAACCCTATTTCCTGGAGTAATTCTCCTTTTCTGAGGTTTAATTTTAAGTCGGGTAAGAATGATTCACCGAATATCCATTTATAGGTATGGTTAGCGATCGCTCTGGCTTCCAGGATGAAAGCAATACTAGGGTGAGTTACTAGGAAGTGTAGGAACTGTTTTTGTCGCCAGTGTCTATCCTTCACTACATATTCTAGGAAAAAGTCAGTTGATATATTTGTCCCTGGTAATCCTTTTGCTATCTTGTACCCTGCTAATTTAGTTTGGTCGTTGTCTAATTTACTATCTGTGACAGCTAAAGCATCATCTTCACTCATCAAACTACCCTGGTACATCAACTCAGCCTTAACCAATTTAATAGCTTCCTTTTCCTCTCCAGTAAATCCGGGTAAATCGCTACTACTGCCCTCCTTAAATGGCCGAACTACAAAATTTTCTTTAGTCTCAAGTTCATGTTTGAGGTTTTCCCCACAATTGAAGCGGAGGTAATCTGATCGCGCCTCAATCTTGGCTGTTAGGTCGATGTGAGGATTGTCTAAATAATTTTCCTTATTAAAATTACCTATATACTCCCATGTTTCCTCTGGTGACATTTCCCTTTCTTCCTTCCGTGCTTCCTCCATAGCCAAGTCTAAGGCTAAGTGCATTAATGATTGGTTGCTAGTTGTATCTTGGTAATTTTTGATATAGGTTTGTTTCCTCTCATCAGGGTCGAATGAGCTTGAAATACCAGATTTTAGGTTGTTGTGGGTTGCTGCCCAACCTACCCACTTTTTGCAGGGTCGCGATCGCAACATCTGTTGCCTAAACTCACAAGGTTCAATAGTCCCGAAGTAAAAGCAATAACCCTTTTTGAACCATTCCATCTGCTGGCTCACTCCTACCATTAGGCTAGGAGACCACCCCCAAACCAGCGTACATTGAGCCTTAAATCCTCCGTCAAGGTTTTTGATTAATTCCTTAGCCCAAGGCTCTTCTGTAGTTGTCCGGTCAAGTCGGATAACATACTCTCCAAGTAAAGGAAATTTTTTGATAATAGCTTCGACAATTCCTTGTAATTCTATTTGAGAATCTGCTGTAATTAGTAATGGCTCTGCTCCTATTTCCTGGAGTTTATCCCAGACTAATCGCTTAAAATGTTCACTTCCTTCTGCTAGTCCTGGATGCTCAAATTTGACAACGCTTATCGCTGTGCATAAATCATCATTTAGTTTTTCAGCATCATAATGTAATTGGTTAATGACAGACTCTCTGTCTTTTTTCCCTCCGATAATTAATTCAATTTCTCGGCTCGGTGGTAGAGCTTCATTCTTAATATAAAATGTTTGTTTTTCAGGAGCTAACTTTTGAATATATTCTACTTCTGTATCAGTGGGGTCTGCATCTGCCAATAGTATACCTTTTGCGTTTTTAATGATTTCTTTCAACCTGGATAGAATCAATGGACGACGGTCTTTGACTGCTGTATTAGCTGTTGTCAGATGCTTTAGTCCAGCTCTGGCTTCATCCATGATGATATAATCCCAGTTTTTATTTATAAATTTCCAAAGGGAGTCATAAATGACAACTGCTGCATTGTATTTTTTCAATGCTTCTGCTGTTTGTGGTAGGTCATCTTGGTAAGTAGCCATCATCTTCTCTGCCATTTCTAACCCTAGAATTATTCGGGGGCACAGGAAAAGCACACTATAGCCTAGTTTTCTAAGTTTATCAGTTAATTTTCTGATTACTTTTTGAGATTTTCCCCACCCCTTGTAAGCTTCTAATAGCGTTATTGCTTCCAATGGAATCTTGTCATACAAGTCATCAGGAGGGGTGTCACAGTTAAGTAATATGTCTGGGGTCAAAGAGCAACTATTCAGTTTTTTCTGAATTTTTTCTACTAGGTAATCAGGTAAGGTTTTATGTTGCTTATTTTTCCGACCAAACCCAACTACATTATTTTTCCGACCATACTTTTCTTCCCATTGCTCCCTACTTATAGGGATATCTATTTCTTTTTTGCGCTCCGGTGGTTCCCATTCTGGTAAACGTACACCAGCATCATCAGCTAATTCCTTGACTATTTCAACAAAATCTTTACCTTTAGGTGTATCATGTCCGCCGTTGACAAAGTGTCGGTATTGTACCGCATGACCACCCTCTTGACAACCATGACAGTACCAAGAATTATCAGTTGGGTTAACTTGGAATGCTGTACCAGAAGAGCCACCATGCTGAGGACAGTAGCCTACTAATTTCTTGCCATGACGTTTGAAATTGTGCCCGTTCCAATTATATATATCTTCTGTATCGAGACGTGGCAGAATATCTAATTCTAGAATATCTGCCAGACTGTCAGCAGTAGATAGGGATGGATGATTTTG
This sequence comes from Microcoleaceae cyanobacterium MO_207.B10, assembly GCA_030064835.1. Classification (GTDB taxonomy): domain Bacteria; phylum Cyanobacteriota; class Cyanobacteriia; order Cyanobacteriales; family Microcoleaceae; genus JASJEE01. The sequence goes on along the minus strand of JASJEE010000069.1, from coordinate 12,231 downwards.
TCTCTGTGCTTTCCTTTGTTCTAAGTACCGCGCCCGTTCTGCTTTCTTTTCCTCAACTTCTTTAGTAGCTAATCGTTCCTTATCAGCTAGTTCTACTAATAAATCTAATATTGGCTGTGGAGCGATCGCTACTTCTGTATCTTCTGGAGAGTTGATCCAATCATATCTACCAGTATCGGGGTGATAGCTAGGAGGTAAGACAGATTGACTATAGTTGTAACGAAATTCTAAAAGTTCATTATCATCACATTTATAATCTTCCCATTCTCTGACTACAGCTCTTGTAAATAGTGCTAACTTCTCCCTATACTCTGGTGGTATTTGGAATGCTACTTGATATCTACCAGCCTTGCCAGATGACCAGCTTATACTTTTAGGTAGTTCGGGGCAAATACCTTTAAGAATAGGTTCTGCTGATTTACCATCTACATCTATTGCTAATAAACCGCCCGAAACTTCTCCTAATCTAACCCCATAACCAGAGTCAAAAGCTGTATAGGGATTACCTTTTTTGCTTATTAACTCTTGCCCCTGAGTTATATAGGTAGCGATCGCTTCTCTACTAACTGGTTCTTCATGTTGCCATTCCTTTCTGTAAGGTCGTTTTTCCCTGACTGGTGTTAATTGCCAACTAGAAGGAATTATTTTTAGTCCTTCTGCTATTTCTGAAGCTCTAGGGTGTTTATTGAATATTTCCCAAGTAGAAGCAGAGGTAAGTAGTTTCATGCTCCCTCCTCCACGTCAAAATTACCCGCGATTCTATTCAGTTGTGCTGTTTGCTTGGTTGAGAGAGATTTTAAATTATCTCTCCTTCCATATAAATCTCTAATAAATGTTCCGTCCCACCCCCGCAGAGGTTTGACAACTAATTTCTTAATTAATTGCTTCTGCTGTTGCAGGCGTATTTCTTTCTCTGGATTGGGCAGCCATTTGATAAATTTCCCACAATCCCCACAAATTAGCTTCTTATAATGCGGTGGCGGGGCTTCCTGCTGAATGAGATTGTGGGAATGGCAATATTTGCATTGAGGGGATTGATTTTCTGCATAATCCTGTGTTAGTATTGGGGGATAAGAATTTTTATTTTGTAACTCTTTATTCCTATTGGGTGCTAAATAATTATTTTTTTCTTTTCGACTTAGCATTATTTTACCTTTGAATAATGCCGTTCTTAAGCGTTTATCGCCTTTTGCCTTTCCGTGAGTGTCAGATGCAGGTTGACATCTTCTCACTATTTACGCTAGGGTCAGGTTGTAACTCAAAATTGCAGTACATTTTTGAGTTACAGCAGCTCGAAACGGCGTGAAATAACGCTCAAAATCGGCTGAATAAACGCTTTAACGGCGTGGATATCAAATGAATAAATCTCAAGCTCTCGTAGTAGTTTCTCAGGCTGGCCACGAGAGCTTAAGTATTTTATTCTCCATTTAATGGTAGTATATCCTTTTCAATTTGGCAAGAGTCATTCTCGGCTATAAAAATCTTTTTGATCGCCTCTCGCTTCTTATAATCTATATAGGGTCTAACCTCTAGCTTCCAGACCACTCCGTGCGGATCGTTTTTTTTACAATAATCGCTCCAGGTCTGTTCTTGTGAATATCGAAACACCGTACTTTCCACAATCCCTAAACGCCTTGATAGAGCAGCTTGGGAAAGCTCTTCACCCGCTTTGATTATCTTACTAGCTTCAGGGTTATTAATTTTCTCTTTCTTTCTCTTTTTTTTCTCAGAATTATTTTTCTCAGAATTATTTGACTTATTAGAATCTATATGGTATTTAGAGTTCTTGATAGGCTGGGTAGTTTGATTATCTGCGGAAGTGTCGCTATTGGTATGATTAGCAGCTATATCATTTTTATTCCCATCATTCATACTATTATTATCTACCGCCTCAGCATCTAAGCGATCGCTTTCTTCATCATTATTTTGCTTTGTTGAGGTGGTTTTTTCTGTGGGGACGGAGGTAGCATTTTTATTTTCAACAGCATCTAACCTTTGATTAATCTTTTCTAATTGCTCGAAAATTTGGGCAAAAACGGTATTTTGGGTAATAGTGGCAAAACTGGTACTTTCACCATCTTTACCAGTTTTACCATTTTGGTCTTTTAGGTAAAACTGTTCTTGCATTTCTTTTTTAACCAGGTCTTCGAGTAACTCCTGCATAGGCTTTTTAGCCCTCGTACAATACATCTTAAACGTTTCGTGGTCTTCCTCTGAGAGAAATACTTTTATGTATTTTTTCTTTTCTGATGTTTCAGTTTTCTTTTCTGATGTTTTAGTTCCCATATAGGTAAATTAGGTATTTTAGGTAAAATTGGTATTTATGGTGATTTAGGTACATTTACCACTTTTACCTGTTTTGCTACTTTTACCTATTTTACCACTTTTGCCTATGTTTTACCAACTTTACCTAAATAGGTATTTATGGCACTTTTACCTGTTTTACCTATTTAGGTAGTTTAGGTAAATAGGCTTTTTGCAGAACACTAGGCAACAATTCTATTCATCTGGTTTATCACTAAGAGACTGGTCTGTGGCTAGCCTAACAAATGCTTCTTCAAAACTCAGGCCATTCTGTTTAGCTGCAAATGCTATAGTTCTACATCTAGCTTCAAAGTTTCGTCGCAACTGAGCTGTTAATAAGGAATGAGTATCTGCTGCAACACTTCTATTGGCTGCTGCCGAAAAAGCTTTCTCAAAATAATAATCGTATTGAGATAAGGGACCGCAAGTCATACGAGTATCTTTAGCAGGTGGTAAATTGCTAGCTATTAAGTCCCAATCAACATCTTGCTCAAAATTCATTTTATTTTATTTCTTGACATTGTACTCTTATACGATGTATATTAGCATCATATAGGAACACAATACAACTATAAAGTAAAAGGACATCAGCTCTGATGAACTATATATATAGTTGATGTAGCGTTTCTAAACTTTTCAGGTAGTCGGGACAAATAGAAACTCTCACCTCTCTATATGCCCCTAACCCCAAAAGTTGCCGTAAACAACAATTGGAGCTAACAATGACTTTAGCCATAGAAAGGCCATTGAGTCAAGCCGTTGACGGTTTGCTCAAGGCTGACATTAAATTTTTGGTCAGCAATCTTGACCAAGCAACTTATGATATTGCTTATCATTTTGACGCTGGTATCGAATACATCCTCATAGATACTAAAAAGCATCACTATCAAATCAAGATTTCTCAAGAAAAAATTACCCTACTCAAATATCCTTATCTACACGATGGAAGCCTCGGAGCTGAAACCGAGCAAGAAATTGTGCTTTTACCCCAGTTCGTAGCACTGTTGGAGGGGTAAAAATGCCATCAACAATATCCCTAAATTACCACCTGAAGGAGCTTCTGCAACACCCAGACTTTGAGTACGAAGTTGAAACAGAGCATCTAGCAGACAACACGACTGTGTTTACTTTTGACACGGAACGCTCTAACTTCGACCTAATTCTAGATGGCAACAGAGAAACTGCATTGCTGATGGAGTATGAGTTTGTGCCATCCCCAGATGGCAGCATTGATGATTTTGATGTCAAATTTAAGTCAGCATATCAAATCTTAGAAGCCACTCACTTTTTAGAAATTATTAAATAATAATCACCTGAATGCAGCATCACTGACTGCATTCAACTCACCACATTTAAGGAGAAAATAATTATGCCATTCGGACTCGGCTACTACGGTGCAAGCGACGAAACTAACCGAAATTTAGACTATGAAGGCAACCCGCCAAAACTCTCAGAATCAGCTAAACAGAAGATTCACGAAGCAATAGCAGAAGATTATCCCCAAATCAAAAATTGCTCCGACCGCGATAAGAAAGCAATTACAAAGTGGGTCGTCAACGAGCATGACCGTTAAAGTTATACGTGGTGTATGTTTGGGTGAATTCTACAGTGAAGGCTGCAATGTAAAATTTCGCCCAAAAAACTCCGAGCTTTGGCAGTGGGAGACGATCGCTTTACTTCGTTCTCCTAAACAAGCATCAAAAATTGCAGCACAACTCAACGAACAAATAAAGAGCATTGGAAATTAGGGAAATGAACGAACAACTATCAGACATAGAAATAGCGCGTATCCGGCTAGAAGCTGTTTTTGCTGTAGAAGAAGCCTTAGAAGTCTTAGCAAATAAGGAAAAATTAGCTCAAAAAGGAAAACGAGCAAAAATGATTATTTACCTATTTTCCCTACCCCTAATGCTTCCACTATCAATCATTGCTTTAGCAGGAGCATTGATTGGAATCTTGGCTGTACTTCCTGCATACGCAGCAACGAGCGTAATTATTTCAGTTCTAGAAGAAGAGGACGAATAAATGACTTTTGATACTTACATCAATAATTTACTTCGCGACAATGGCATCGAAATCAAAGGCGATATTGATTATATCAAACACCAAGCCCAAAGAGCTGCAACTACTCACCTTAAATCTAACAAAGAAAACTTTCTCTGGAGGATTTTGAGCAATAATAACGAGCCTAATCTCTCTGCTGATGGCTCTCTCACACCTTCCCAGTGGGAAAAAGCACAAGCAATAGCAGATAAAGTTTTGAGCGATGCTTGATTATTTAATATTTGTGGCGGTCGCTTCCACACTCTGGCTGCTAGCCATTGAGATTATCTCAAATCTAATCTAGTTAAAATACCCTGGGAAGCTCCTGGGGTTTAACCATACTCCTCAGAGGTTGAAACTATTGAAATGACTGACATACAAACTTTAACACAAGATTTTGTGGCAGCCATCAAGCAACGCGATTCCCTCCCCTTTAATGCACCAGGATGGGAAGCTGAAAACGAAAAAGCAGATAAGATAATTCAGGAAGCAATTCAAAAAGGAATTCTAGAAAAATTCTCTAACACAGTAAGCCAAAGTCATCACTGGCTGTAAAAATAAACTTCCTGATTATTTATCAGGAAGTTTCCTGGTTTGCCTAAACCAAACTAAATGTAATCTATCCGTCAATAACCATGATAAATCAAATACCCGAAATCAACCCTATAGACTTACTCTATAACCCCTACTTTCCTCTGACCAAAGAAGACCTCGCCGAACTTTTAGGAGTGAGTCTCTACACCGTACAAAGCTGGTGTGAGAGAAAACGAAAACCAGCAAAACCAGTAAGAAAATTAGCAGGACTTTTGTTAGAGCAGTTACGATTTGCGAAGCAATCCCTTCAGGAATCGCAGCCCCAAAAAGCAGCATGAAAATATGCCCCGAAAAGTATGGCCTCACCGAAAAAGTGAGGTCTTTTTTTTTGCCTCTGCTAACAAATCGTACAAAGTCCGTTGTGACTTGTCTTGTGTGATGCCATGATAGCAACATAGGCACAACGAAACCAAAGCATACATCAAAAATTATGACAACGACACCGATACAAAGTAACAGCAGTGCATCAAGTGACACTAATGTTACTCAAGATATCTACTTAGGCATTGACTCCGGTAATGGCAGATTAAAAGCTTTAAGCAGCAATGGATATAGCGTTCGCATTCCCTCACTTTTATATTTCCCTCATTCAGAAATTTCAGTAGGAGAACTTGACAACGAAAGCAGTCATATTGTATATGCAGGCGGTTCACGTTCAGACCTTTGGGGTAAGCAGTGGGTGGTTGGAAGGGAAGCTTATATTATGGCTCCTGACACTCATATTTCAACGGCAGATGATAAGGAAGCAAAAGCCAAATATTGCTTAGAGCTTTTATTAGGAGCTGCTGCACAAGTTGTCAAGTCAGAAAAAGTAGAATTAACTACTGCTGTCAGCATCCACGATAAAGGTAGTTTTAAAGATGAAGTCATAGCCAAATTAGAAGGAACTCATAGAGTCGGGTTAAACAACTTTGAGTGTCAGTTAACAGTAAAAGTGAAGTCTGTTGTAGATGAAGGTGTAGGAGCATACTACGAACTTCTTTCTACAGGAAAAGTCAAAAAATCTAATACTGCACTTTTCTTGGATATCGGACACGGCACCATTATTATTTCTGTGTTTGGAAATGGCGAACTTAAATTTAGGAAAGCTTATCCCCTTGGCGTGGCTAAATTGTACGGAGCGATCGCTAATAATTTACAGATGAGAAAAGCTCTAAAAGGCATTCCTGGTAATCCAGAATTAATCAAAGCAGGAATTGAGCGGGGGGACTTTATTTATGGCAATAACCCAAGATTAAGCTTTAACTTTGCTGATATTTACAAAGCAGAATTGCGCCCTTGGGTATCTGATTCATTAGCAAAAGTGCTGGCAGCAACTCAGCAATGGCAGAACGAAGCAACCCATTTATTCTGCATTGGCGGTGGGGTGAATTTACCAGGAATAAAGCCAGCATTAGAAAAGAAGGCTTTTGAATGCTTGGAAAATTCCGAATGGCTTAACGCTAAAGGTTTATTGAAAATTGCTCAACGAAACAAATAGGAGCAAAAAAAATAATGATGGCATTATCGAAAAATTGGAATAGTAGAAAAGCAGTAATCTCTAAATCTCACTTACCCGTCCTTCAGCAGATAGCAGAAAGCACAGGATTAGAAAGTTTGTCAGAAGCTGTAAATTTTCTTATTGCAGATTACCGAAAACAACAAAAATCCCCAGTGCCAGACACAGAAAAAAATGATGATTTTGGAATAGAAATAGGAGAAGATTTGCTGTGACAACTGAATTTGATTGGAACGAACTTTACGCCCAAACTCAAGAGGAAATTAAACAAGCGGAAATTTATCTGCAAAGTCTGTATGATAAGCGAGTATTTGTTCGCAAGCAACTACTAGAAAATACTTTGAAAATAGAGGTAAATGAAGGAGAGATTAATGGGAATTGACGAACTAGATAAACAGTTTGAAAAACTCAACTCGCTATTAGAAACATTACAAAGCAAACAACAGGAAGCGATCGCCAAGGCAGATAAAATGTTAACTAAAGTACACAAACCTAAACCAGAAACAGAGAAAAAGGAGGAAAATTAATGTTTGGATTCAACAACAACTCACACCCGAAAATCCCCCGCACAGCAATTCAACCTAACAACTATGGCTATTCTCACGTTTTTATAGATGACTGTTCTAGGATAGTCCTAGACTGGGAACAAAAAGGAGGAATTCCCACAGAAGCCATGGCAGAAAACATCGAAAAAAAAGCAGCCGAACGAAAAAAAGAAGCTGAGTATGCAGAAAGAATTGAGAAAGCAGGAGAATCATTATCTGATTCAAATGCCCGCATAATTGAAGCCTTGGCTAATGCTAAAAGTAATGAAGCCCAAGGTATTTATCGACAAAATGCAGCTTACTCCAAGATGTTTAATAAAATGGATAAAATCCAATCAAAGTATGATTTTAAGAAAGAATATCGTCAGCAACAAATGAACAAGTTGCAAGAATCTTACAGCCAGAAAATTACCGACTTAAGAAGTAATAGTAACGATAGGCAAAAAACTGCTGCTGCCTCAAGAAATTAAGCAAAAAAAAGGGTGTAGTTTTATCTACACCCTAAACAATTTTCTCTTACAACTCAATCATAACAATGAACATACATAAATTATTTTGGTTTGGCGGATTAACCCTACTTTCTGCTAATGCAGCAATATTTATTAGCAGATTATCTCTACTCATTCCTGAAATAAAAGTAGCCTATATTCTCTTAGTTTTAGGTACTATTTACTTTTTCAAATGTCAGTGGGATGAAGGATTTAGACAAGCACTCGCTAACATCTTAAACCTAGACGAAGGTGAATATATCATCATTTTATTCTGCATTTTGATTGGTTTATTATTAGGAGGATTAGGAGTATGGATAAACATAATCCTTTAATTTATTTACTCGGCGCGAGTGGTTGTTTGTTACTTGCTCTCCACAGTAAACAAACAAATACAGGAGCAATTGTCGCCAGTTTAGGTGGTGCGACATTAGCTCAAATATCAATGAGCAAAGCAGCAGATAAATTTCCTGATGATGAAATCAAAACTATTATTAATAATACTGAAATAGCTAAATTTGAACTTTTAGCTAAATCTGAATTAATGGAATTGTTACCGCAGGAGGTACAAGGTCAAATAGTTGAGGTACAAGCTACTGAAACCTTAACAGGAGGTATAGAGAAGTACAACTGGGAACAGATAACAGATGAAAATTCTTTATTAGTAGGAGGTGAACCTGGTAGTGCTAAAACTTCTACAGTTGCAGGTTACATTGTTCCCAGAATTTCTAATAAATATGAATCAGAAATTATTGTGTTAGATTCTCATGCTAAAAAAAATGATTGGCAGGGTATGGGTTATCACAGAGTAGTTAATGATTATGAAAAAATTTATGAATGTTTATTGTGGCTAGACTCCGAAAGGGAACGTCGCCGTAATAGTGAAGATTCACATCATTTATTAATAGTAATATTTGATGAAATAAATGATATGTGGAGTTATTTGGAGAGGCAAGATAAACAGAATAAAACTAAACGACTTAGTGAAGCTCAGTTAATCCTCCAAACTTTACTTAATTGCCGTAAGTTTGATATTCAAATTATAGGCATGATGCAAAGTCATTTATGTGAAGATATAGGTCTCTCAGGAGCAGTTCGTAGGCAAGCATTTATAATTTTGTTGTGTGGTGCCGCTAGAGAAGAAGCTGCTAGAAATAAAAAGAAATTATCAGAGCAACAATATTGTTATTTAACTGATAAAAATAGGCCATATTGTTGTCTTGTAACTGGCTATCAAAATATGATAATTGCCGACCATCCTACACACGGACATCATGTTACTTTTGCTAAAAAAGGGAAAGTGCCAGAGAACGTAAGCAAACCTAAAAATTGGAATATTCAGACTATACCTTTTGCCAGAGTTACTAATATTAATTCAGAGGAAAATAACCCAACTTCTGGAAATAACATAATTATTACTGAGTATGGCAGATTTGACCTAAACAAAGAGGGTGCTAGTGAAGGTTCTGATGGTGAGGATGAGAGTGAGGTCTCACCCGCCCCTCACCCTGAAGCACAAGCTCTAGAAGATGTATTGAATAAAGGATGCAGCGACTTCTCACCCCTAGCACTCATCCCTGATAATTGGTCTCCAGTCAGCCCTAAAGTAGATAGTTTGGATGCCGAGGTGAGGGGCGTGATGGTGAGTTTAATTAATATTAATTGCCCTAAAGAGGAAACTATAAAATTAGTTTTTGGTTGCAGTAAGTCTGGTAAGTCTAAATCCTGGAAAGCTGCTAGCTATTGGTATGACTCTGTAAAATCTGAAATTAGTTAACGAAAGTAAAAATGACTATCAATTTAACCAAATCAAATCAACTCTATTTAGAGAAATTTATTAAGCTATTAAAGCCTATTAGTATTGGTTGTGCGGGGTTAGCAATTTCCTCCCTAGCAATTTACCCACTAATTAATAATAAGTCTGTGGAAGTTGTGGAGGAAAAAGTAACAGAAAAATCCAGGGCTTTACCACCTGCTGCATATACAATAATTATGGGAGAAAAGAACAATGAAGTAGTCCTTAAGTTCCACAACCAAAACTCCGAATTACATCTCAAGAATATCAGCAATGAAGAGTATAATTGTTTGCTTGGCGGTGGTGGTGTTAATTGTGTTTTGGCTGAAACTTATCAACCTAAATTAGAAGTAGTGGAAACTGAAACAAGGCCGACGACACAAACTGAAGTTAAACAGCAAAGTTGGAAAATTCCAGATATAGAAATTAGTAGGGAGATGATAGATAATATTGTATTTATTGGTGGTGTGGGTTTAGGACTTTTGTTGTTGAGTAAGTTTAAAAAACAATGATATAATTTAATTGAATTTATAGGAGTTTGATTGTTTCTATCCTCTTGTTCAGCAAGAGGATTTTTGATTGTAAAATTATGCAGAAAGTAGAATATCCGTTACCTCCAACATTAAACAAAATTATCAACAATGCCCGCAGGAGCAAATATATTTCATCATCCGAAAAACGAAAGTGGACAGAAGATATAGCTATATTGTCGTCAGAGTTAACCCCTTGTCAGGACATGGTATGGTTAAAATTTGAGTGGAAAGTATTCAACCAAAAGCGAGACCCCGACAATATTGCAGCAGCAGCAAAGTTTATTCTTGATGGTTTAGTAGCAGCAGAAATTATTCCTGATGACTCGCTTAAATATATCGGTAGTCCGATACTTCATTACTATGGAAAAGCTCAAAGAGGCGATGATAGTTGTACTTTGAGCATTTCTCCATCGCCTCCTAAAGTTGACTTTTAATTCGAGATCGCTAAACTCCCAATTGTAAATCTCCCTCTTGGAATTGTCCCACTTCCTCATATTCGGAGTGGGAACCATGACGGTATAGAGTGTATTCATTTTGCCAATATTCAGCTTTAGACTTGCTTTCTATTAACCTAAATTCTGATATCTCCAGTTCCCCTTCTGTATGTTCTAAAGCTTGTTTGAGTCCTGCTATTTCATCTTTGAGCTTGACTTCTCCCTCTACCAACAACTTTTCGATTACATCATATACCCATGCTTCAAAGTCAGTATTTAACCATGCTGCCAATTTGAGAGCTACCTTGCGGTGAACCCAAGTACCTTGTTCATTTTGGTTGTTGCCTCCTTTTACTGTTTTAACCAAGTCATCATCAGAAAATTCATGTATTTTTTTAAGTGACTTTAAATATCTATTTGTTTGTTGTAACCTGAAAAAGTCATTCACTTTTCTGTTGAATTTCTTACACATTTGAGTAGCATTCCACATACCATCTGAGGATATAGCTATTTCTTGCCCCTCAAATATTTGAATTATTTCAGCCATACTTTATTTTACCTATGCTTTTACCGTTACGGGATATCCCGTAACGGTTGCTATCCTGCCGTTACGGGAAGTATTATTTTCTATTTATGTCTAAAATTATAACTCATAAATAGGTAAGTTGTTGATATTAACCTACCTATTTATCCTAACATTTATTATTAGAAATTACCCTCTAATAAAGGTTACTCAAACCCCACTAATCAAAATCAGGAACAGGAAACAGTTCTTTTTTTGCTAGACCTAATTTTGATATTGATTTTCCTTCTAAAAAGTGGTCTAGTGCATATTCTGCTTTGAAGTATATTTTGTCTGCGCGGGTAGACGGCGTAATTAGATGTTCCCGTAATATCAGGGCAGCAGAGCCTTTCTTTACCTCCTCTACCTCGTATTTTCCTGTATAAATATTTCCGTTCAAAAAAATGATGAATCGTTCTAGTATCTCACGATCTACATGGTAGAAGGCCCGCGATATTACAGCTCGCACAATAGGCTTGAATCTTGTGAGACCTTTTATATTTGCAGAAAATTCTACTGCTTCCTGGTGTTGCTCGTACATCTGTATCAGTAAAGGAGTGCTTATGGGCTGTCGTTTAGTGAACATAGCTTTGACTGTTGCCATAGAAGCAGTAGTTATTGGCAGTCTTCGTATTTTTGCCACGACAGCAGGCGTTCTGACTCCTAAATCTATATACCCTTCGCACTCAGGGAGCATATTCCGAACTACATAAAATTTTACTGGTTTGCCAAATTGCAATACCGCCTCTAACCTATGTTGTCCATCTATCAGTTCGTCTAGGGTATTGAATTTAATCGGATCGCCGATGCCCCATAAGCCTAGCCTCATGTCCTTAGCATACATTTCTACTAACGACTGCTTCAAGAATGCTGTATATTTATTTGTATCCCGTGTTGCTAAATATTCTTTAGCTTTTTCTGGAGTTATTAACTCGATCTCAATTGATATTTTTTTCATCTTTTGTTTTAAGTAGGAAGTTTAATAGTTCCCTCATTTCAACAGAGGGAACTATTTTTATTAGAAATTAGGCTCTAACAAAGGTTGATTCTGTGAAACAATACTTTGTATTTCAGAAGCACTCAAGCCATCCAAACATTTCATTTTAGAAGTACCCTCAAGGTCAATAAATTTTCCCTGATATTCTAAAGCTGCTACTAATTGGTCAATGCTATTATCGGAGTCAGTTCGTTCTCTCCAGTTCCAATCAACAGAATAATAGTTGATAGGCTTCACTACTCCAGACTCATCGGGTTTCTGTCCACTATGTTTAACAAAACTGGCAACAAAAACTCCTTCTGCTGCTTCCACTCCCTGGCATTGTAACTTAGTTATGAGGTTTAGGAAACTTGAGAGCGATCTGGTTTTTTGGTAAGTGACCATCAAACACTCACGGTAAATGTCCGAACTACTCCCACTGTTCTCAGCCACAAAGAA
>JASJEE010000068.1 GCA_030064835.1 Microcoleaceae cyanobacterium MO_207.B10 | reverse complement strand
TTATCTCAGTATTTAAAAACCAGGAATTAAATCCACAGGTTCCACCAGCTTCATAATTTTAGAGGAAAAATTTTCCCTTTCCCAACCGAGAAAAATGGATAGCTAACTAACTAAAAACTGACAGCTTATCTCAGTATTTAAAAACCAGGAATTAAATCCACAGGTTCCACCAGCTTCATAATTTTAGAGGAAAAATTTTCCCTTTCCCAACCGAGAAAAATGGATAGCTAACTAACTAAAAACTGACAGTTTATCTCAGTATTTAAAAACCAGGAATTAAATCCACAGGTTCCACCAGCTTCATAATTTTAGAGGAAAAATTTTCCCTTTCCCAACCGAGAAAGATGGATAGCTAACTAACTAAAAACTGACAGCTTATCTTAGAAGTAAAAAAGCCGAGATAAAATCCATAGGTTGCACCAGCTTCATAATTTTAGAGGAAAAATTTTCCCTTTCCCAACCGAGAAAAATGGATAGCTAACTAGCTGAAAACTGACAGCTTTTTAACCACCATAATTCCAACCTGTACTTTCTAATAAAAGAGGTTCTCCTTCTCTATGCACTCCTGCAGTAATTACTTCTCCTACATAGACAGTATGGTCGCCTTTTTCCACAGCACCAACTACTCTACATTCAATATAACCAAGAGAATTTGAAATAATCGGACAACCTGTTTCTCCTAAATAAAATTCCACATCTTCAAATTTATTTCCTACCCGACGTTGGGGTTTGAAAAATTGTTGAGCTAAATCTTTTTGCCCAGCTTCTAAAACACTTAAAGCAAAAACACCACTAGCCTTAATCATGGCATGAGATTTGGAATCTTGCTTCACACAATTAACAACTAGGGGAGGCGTAAAAGATGCTTGCATTACCCAACTAGCAGTAAAGCCATTAACTTCATCACCATCTTTAACACCACAAATGTATAATCCATGAGGAATTTTACGCAGTATAGTTTTTTTAGCCTGTTCGTCTAGCAAGGTTCTACCTATATTATTGAGTTTTACATGGGTTATTTTAACAATCATCAACTCATTTAAGTCAGGTATGATGCTAAACTTTAGAATGAAAAAATAGAGCAAATTTTGTGATAAAATTAAAAATTTTGCTAATCAATTTATCTACTTAAATATTCTATGTTTTCCCTAACTACTTTTTTGCAAAAATTGACTCATCAAAAAATTTGGCGTTTCATAGCAGTAGTATTAACAGTTGCCACATTAGCGATCGCCTGCAACAATACTCAAACAACCACTAGAAACGCAGAAACACAAACGGCTGAAGAACCAAATACATTTGTCTGGGCTAGATACACCGACTCAGATACTCTCGATCCCCACAAATCAGTCTCACCCCTATCCAGACAAATAATAGACCAAATTTACGACACCCTTCTAGCCTTTGATGAGAAAGGCAACATTCAACCCAACCTGGCCAAAGAATGGTCAGTTAGCGATGACGGCCAAGAATACACCTTTAAACTCAACGAAAATATCAAATGCCATGACGGTACAACATTTGATGCAACGGCCGTCAAATTTACAATGGATAGAGCCATCAATATAGAAACAGAAAACAAGACCAAAGACAGTTGGGGGCCAATAGACACTGTGGAAGTGGTGGACGACCTCACAGTTAGGGTGAAAATGGCAAAAGCCTTTAGCCCATTTCTGCGGTTTATGGCTGACCCCTACTCTAGTATGATTTGTCCCTCTGCCATCGAAACCTACGGCAACAAATTTGGGACAGAGGGGATAATAGGTACGGGGCCGTTTAAGTTTGTGGAGTGGACTCAAGGGGAACAACTGGTGCTGGAAGCCAACCCAGACTACAAAAATTATGGGCGAGCAGGAGACAATTCTGGTAGCCCCTATATTCAGAAGTTAGTGGTTAAAACTATGCCGGAAGCGGAAGCACGTTTGGCAGCAGTTAAGTCTGGTGAAGTTCATTTAACCGAGCCACCACTAACAGAAATTTATAATATTAAGGAAGACTCTAAATTAAAACTTGATGTGGCTGAAAATACTGGGCAAATAGTATTTTTGGAGTTTGTTACTTCTAGACCTCCTTTTGATGATAAACGTGCAAGAGAAGCAGTTGCTTTGGCAATAGATCCGAACAATGCAACTGAGGAAATATTACCAGACTTGGTTAAACATTCCGAATGTGCAATGGCAGATGTTATGTTTCCTAATGATGGGAAACTTTGCTCGGACTTTAGTATTAAACCCAACCAAGAAAGAGCAAAAACGTTATTAACTGAACTTGGTTATAGCGAGGATGAACCATTAGAAATAAATCTCTTAACTTGGCGAGGAGGAAACCGTAAAAAAGTAATAGAAAATTTCCAAACTCAACTCGAAGAAGTGGGGATAAAAGCTAATTTAGAAACTATGGATATTGGCGCTCTTAATGCCAGGATAAAAGAGGAGAATAGTCTCACGGAAGGTAAAGGTGTTATTGATATGATGGGGTGGTCTTGGTACGACCCAGATTTTCTTTATACGTTGTGGCATTCTCCCGGTTGGATGGGTGGTTATCACAGTGATGAACTTGATATATTGTTGGAGGAAATGCGAACTACAACTAACTCCGAAGAGAGGCAAGAAAAGGTTGTGGCAGTTCAGAAATATTTATTAGATAATGTTGTGATGATGCCACTTTATAGTCCTGGTTGGATGTGGAAGTATGTGAGTAATTCTGATGTGGAGGGTTTTAAGATTGCTGCTTTTAATAGACCTCAATTTAATGATGTGAAATTACCCACTACTCCAGAGAAAAAAGAAGCGGTTGAGTCTCCTGCTAGTTCTGAAACAAATTCTAAAAGTGAAGCAGTAGAGTCACCAGTTAGTACAGATGAAAATCAAGGAGAAAAAGAAGTGATTTCTCCACCTAAAAATGAGTCAGAGGGAGAAATTTATACCTCTCCTGAAAGTGAGTAGTTAATGGTTTTATGGAAGTAGGGGCAATTAATTAATTGCTCCTAGCAAGAGTCAGAATAAGTCGAGGCAAAAAGCAAGCTTGGGTAAAAAAACTAGAGCTAATTTTTTTAGAAAATCTAACTTTGGTTTTTACTATTTTCAGTTGTTGGTAGTAGGATGTAGAAAGTTGTAATTTTGAGAGTAGAGAAGATTAAGTTGAATAATCGGTACTGATTTTTGGTTTCGCACTTCAAACCAGTTTACTATCTTAAGATTCAATAAAAATGTTCTTAGTTTTATTAGGTATTTTGTCAATAAAATTGAGGAGAAATTTTGCTTTATTCACAATTATATGAAGGCATTAAAGAACTAATTAAAAAGTATGCTCCCGCTTTAACTACTATTGGTGTAGATTTTTCAAACCCAGAAGTAGAAGAAGCAATTTATTATTGTTCTCAAGATATGGAAGACGCTTTTAGCGCTACCATATCTTATTGGCATTATAAACAAAATCAAGGTGAAGATTTTGCTTCCCCAAATAACTTTTTAATTAAAGCACTTAGGGAAAATTGGCATCCTTATCAATGGGATGATAAATGGATGAAAAATCCCATCTTGAAAAGTGAAGGTATGAGGTGGTTAGATGAAGCTGAAGTTAATTGGGGAAGAGATAAATGTAACTATCTAGTCACTGATATTAAAGAAAGCATTTTGGGAATAAGACCAACAATATTTTTTAGAAGTGGAAGGAGTATTTCTTTGCGGGAAGCTAGTAGAATGACTTGGGAATAATTACTAGAATATGCTGAAGGATACTATAAAAGATTGAGCTAAGAAAAACACAAAATTACTCAAAGTAGTAGTTTAGCAACCCAACTCAACTTCTCTTTTTTCACTTTAGGAAAATTTGACAAAGTTACGTCATTTCAGCTTACGAAAAATCAAGTTTGACCCTAGTCTAAGAGAAGAGAGCTACCCTACCTTCTAACACCTAAGAATAAAATGACAAAATTACTAGAAGTTAAAAACTTAGAAACCCGCTTTTTTACCAAGAATGGAATTGTTTCTGCAGTTAATAAAATTTCCTTTGAAGTAAATGCAGAAGAAACTATTGGAATAGTTGGCGAGTCTGGTTCGGGTAAAAGTATTAGCGTACTTTCAATCATGGGTTTAATTCCTTCTCCTCCAGGCAAAATAACTGGTGGGGAAGTAATATTTGAAGGGCGCGACTTACTCAAATTAAATGATGCAGAAATGCAAGAATTAAGAGGTTATCGAATGGCAATGATTTTTCAAGACCCGATGACTTCTTTAAATCCAGTTTTGCGAATAGGAAGACAAATTACAGAAGCACTAGAATTACATTTAGGGATGAATAATCAACAGGCAAAAGAACGAGCGATCGCTCTTTTACAAATGGTTGGTATTTCTGCTGCAAGAGACAGAATTAATAACTATCCTCATCAATTTTCTGGTGGGATGAGACAACGAGTTATGATTGCGATGGGATTAGCTTGTAATCCTAAATTATTAATAGCTGATGAGCCAACAACTGCTTTAGATGTAACAATTCAAGCTCAAATTGTCGAGTTAATTAAACAGCTAAAAAAAGATATTGGTATGGCAGTTATTTGGATTACTCACGATTTAGCTTTATTGGCAGGAATAGCAGACAGAATATTAGTAATGTATGCTGGTCAAATAGTTGAAAATGCTCCCCTAAAACAACTTTATCAAAATCCTCGTCATCCTTATACTATTGGGTTATTAGAAAGTATTCCCCGTTTAGATAAAAGCAATAATAAAAAGTTAGACACTATAGCAGGTTTACCACCTGATTTAATCAATTATCCTCAAGGTTGTCCGTTTGCTGCTCGTTGCCAATTTGTGGTTAATAAATGTTGGCAGGAAGACCCACCTTTAGAGTTTTTAGAAGAACAACATCAGGTTGCTTGTTGGGTGAAACCTGTGAAGAAAAGCTAAGTATAGCAATCAGAAATCAGATGTGAGAATTGAAGTGTTTCTTAACAGTCTTAATTATTTTATTAATATGACTCTTTCGTCGGGTTGAATTTCCCTATGATTTGAGTTTCTGGAGTATGCTCTGAGCCAGTTTCGCTCTCCAAGATTACTTATACAAAGTTCGATATATGACTAGAAATAAGTTTGGTTGTCCCTGCAATTTTCTCCTGGGAGAACTATTTCAAAAAGCCAACAGCAAACAACTGCTGGGAGATATTTCTACCTTTACCAGCAACATTAGCCGTCGCAACTTTATCCCTTACATTCCGGACGACGAAATGTAGTATTAATCAAGGAGTCAGGAGTCAGAATTCAGGAGTCAGAATTTAGGAGAAAGTCATAGTAGTCAACAATTAAGTAACTATTTATGCTTAATATTTTCCTGAGTCAAATTCTCAGGAGAAAGTTAAATAGAGATAATTTATAGACTATAAATACTTACTAAACTACTGCTTTTCATGGTAATTTCGACACTACAAATTGAAGTGCGGAATGTGGGTTATCCGCACAGGAGCATTTTTGTGGGGGAAACCAACGGTAGCCTTTGATTCTCACAGATTCGGTAGCGCCCAAGCTCAAGAAACAACTGTCGCTAATAGCGATAATTTTTGCCATCAGCATCTCAGCATAACTGTCTTTAAGCCCCATTCTGTGTACTCTACTTAAAAAAATTGCTGTTATCGTAACATTTAAGGATGAAAATAATCATATATCTGCTGCGCCAACTTCGCCCCCACTCCCGACACTTCCGCCAACTGTTCCACTGTCGCTATCCGAATATAATCAACGGAATGAAAATGTCCCAATAACAACTTTTGCCGATTTGGTCCCAAACCGGGAATCTCATCTAGTCGCGATCGCTTCATTCTCTGACTCCTTTTATCTCGATGGAAACTCACGGCAAACCGATGCGCTTCATCCCGCAACCTCCGCAATAACTGCACTCCCGATTGTTCCGCGTCAGTTGTTAAAGGTTGCGACTCCCCTGGCAAAAAAATCTCCTCCCGTTGTTTTGCCAAACTCACCACCCGCACTTCTTCCAATATATTCATCTCTTCCATCACTGCAACTACTGCTGAAAGTTGCCCTTTTCCACCATCTATCATCACTAAGTCTGGTTTCTCTAAAGTCGGTTGTTTTTCATAGTCGCGAAACCGTCGCCCCAGAACTTCTGCCATACTTGCAAAATCATCAGAATGACCGGAACGCACTTCTGGATTTTTAATTTTATAATGTCGATAATGTTGTTTTGCTGGCAAACCGTCAATAAATACTACCCGCGACGCTACTGCATCCGAACCTTGAATGTGAGAAATATCATAACCCTCTATCCGGTGTGGTAATTCTGGCAAATCTAATATTTCTGCTAAATCTGTCATTGCTTCATTATTGCGATCGCTCATTTTTGCCAACCGCAGCAACTCATATTCAGCATTCTTTTTTACCATTTCTATTAATTCTGCTTTCCCCTGGCGTTGGGGTACGAATATTTCTACTTTTTTCCCTTTCTTTTCTGTCAACCAATTTTGCAAAAATTCACCCTCTGGTAACTCATTTTGCACAATAATTTCTGTAGGAATTTCTACAGACTCTACTGTTTGATAATGAGATTCTAAAACCCGCTGTAAAATTGCTCCTAATTCCTGAGTTTCTGATGTTTCTAAATTAGGAATTTCGGCAATAAATCCTAATCTACCTACTAATTTTCCTGCCCGAATTTGGAATAGTTGAACGCAAGCAATTTGCTGATTTCCTGCCAGAGCAATTGCATCTCTAGAAACTTGGTCATTTGGTAAAGAAACTTTTTGGTCAGCATTGAGAGAATTTAAACCTCTAATTTGGTCGCGAATAGCTGCTGCTTTTTCAAAATTCAATGCCTCCGCTTCTTTTTCCATTTGAGTATTTAATATATTGATTAATTCACCAGTCCGACCTTGAAAAATCATTGCCACTTTTTGCACAATTTTATGATATTCCTCTGGAGTAATTAATTCCTGACAAACTCCCGGACAGCGACCAATATCATAATTAAGACAAGGGCGGTCTTTAAATAAAGGTTTCGGTCTTTGACGTAGGGGAAAAATTCGTTTGACTAAATGTAGAGTATTTCGGAGTAATCCAGTATCAACGTAGGGACCATAATAACGGTCTTTAGCTTTACCGAGTCGGCGCTTTCTAGTAATAAAAATTCTGGGATAATCTTCCGACCAAGTTATGCAGAGATAGGGATATTTTTTATCATCCTTAAGTAAGACATTAAAATATGGTTGATGTTGCTTAACAAGATTAGCTTCTAAAGCTAAAGCTTCAGCTTCTGTATCTGTGACAATAAATTCAATTTCTGCCACTTTTTGTACCATTAAACTGATACGATGGCTGTGATTTTTGCTATCTCGAAAATAGGAACGAACCCGGTTTCTCAACTTTTTAGACTTGCCAATATAAAGAAGGCGATCGCTACTATCCCGCATCAAATAAACTCCCGGACTTTGAGGAATTTCTTTGAGTCGATTTTCTAAACTTTCTAAGTCTTTGATTAGAGGAATATTTTTAGTTATCATAGAATATTTATCGAAAAAATATGCAACTTACAGCACTTTCGGAGTTAGTGATGTACAAAATTTTATTACTTTAGTCAATGGGAAAGAGAGATTACTCTTTAACTGTACCTTACTCTCCTAAAAAGTGCTGTAAATTACCAGTAAAAATTAAATGATACAGTCTAAATCAATAGAGTATTTGACATAATTTTGAGTTTTTTTTATCTAATAGAGTAGTTACGATTCTTTCCTATATATAAAATGAGAAAATCAACTGTATTTATTAGTTATTGGTTGAATTTTACCACCTAATGCCTATCTCTGTTAAATCACACCAATTCACGTTAAAAATGTTACAAAAACTTGAAAATATTAAAGTAGTATCCAGATTTTATGCCTATAAAATATCACTTCTAACTTCCGTGGAACAGTATTAGTATGTAGCTCGAAAACCTACCACCTCTCTAAACCATAAATTTACAACTAGAATAAAATTCTTAAATTGAGAACTTTCATCCCTGAGAAAGATTTAACCTAAATATAAACTCAAAAAAAAAAAAATGTTATAAAATTATTCTGTACTCTGATAAAAGAGAAAAAGAATAAAATGAAAAAATCAAGTATTGCTTCTACCAGTTTATTAATAACTGGTTTACTGATGACGATTAATTACAACACAAATATAAATAATGTCATTGCCCTAGAACCAGAGAATAACACATCTACCCTAAAGGCTGAAGTTATTTCTCCAGGTATGCGTGCTGAAGATGAATATACCATTATTAGTCCGAAAAATTTACTTTCTGGCTACGAACCAAAAAATCCCGATGGCACTATTAATATGGTACTAGAAATTCCCACTGGTACTCTTGCGAAATGGGAAGTCACTAAACCAGATGGCAAACCTCGGGTTGTGCAATACTTAGGTTATCCTGGTAATTATGGCATGATCCAAAATCACTTTTACCGAAAGAACTGGGTGGTGATGGCGACCCCCTGGATGTGGTAGTTTTGGGTCCTGCTGTTCCTCGTGGGTCTGTAGTACCTGTGAAATTAATTGGCGTTCTCAAGTTACTTGATGGTGGAGAACAGGATGATAAATTAATTGCTGTACTGAAAGATACACCTTTGTCTGAAGTTGATTCTATTGCAGATTTAGATAGCAAATTTCCTGGCGTGACAAATATTATTACAACATAGTTTTCTAATTATAAAGGTCTCGGTGAAATGGAATTTAAAGGGTTAGCTGAAAAAGATGAAGCAATGCAAGTTTTTAAAAGTGCAGTCGCAGCTTTTGCTGCTGGAAATTAGCTTTGTTTTACTATTTTAAATAAGTGTTTGCTAGAAATAAACTTCTAGGTTTTAGGTTTTAGGTGGTAGATGAATTATTAATTTTTTTCTATAGCAATCCTACATCATTTGTAAAATTCCTGCTTCTACCTTTTGGCTTCTGGCTGAAAGTAGTCAAGTTCTTTAACTAATCATTTCACATTCCTATAGCTAGTTTATTTGTAACATTTCCCCGCCTCTGGGGTAACTTCTGTGATTTTTCCTGTTTTACTCAGATGAAATACAGAAATAGCATCTCGTCCTGAGAGTACATTAGCCAAACAACAAATATCTGTAAAATTTCCTGGATTAAGTAATATTTGATTACGATAACTTTTGTGCAAATGACCACAAACTACTAATCTCGGTTTCAACTCATCTACTAACATTCTTGCATATTCATTTCCCACTTGGTCATAATAACCTCGACTGCGACGTTGTTGCTCAAATTCCTTAGCGTCTATAGGATTAATAATATTAGCAGGCCAGTCATGTAATAACAAAATATCTGTTGACTTATATTCTAAAGCTTGAATAATTTCTGCCTCAGTAAAAGCAATATATTCTTTATTAGAAGAACTATTAATTTGAGAAATGTCAGGTCGGGAAACCCTAAATTTTTCCTCTTGATAAATAGCAGAAACCCCGACAATTTTTAAACCTGTTAAAACTACCGAACCTACTCTACCAATATAAAAACAATTGTGAGTAATTTCTGTACCTGGATTAATTCGGTCTAAAAACCATAGGGTTCGTGGTTACCACCAATAAACCATATCGGCCAAGGAAAAATTGATCTTTGTTCGTAAAAGTCGGGAAAATCTCCCAGTTTACGATATTTTGTAGGAGCATCCATTGTTGCTAAATCAGCTTCATTACGGTGCGGTTCAAAATCTCCAACTTGCAGAATAAATGTAAGTTTTTGACCAGAATAATTTTCCCAGTTTTGAAGTAAGCCAATCATTTTGTAGATATGGCCATGTACATCACCTACTACCGCAAAATATATATCTTGATGATTGTCAAACATAATGTTTTTGAGGCTAAAAAGATAATTTCAGTATTTCTTCCGTACTGTCAGCTTAGAAGCTAATTAACTACTCTCCAGACTCAAGTCACCGGGATTCTAAGTAGATACTACGTAACAGGATAAATCCGTGTTGCTACCTCTCTTCTTAGCTGACCAAATATATATTCTTTGGGGACAAGTAAGTAGGCAGAAAAAATCATCAAAAAACCTTTTTCTTTCTGCCTCCTGCCATATCAGAAGGATAAATATTAATGCGGACCTACTTACTGTTAACTGTTAACTCAAATAACCCCAATTAATAAAATCTGGAATGCTTCCTCCCTAAACAGGTTAACTTATTAGACCGTTGAATTAGGTTAATAAAAACTAAATCGTCCCACAATGAAATTACTGAGTAAACTATTTGCCATAAAAGTACCCCAAAGTACCCGCTTTCGACCCAAGCATCTGCTGTGGGTTTGCCTAATGATATTTGGGCTAACCCTAACTCAAATTTCCCCATATTTATCCACCGCTGTCGCTCAACAACCCTCCGCTTTTCCCCCTAGAGAATTTCGTGGGGTATGGGTAGCATCCGTCGCCAATATTGATTGGCCATCCCAACGTGGTCTACCTGTTGCACAACAAAAAGCTGAATTACTCAATATCCTCAACCGGATGCAAGAACTAAACCTGAATGCCTTAGTATTGCAGGTTCGACCCACTGGCGACGCTTTTTATGACTCCCCCCTCGAACCCTGGAGTGGATGGCTGACAGGCAAACAGGGAACGCCACCACAACCATATTACGATCCTTTAGAATTTGCGATCGCCGAAAGTCACAAACGCAACATCGAACTTCATGCTTGGTTTAACCCCTACCGCGCCCAACTCAGCCCTAACGATGGTTCCTTTGCTGCAAACCACATGGCGGTCAAATATCCCCAATATGCTTATAAATACGGCAAAAATATTTGGATGGACCCAGGGGCGAAAGTCGTTCAAGACCAAACCTTCAACACCATTATGGATGTGGTGCGTCGTTATGACGTTGATGCCATTCATTTCGACGACTATTTTTATCCCTATCCCCAAAGGGGACAAGATTTTCCTGACTACCAAACTTACAATGCTTACAAAGCATCTGGTGGCACCCTTTCTCTGTCTGACTGGCGCAGGCAAAATGTGAATCAAATGGTGCAACGGCTAGCAGAGGGTATTCACGCTGAGAAACCTTATGTGAAATTTGGTATTAGTCCGTTTGGTATTTATCGCCCTGGGAACCCTCCCGGAATAGTTGGTTTCGATCAATATGCAGGTCTGTATGCTGATGTGAAATTATGGCTAGAAAGAGGTTGGCTAGATTATTTGGCACCACAACTTTATTGGCGTATCGACCCACCCCAACAAAGTTATCCAGTATTATTAAATTGGTGGTTACAACAAAACCCTCAACGTCGTCATATTTATGCTGGAAACTATTTAAGTCAATTGCAGGGTGCGGGTTGGCCTGTATCTGAATTTCAGAGACAAGTTGCTCTTTCTCGTCAGAGAGCAAGTCAACTTTCTTTAGGGAATATCTTTTTTAGTATGAAGATGTTTCGCGATAATGTGGCGGGTGTAAATAATGTGTTTAAAAATTCGATTTATCCGACTCCTGCATTACCCCCGGCGATGCCTTGGTTGGATAATCAACCCCCCGCTCCACCGACTGGAATTGAAGTTAATTCTGGCGTAATTACTTGGAATGCCGATAATTCTGGCGATGTTCGTTCCTGGGCATTGTATCAGCAAACGGGTAATAATTGGCAGCTTTTGCAAGTATTAAATAGTGCGACAAATACTGCCAGAGTTGCACCGGGAACTTATGCTTTACGAGGAGTGGATCGGTTGGCAAATGAAAGTGCCGAACAAATAATTACGGTGCAATAATTAAATATAGAAAGGGTGTGGAATGTCTGCCCTTTCTATTCAAATTTTTCTCTAATTATATTTCCAATTTATCAGGAGATAAAGTCAATGATTTCCCTATTTTATAGCCAGATGTTGAAAACTAACTTATGAATAGAAAAAAATGCAACTTAATCTTGGAACAATAGGTTTTTTAACAGGGTTAATATTGAGTTTGATTAGCATAGATAAAGCAGTAACATTTCCATCTAAATCCGTTGATACTTTGGCGCAATCTCAAGATATTGTTAGGTTAGCTCAAATGACTCTTGTTCAAGTAGAAAAATTAATTTCCTGGGTGCAAATAAAGACTAGGGATGGAACTGAATTTAAAGTTATTTTACCGACTTATATTCCTCCAGATTTTCAGGTACATTCCTTTATAGTAAATGATTATAGAGACGCTTATTACAATATTTTTTCTCGAAATTATAATAACTTTTGTTTCTCTATTAAAGGTGCATCTGGAGGATTTATTTCAGGGGGAATAGATTCAGAAAAAGTTGAATTTGATTCACCGGCGTTGGGTTAAATTATACTTTAAAAATATGTATTATAGCGACCAAATAATCAAGAAAAGATATTTTTACATTATTTACTACTATAAAAAGTAAGGAAAAATATTCCTTTAACTCACCAGGTTTTTCTGATGAATAACCCACTCAGAAATGTCGTACTATTAGTATGCAATAAGCAGTAAAAATTGTGGAAGATTTGCAATACTTAAATCCCTAAATAAATGGAGGAAAATAAAATGAAACTTAATAACTGGAACATCGGGTTTTTAACAGGACTAATATTAAGCTTGGGTAGCATTGATAAAGCAGTAACATTTCCATCTAAATCAGTTGATAGTTTTACGCAATTCCAAGATGTTGCTACCTTGGCTAAACTTACAGCTAGTCAAGTGGAAAAGTTAATTTTTTTGGATAAAAATAATTCCATGGGAATAGAATTTAAAGTGATTGTACCTACCTATATTCCTCCTGGATTTCAGATGGATAGATTGACAATAGAAGATAGCAGGGTTCATGGTCCTAGTTACCAAATTATCTACAGAAATGCTAATAATTTTTGTTTCTCTATTAAAGGTGCATCTGGAGAATTTGGTGGAGGGCCAACAGATTCAGAAATAGTTGAAGTTGATTCACCAGCTCTAGGTAAGGTTATCGTTGGGTATGTAAAATTTTCAGAAGTATCAAACCAATCTAGTATTTTTCTGACAGAAGCACCTATTAAAAAAGGCAGCCAGGGATATTTATTTTTATCCCCAGCAGTTCCATATCTAGGGAGTAGTGGTCTAAAATGTCGCACCATTACCATTCAAGAAGCGGTAAAAATTGTAGAATCTTTGCAATATCTAAATCCCTAATCAAAAAAATTAACTCTTGATTAATCTCCACAGACTTTTCTAATTTCAACATCATTTGGATGACTTTTAATATAACTTTCCAGCCATTCACAACCATCATTTAAAAGTTCATCTAATTCTCTCAATTTCCATAACTGAGCTAAACCTTTATCTCCACCAATAACAACTTTCCCATCCTTACCAAAACTAATACCCCAAATCGCACCTTTCTCATCATTAAACTCAGCTATTTGTCGCCCTTGTAAATCCCAAACTTTTACCTTACCATCCATACCGCCAGTAACTAAATATTCTCCATTCGGACTAAAACTTAGAGCATAAATTCCATTTTGATAACTAGAAAATTCCTGTTTTTCCTCCCCAGAAATATGCCAAATTTTTACCAGACTTTGATCATCTGCTGTGGCTAAATATTTTCCATCATCAGTGACATCTAAGACCCGAATTTTATCCTGATGCGCCTGCCATTTCTGAATCTGATTACCAGACAAATTCCACAGTCGAATTGTGCCATCCCAACTAGCAGTAATTACTTGTTTTCCATCAGCAGTAAACCTAACAGTTGATACCACATCTTGATGACCTTCCAATATTGCCTGCACCTCCCCTGAAAGATGCCAAATGCGAGCAGTTTGATCCGCTCCTGATGTAGCAATTAATTTGCCATCCCGACTAAAAGAAATACTGTTAATCCAATTTTGATGACCTCTAAATATAGTAATTTGCTTTCCCGACATATCCCAGAGACGAGCCACATCTTCATTTCCTGCTGTTGCAATCAAGTTTCCATCCGGACTAAAACTCACACTCAATACCTTTTCACGAAAGTTTGCTTTCCATTTGACAATTTCCTTTCCCGAAATATCCCAAATACAAGCAATTCCTTCATCTCCAGCACTAACCATATATTGCCCGTCAGCACTCATATCAATACTATTGACATCTTGTTGATGACCGGGAAAGTTAACTACTCCCTTGACAGACAGATCCCACAGACGAGTTTTACCATCTCGCCCTGTAGTGAGTAGATATCGTCCATCGGGGCTAAAGATTGCATCCCAAACCGTACCCAAGTGACCGAAAAATTTAGCTATTTCCTCGCCAGATAAATTCCACAAGCGAACCATACCATCATCAGATGCTGTAACTAGACGCTGACTATTGGGGCTAAAACTGACAGACTTTACCCAACTTTTATGCTTTAATATTGCTTGCTCTTCCCCTAACAAATTCCATATTCTGGCTGTGTTATCATCTGCTGCTGTGGCTAAATATTTGCCGTCGGAAATGAAACTAACATCAAAAATTTCTTGCCCTTGATGTCCAGTAATTTTCAGAAGTTCCTTTCCTGAGTTATTCCAGAGTCGAACTATTCCATCTTTGCCTGCGGTAGCAATTTTTTCACCGTCGGAGCTAAAAGTAACGCTGTTTACTCCTCCATCGTATCCCTCTAACTTACCTATTTCTTTACCAGATAAGTTCCACAGTTTAACTACACCATAGCCTGCTGCGGTAGCAATTGTTTTACCATCGGGACTAAAGCTAACGCTATTGAAAACAGTTTGTCCGTCAATTTGAATTAGTTGTTTGCCCGATATATCCCAAACACGAACTGTTTCATCTCCTCCTGCGGAAGCAATTGTTTTACCATCGGGACTAAAGCTAATACTGTTTACTCCTCCTAATGCTCCTCCTTTGTGACCTTCTAGTTTCCCAAGTTCCTCTCCAGATAAGCTGAAAATACGAATGATGCCATCATAGCCTGCGGTAGCAAATTTCTCCCCATCTGGACTAAAACTGACGCTTTTAATCTCACCTTTTTCATTATCCCACCAATTTTTTTCCTCAATATTATCAAGAATCTTCTGCAATGCTAACAAGGGAATGGTTGCGGGATATTCAGCTATTGTAGTTGAGTTTTCCACAAGTGCTTGTAATTTTTTCCCTGCCAACATTGCTGCTAGTAAACCTTCTATTTGATCTACTCTAAATTGCTTTAATGCTCTAATCCCAGCCTGCTCTAATTTTGTTGCTTCTTGAGCTATTTTTAGTTTCTTAAAAGTTATCCTTGCTAATATAAATGCTGGCGTTACTAACGATAAACTTACAACTAACCCGATAACAATTATTTTCTTCGCCTTTTGCTTTGCTTTGATCAAAGCCTCGTCTAATATCTTATTTGCCTTTAACTGAGCATCTAACTCCACTTGTGCTTCTAACTTTTCTAGTTCAATTGTCTGCTTTTCTAATTTAAGTAACTGTTTCTCCACCTCCTGAGCCGCAGTTAAAAATTGATAGTCGTGATCGCTTAAACTTTTATCAACCGCCCACGCTAAAGCATCTGCCAATGCTTGACCTCTTAAGAGTCGCGACTCATCCTTACATCCCGACTCTTCCCAAGCAGTAAACGTCTCAGAGTAGGGGCGCAACTTTCCCAACTCTTTCTCTACCCACTGCAAATTAAAAACTTCTTGATAGATGCGGTTAGCTACTTGTAAGCGCCCTTCCTGTTTTATTACTAAACCTGTGAGGCGAAGTTCCATTTGGTCGGGGCTGTCGTCGGCTACGATCCCCCCCAACCCCCCCTTGAGCAGGGGTGGCTTTTTTTCTTCTGCTTCTGGTCTCCCCCTTTCTAAGGGGGACGGAAGGGGGAGCGAACTAGATGGATGTTTTGTATCTAATTGTTTTACTTCTGATTTCCCCCTTTTTAAGGAGATTAAAACCTTTTGATACAAACCCAATAACCGACTTGCCCGTTTTTCATTAACTAACAAGCGATCGCGAATTGTCTTTAAATGTTCTGGGTCATCATGCACTTGCCAATTGTCAATAATCCTCTGTTTGAGCAAATCGGCCACCCATTCTGCCTCCTGGCCATCAGGTACAATTTCTAGACTATTGCTAATTAATTTACAAACTTTCTGGGTCAAAAACGGCTGGCCTCCTGTCCAATCTAAAACCACCTCCATCAATTTATTAATATTGACAGTTTTATCAACCAAACCTTTTGCTAATGGCTCTACTTCAGCTAACCGAAAACCCGCTAATTTTATTGGTCTACCAATATTAAAAGGAGTGCGTTTTTTATCTTTAATTAAATCTGCCGGAGTTGCCACACCAATCATCGCAAAAGTCAACCGTTGATAATCATAATTATCAGCACGTTTGTTATAACAATCTCGGATAACTGCAAAAAAATCATCAATATTAAAAGGTAGACTTAGGGTACTATCTATTTCATCAACAAAAATTACAATTGGCTGAGAAATAGAAGGTAATAAAACCTCTCCAATAAACTTACTAAACCGCCTAACATTAGAAAAATTAAGATGCTCTGACCACCATTCATCAATCTCAAAATCATCATCCAAATTTAAGCTAGTTAAAATACTATCAATAATACTGGCATACCATTGTTCAGGAGTAATTTCATTTGTACCAATTCCTGTCAGGTCAATACTGGCACAGGCAATATTATCTTGTTGTAAACGTTGCATAGTTCTTACCCGCAAACTAGATTTACCCATTTGGCGCGAGTTTAAAACATAACAAAAATCCCCTTTTTTCAAACCTTGATATAAATCATCATCAGCAAGTCTAGTTACATAAGTTGTGGCATGAAGTGGGAGACTGCCACCAAGATAATATTCGTAGTTATTCATTTCTGAGAATGGAATTTATGAAAACCTGGTATATAGCAAAGTAAAGATTTATTTGGGAAAAAACTGATGATTAATATTAAGAGGAGAAAAGTTTATATAGAATCCGGATAATTGCTATAGCCAAGTCCGCAGCGACTGAAACGGAGTCGAAGGTTTGTGTAGCATTCGGTAAGGAAAGCAAGCAATCTTAGGGGTTTCACGAGATTGGTTCCTATCGTCGTTGCGGAGACTTTTCAACCGGATTCTATATTAGACCACTGTTACTTGCAATAAAACTTATGTAGGAATTGGGTTGCAAAATTCCGACCTGTCTTATCCTCTATACTAATAAGTGTATTCATATTCATAATTATAAGAATCTTGAAAATTAGTTACGACATTAACTCCATTCGGATTAACAGTACATAAAAACTTATTTCTTTCTCCATAAACATCTACCCATCCTTGCCACTGCCAACCGTCATAAGTTTTAATTATACCATCAACTGATGACCATTGAGAATTCCTGGGGATTTCCATTTCATATTCCATAAAATCCTTACAAGAATTAGCAATACTACCATGATTCCTTTTATAGTCATATTTATGGTCATAAAAAGTATCAGGATAACTTTCATCAAGGTGAGTAGATGCTGTTATTTTATTACCATTAATATTACAAACAAAACTATTCCTTTCCCCATAAACATCTACCCATCCTCGCCATTCCCAACCATCTCCAGTTTCAATCAAATCTTCAACTGATGACCACTGAGAATTCAAGGGAATATTCATTTCATATTGCATAAACTCTTTACAAGAACTGGCAACATAATTACGCTCTTTGTAACTATAATTTTTAGGATAATTTCTACGATAATTTCTCCTAGCAATTTTTCTCTTATTAGTAGTAATGTCAGTATCACCATAATTTTTGAGCCTAACATGACTATTGTTCCCCGCATCACAAGCAGCCAGAAAAACAAAAGAAGCTAAAGCTATGGCTAGATTTTTCTTATTCATAGTTTTAGGGAAATCAGGAAAATTTTTTATTATCTTAGCACTAAAAGTTACTATAGCATCCCCCTAAATCCCCCTTAGAAAGCTATCCCTGATATGGAACTCCGCGCCACCCTTTTCTGAAGCGGGGGTGGGGGAGTGGGGAGATGGGGAGGTGGCGGGATAAAAGCCTCTAATTAAATCAGTTGACTCTCCTGAAATCTACATTGAACGGCAAATATATAACTGCCATCTAATTTCTAGGTTTTATCTTAAAAAAAATGTTTCTAAAGCATAGCTTAAAAAGGGAGGCAGGGGGTATATAACACTTTATTAAAAAACTCAAAAGATTCAAAAAATTAAAACTTCTCACCCAAGTAGACTCGATAAATTTCCAGATTAATTATTTATCAGAAATCTTTAATTCCTCAACATTCCAAAACACACTACTAATACCAGAAAAATCAAAATTTTCCACCCGATCACGCATTGCTTGAAGAGACAGAGGATTAACTAAGAAAAATATTGGTAATTGTTCGGCAATAATTTCCTGAAGCTGACCATAAATTTCTCGGCGCTTATTTTCATCTAATTCTTGATATCCAGCAATCAACAAACTGTCAATTTCTTTTTCCCAATTAGAAACTTGCCAATTTTTGAGTGTTTCTCCCCGTTGAGGACCTTGGTTAAACTGATGAAAAGAACCATTACTCGACCAAAATAAAGATAATAAACTCGGTTCAAAATCAGCACCTCTGACACCAAATGCTCCCACATAACATTCCCAATCTCTCCTAGAAAGTAGCTTTTGTAAAATGGTATTGAAGCTGAGTACCTGTAAATCAGATTTAATCCCAATTTTGCTTAAATCTTGTTGGATTTGAACTGCTGTATCTACCCGTGACTTTTCTTCAGATTTTACCAAGATTGTAAATTCTACTCGGTTATTATCCCAGTCTAATAATTGATTTTCATTATTATATTTGAAGCCAGCATCTAACAATAACTTTTTCGCCTTCTGTTGGTTATAATCATATACTTTTAATCCTGCTTCGGGAGACAAATAATAAGGACTTTGTACCCCTATTGCAGAATGTTGAATTTCTCCTAAACCTCGATAAATATTATTATTCATCCTTTCTCTATTAATAGCATGGGCAACAGCTTGGCGAAATTTTAAATTATTAAACCACCGAGACTTTATCGGGTCTACAAACGATTTTCCATCTGAATTTTTAGCCTGATTAAGATTAAAGCCCACAAACTGATAACCAAATTGCGGACCGCCATTATAAATCTGATATTTCCCTCGTTGTTCCTCTCGCTTCAATAATTGAAATGCTTGTGCCGTAACTCTAATACTATCTAATTCTCCAGAACGAAATCTCAGTAATTCATTATCAGTAGATTTAATAATTTGGAAAATAAGTTGATCAATATAAGGTAGAGAATTACCTAAACTATCAGATTTCCAATAAAAAGGATTTTTTTCTAAAACTATTCTTTGGGAAGGAATATAACTGGCGATTCTATAGGGACCATTGCTAATAATTTTTTGTGGTTCTGTATTCTTACCCCAGGTTGATAAAAACAAAGGTTTACCATCAGCATCAGTTGCATATATACTATCCTGCAAAATATGAGCTGGTAATATTTTTAATCTTTCTATATATCGGATAAACGGAGCAAAAGCTTCGGGCAAAATAAATTCAACTTGCTGAGAATTAAGTTTACGAACCAAGGGGAAATCTCCACTTTTTCCAATGCGTAAAAAGTCTCTAAAGACTGTAGGAATGTTTTGATTTAGGAAAATATCTTGATAAGTAAAGACGACATCATCAGCCGTAAGCGGTTCCCCATCTGACCACTTTAATCCCGAACGTAAAGTAAAAGTAATCCGGCGTTTATCATCAGAAATTATCCAAGATTCTGCTAAAGCTGGCTCCAATTTTGCATTGATGCCATTTTCAGATATTAATCCTTCATAAATAAATCCAAAAACGCCATAAGGTGTGCGAGCAAGTGGATAATTAAATGTAGGTGGATCGTCGGGAATAGTTAATACTAATTGGGAAGATTTAGCCGTTTGGTTTTTTAATTGTTGGGGATTACAAGATGTTGTGAAAATTAAAATACTAAACAAAACTATACCCATAAACAAGTGGAATGGAGAAGAAAATATAGGCTGATGATTACACCGATAATTTTTCATTTTATTTAACTAACTATGGCTGGAAAATATTTAATTTTTCTGGACAAAATCTTCATAGATTAGCTGCTGAAATTTGCCATCTTGATTATATTTAGCTGTCATCTGCTTAGATTTATTTTCTGTGACTAATTTACCAGCAGTGTAGTACCAATTTCATGTAGTTAAGCTACTCAGGTTTTAGAGTAGTCATACCAATTCACTTTCAAGATGCCACAAATGGTTGACAACTCATAATGTCAAATAATAACCTGAGCATCAAAATTTTAAGGCGATAAAATATCACTTTTTTCTCTACGGGCGATTAGCTTTTGCATTTGCGCAGCATTCCACAAGGAAAGCATTGTCTAGGAAATCGCTCCTATTGAGGCCCGCGGGGGCAAGCTTTAGTGAAACTGTATTACGACAAATATTCAGATGATTATTTTCGAGTATAGGAACGCTCAAATTTGGTTTTTAATTTGTTCGCTGCCACTGCTAAACCAATACTTGAGATAGAGGCAGAAACTAGCAACAGTTTAATCAAAAACTCATCCGTAACTATCGCCATACCAGCTAAGGCGATCGCTACTCCTACAAATATTTTTTTCAGTTGAATAGTTATTTGATGTGTACGACTACAGGAATTACAAAATTGAGTGTGATGAGCGTACCGAGCCATTGACAATTCTTCATCCTGGCTGTTACCCAAATTTTTCCCTAACTTATAGGTAGTATAACCATGATAAAAAGGCAGAGATGAACCGAAGCGATCGAGCCATTTCCGATATTCCAATAAAATGGTATCAGATGTCTTCAGAGGCAAAAATAATTCTTTTAAGCTTTTTTGCGATCGCTCAATAGATTCTTGTTGCCCCATTACCAGATGTAAATCTTCCTCTAAAATTTTGCTTTGACCTAAATGGGTCAACCACCGGGGAGTCAGTTTATTTTTCCATTGAAAAAAGTTGCGATAACTGCACGTCAAAACTCGACATCGGTTTTTTCCTACTGGCATCGAATACCAAGCCAACCCAAACCGCCAATCTTTATCTTCTATAGAAAAATTCAATAGTACCAAATTCGGGGCAAAAAATGTTAGATATTTCCAAAACTCATCAGGGTTACGAGTACCTCGAAATCTAGCTTTTATTCCCGCGATTGAACTTTCGAGAATTTCCATTTCCAGGGGTTGAGCATTTTTACGATTTCCCTGACTACCGTGATGGCTGAAATTAAGATGAGCCGGATCTAACACTTGCTCAATCAAAAAACCTTGGTCAAAAGGTAATTCTGAGACCTTCTGAGAATACACAAATCCTGGTTTCTCTAAATCTGGCAGAATGGGAATAGTATTTTCGTCTGCTGTTTCTGCTTTACCCGCCCACATCCAAACCATACCTTGTTTTTCTACCACAAGAAACGATTTGACGCAAGCCTTTTCCGGCATTTTTGCACCTGTTGGCAATTGCGGAATCTGCAAACATTCTCCCCCACTGCCAAATTGCCAACCGTGATACAAACATTCAATTTTGCCCTCTATGATTTGTCCGTCTGATAGTTTAGCCGCACGGTGAGGGCAGCGATCGCTCAGACAGGTTAACTGGCCTGCTGCATTTCTGAATAATACTAATGGTTCATCGTATAAAGAAAAACTATAGGGGCGGTTTTTGGGTAAATCTTGAATGAATGTAACTGGATACCAGCAGTTTCTCCAGTTAAATTGTTGGTTGGTTTGGGGAGTGAGAGTAATATCAGTCTGTTTAGATATTTCTGTGATATTTGGTGTTAATGTCATGGAATTATCCAAATTTTTTATTTTTGTAATTCTGAGTCCAAGTAATTCGTATTTACCAGTCATTTTATTATCATATATAATGTATTTAAGATTGTGAAAAAAACTCAAAATAAATATCAGTGTTTACTGCCAATAACCTCAACTCTCGTCAACCTTATGATGGTTGGTCTCTAGATGACCGGAACCCAAAAGTAATTGAGTCTTCTATGCCATTGTGGGAATGGTTTTATCGTTATTATTTTCGAGTTCAAACTGATGGCTGGCATCATATTCCTACGGCTCAAAAAATACTAATAGTTGGTTCTCATAATGGTGGTTTAGCAGCTCCAGATATGTATATGTGTATGTATGACTGGTTTAAAAGGTTTGGTACGGAGCGTTTGGTTTATGGACTAATGCACCAGAATGTCTGGTCAGTTTTTCCTACTCAAACGGTAGTACAATGTGGGGCCGTGAGAGCTCATCCAAAAATGGCGATCGCAGCTTTTCAAAGAAATGCTTCTGTGGCTGTTTATCCTGGTGGGGCTATAGATGTTTTTCGTCCCCATGGGATGCGAAATCAAATCTATTTTGCGGGACGTAAGGGTTTTATTAAATTGGCGTTACGTGAAGAGGTGCCTATTGTACCGATGATTTCTTATGGCGCTCACGATACTCTGTTTGTACTGGCAGATTTTTATGAACAGGCAAAACAACTCCATGAGTGGGGAATACCCTGGTTGTTTGGTGTCGATCCAGAAGTTTTTCCCATCTATATCGGCTTACCTTGGGGTTTGGCTATTGGGCCTTTGCCGAATTTCCCTTTGCCAGTGCAGATTTATACTAGGGTTTGTCCTCCTATTGTGTTTGAGCGTTATGGACGTGAGGCTGCTTGCGATCGCGATTATGTTGATGCTTGTTATCAAAAAGTCCTGATGGAGATGCAGCAAGAATTAGATCAATTAGTTTACCATGCTTCCTGATGTTATTAGGTACACACCTAGCGGTTAAGATGCCCGCACTACCGTATATTCAATTCACGCCTTGTAGATCATCAGCCCGAAATCTGCTGTATCTATTGCTAAAAATAATTTTATTATTGTAGGACATATAATTATACCATCTTCTCAGTTACATATCTGAGTAATTATTAGCAAAATATACCTAACTAGTATAGAGTTATTATTTTGCTATTATCTGTTTTTTTGAAATCATATAAAAATTATGTTAAAATTTTATAATATTTGACAAAAAATAATTTATAAGTGTATCTATATCTAAAAGATGTATGGACTTAAATATATGTTAAATGGAATAATTATAAATAGGGATCAAAATTAGATCAGAAAATTCCGTGCTAAACTGAGATTAAATTATAAACTTTCACAGACAAAAATTTTTATGATGCCTGTACTAGAAAAAACTTTTGAAATTAAAGCTCTACAAATACCCAAAAAACATAAAATTCGTTGCTCTAACTGCGGTGCGTATGGGAAACGTATATATCACAATCAACTAACCTATACTGAATGTAATGCTTGTGATTATTTGATGATTACTCGTACTGCTACTGGTGAAGTAGTAGAAGCTTATGCTCCTGGTATTTATCCTCGTTAATTTGAGTTAGTTAAATATCATAAATTTAGTTGCTAATCTAGTTGCTGATTTTTTGTTTAGCAACTAGATTTTTGAGGTTGCGCATTATGGAATGATACTGCAAAAAATTTGCTTGGACTTTGACTGAAAAAAAACCATTAACTAATCATTTTAGTTATTCCCCAATGTCAAATTCGAGCATCCAAAATCCAGAATTATTCGTCACTGTGCAACGCCAGATTTTTTAATCAGAATAAGTTTTAATAAGTTTTAATTTTTGAGTGCTAAACCATCAGTAACTTGTGAAGCTCGTAACTGCCCACAAGCGGCATCAGCTTCTAAACCACGAGAATAACGAACACTAACCGCAATATTTCCCTGTTCGAGAGCATTAACAAAAGCTTTAATTTGTTCTCCAGTAGGTCGTTGATAGTCAACTTCACTAATCGGATTATAAGGAATTAAATTTACATGACATTGAAAACCGCGTAGCTTTTTAGATAGTTCTTTTGCATGGTCTGGTAAATCATTAAAACCTGCTAACAAAATATATTCAAAACTAATTCTCCGCTTTGTGAGGTTGACATATTCCCGACAATCTGCTATTAAATCTGCTAAAGGATAAGTTCTAGCACTAGGAACAAGATGTTCGCGTAACCTTTGATTAGACCCATGAAGACTCACAGCGAGAGTAACCTGGAGTTTATGTTTAGCTAGTTGACGGATGCGGTCGGGAATCCCTACTGTAGAGATAGTAATGCAACGTTGCCCAATACCCACATCTTGATTAATAGACCTGACGGCAGCCAACACATTTTTAGTATTCAGTAAAGGTTCGCCCATTCCCATAAACACAATATGACTAACCCTTCTGCCAAAATCTTCTTGCACTGTTAGCACCTGGTCGATAATTTCATAAGCCTCCAGGTTACGAGTAAAGCCTCCCTTTCCAGTAGCACAGAAATCACAAGCCATCGGACAACCCACCTGAGAAGAGACGCAAACGGTGAGACGTTTTTGGCTAGGAATACCTACAGTTTCAATAATATTGCCGTCTACTAACTTCAGCAAATATTTAACCGTAGCATCGGTCGCAACAGAACGATAGTGTATAACAGAACGACCAATGGGAAACTCACCAATAGTCTCGCGCCATTTTTTGGAAAAAACAGTGATTTCTGAAAGAGATTTGGCCCCTTTTTGATAAATCCACTGATGTAATTGTTTACCTCGATAAGCAGGTTGTTCCTGTTGTTGCACCCACTCTGTTAACTCAGCTAAAGATAACCCCAGTAAAGGGGTTTGGGGGGGAGTTATTAAGGATTGACTCATTAGCGATTAAGGTATTTCTATAAGTAATGTTTCTGTGTAGATCCATGATAGTAGAAATTCCTATATTGCCTTTAGGGTTTGAATTTACTTCTCCTGGCCCAATTATTTTTGAGTTTGGGCCTTTTGCCATCCGTTGGTATGGACTTTTGATTGCAAGTGCAGTATTAATCGGAGTCACCCTTTCTCAATATTTAGCTAAACGTCGTGGTGTTAATCCTGAGTTATTGGGAGATTTGGTGGTTTGGTTGGTTTTGGCTGCAATTCCTGGAGCGCGGTTGTATTATGTTTTGTTTGAGTGGGAGCAGTATCAACAACATCCTGCTGATATTATTGCAATTTGGAAAGGTGGTATTGCGATTCATGGGGCGATTCTTGGTGGGGCGATCGCTGCTTTAATTTTTGCGAGGCTAAAAAAAATATGTTTCTGGCAATTAGCTGATTTAGTGACTCCTTCTTTAATTTTGGGACAGGCGATCGGGCGTTGGGGTAATTTTTTCAATTCGGAGGCTTTTGGTAGTCCCACGGATTTACCATGGAAGTTGTATATTCCCCTAGAACGTCGTCCTCTAGGATATACGGATTTTGATTATTTTCACCCGACCTTTTTATATGAGTCGTTTTGGAATTTAATGGTGTTTGGACTATTGCTATTTTTATTTTTCAGAGATTTGCGGGGTCAACCTAGACTTGGAGTGGGGACTTTATTTTTAGTTTATATGGCTGCTTATAGTAGT
The DNA here is from genome assembly GCA_030064835.1 of Microcoleaceae cyanobacterium MO_207.B10. GTDB lineage: Bacteria > Cyanobacteriota > Cyanobacteriia > Cyanobacteriales > Microcoleaceae > JASJEE01. Next base: position 4,165 of record JASJEE010000068.1, on the reverse strand, counting down.
GGGCGGATTTGGATTGAGGGATTGCGGACTGATAGTTTGATGTTAGGGCCGTTGCGTATTGCCCAGTTTGTGAGTTTGGCAGGTATATTGTTGGGTTTATTGGGGTTGGCTTGGTTATATTTGTGGAAGCGACCTTTGCCTGATGTTTGGCCCCCGGAGGAGAGACGTGCAGATGGGGAGATGAGGAGATAAATTAGGCTTTGCTGACAAAAAAGTAGAGTGTGGGGAGGGTGTAAGATTTGACATGGAGAAGCGGGGACGCGCTGAAGCGGTGACGCGGTGTGTCAGTGATACTTTATACCAAATCTGGGTATAAAAGCAGGCTTGTCTCATCGCCCAATCCTTGATTTAGCAACGACTGTTTTTTTCGCTCCAAAAAGACTGAAACCTTTACTAGTCAGTGCTTTTAGATTTTAAATAGCAGTCAGCGGTTCCTGACGGAATGCTGCGCAAAGAGCGGTCAGCTATCAGCTCTCAAGGGGTATGATGGGGGATACTCAATAGAAGCAGTTCCGCGTCTACAAACCCCAGAATAAGCACACCACAGGCTTTTCTAAATCAGTGTGGGGGACTTAAACCCCCCGATTGTAAATAGCTGATAGGTTGTTAATCAGCAACCCCTAAATTAGGTAAACCAAAAGCAAAAATCAAAAAAGCCCTAGACATGAAGTCCAGGGCTAAACCAGGGTGCATCTACCATTCTATTTATCTAAGATATGTAGGAGTATCCGGAATAGTTGTAGATATATAGAGGCCATTTGAGAGCTATGTTAATCAAGAGTGTGGCAAGGCTGGGGAAACCTGAAGATTAGGAAATGATCGTAAATCGAGCTATCGATAAGAGCTTTATTATTAGAGTAAAGCAGAAGACAGAAGGGTGAGAGGAGGATTTGGAAAAAGTACCTTTGCTCGCCGGATTTAGTATGAGGAGGTATTTTTCAATCTTTTTCCCTATTCTTTATATCTATACTTCTGAATTCTGACTTCATTAGTGAAAAACTTAATCTTGCAAAGATGCCTAATTTATTTTATAGCAATCCGCGCATTGGTTATGACAATTTTTATAACATTTAATTTTCATGGAAAATGTAATCAAGGTGCTAAGTATTTATGTCTGAAAATAATAATCTTATCGGTCAAACCCTACGGCAACGTTACCAAATTATCGAAAAATTAGGCACAGGTGGTGGGTTTGGTGAAACTTATCTGGCAGAAGATTTAGATATACCAGAAATTCCGAAGCCAAAGTGTGTTGTGAAGCGACTGAAACCAACACAAAGAAGTTCGGAAGTTAAAAGACTATTTAAACAAGAAGCTCGTATTTTGAATAAGTTGGGAAAACATGACCAAATTCCCACTTTATATGCTTATTTTGAATATGAACATGAATTTTACTTAGTTCAAGAACTCATAATCGGTCACGATTTAACCACTGAAATAAATCACTGTTGGTGCGAAGGTAAAGTCATAGAATTTTTAGCAGAAATTCTGGAATTACTAAATTTTGTCCATGATAATAATGTAATTCATCGGGATATTAAGCCTGACAATATTATGAGGCGAGAAAGTGATGGTAAATTAGTTTTAATTGACTTTGGAGCTGTCAAAGAAGTTAGGAATATAGTAGTAAATGATAATGGGGAATCTACCAGGACAATTACGATTGGAACTCGTGGTTATATGCCTGTAGAACAGCTCCAAGGTCAACCACAATTTGCTAGTGATATTTATGCAGTTGGAGTAACTGCTATTCAAGCTTTAATCGGAAAATATCCTCAATATTTTCCACATAATAAATTGGGAGAAATAGATTGTAAAAATTTACTTTCTAATATTAGTAATGAGCTAGCTAAGATTTTAATAAAAATGCTGAAAACTTACTGGCATCAGCGCTACCCAGATGCTAGAGCTGCTTTAGCAGAATTATTGAATGTTAAAGCAAATTTAGAAGCATCAATACGCCAGCAGGAACAGGAAGAAACTATGAAAATAGCTCCTCCAGTTGGTAGTGATAATATAACTCAGCTTCCCAAATCACAATTAGAACCTCCTTGTGGTCAAGTTCTTCTGAATTCTCCTTTTTATATCGAGCGCTCACCCATTGAATCAGAATGTTTTCAAGCTATTCTCAAACCTGATGCACTAATCAGAATTAAAGCACCTCGGCAAATGGGTAAAAGTTCTTTATTATCGCGAATTTTGCATCACGCCAGTCAACAAAATTATCGTACAGTTTATTTGAATTTTCAAACTATAGATGCAGAATTCATGGAAAATTTAGACCAATTTTTGCAGTGGTTTTGTGCGAATGTTAGTGATGAATTAGATTTAGAAGAACAGTTAGATAAATATTGGAAAAAAGTTCTAGGAGTGAAAAAACGGTGTACTAAATATTTCTCAAAATATTTACTTACTGAAATTAAAAATCCCATAGTTTTAGGATTAGATGAAGTTGACCAAATATTTCAAAATCCAGATTTAGCAACGGAGTTCTTTGCATTATTACGGGCTTGGCACGAACAAGGCAAAAATCACCAGACTTGGCAAAGGTTAAGATTGATAATTGTGCATTCAAAAGAAGTTTATATTCCTCTAAATATTAATCAATCTCCCTTTAATGTGGGATTGGGAATTGAGTTGCCAGAATTTACTCTTGAACAAATACAAGAATTAATCAAACGACATGGTTTAGCATGGTCTCAGGAACAAATAGAAAACTTGATGAAAATGTTGGGAGGACATCCCTATTTAGTACGTCTAGGGCTTTATAAAATTGCTAGCGGAAAAATGACATTATCACAACTTTTAAAACTAGCACCAACAGATGAAGGACCTTACTACAATCACCTACATAGACATTTGTTGAACTTGCAAAAAGACGATAGTTTACATACAGCAATTAAAAAGGTTGTTAATGCAGAAAATCCTGTAGAAATCGGTACAATTGAAGGATTTAAATTACGCAGTATGGGGTTAGTAAAATGTCAGGGAAATGCTGTTGTACCTTTATGTGGTTTGTATCGAGAATATTTTCGAGTTCATGTTTAAAGGATACTTCTCTCCTTGTCCGTCTTTGGCAGATAAGGTTAATTTATACAGATAATCTCACAAAAGTCTGATGTTGTCATTGCAAGGCAACTATGAAAGGAATTAACTTCCTGAAAAAGGCATTAGGTCAGTCGAAGCAATCTTCCTACTTGACGATTCAACCAAACATTGTTGAAGGGGTAGTGGATTACCCAAACTAAAATAATTCTTTTCTTTTCCCCCTCGCAATCACACTGATTACATAAATATTTTGTATCTCTGTCTTATACTAAGCAGACAGGTACAAATCAATCTAACTATCTCACAAATATAAATCAACAAAAACCATTGAGATTGCTTTGTGTTCCAGAATTCTCCACAAACATTCCACTCCGTTCCACTAGCAATGACTTAGTGAAATTTAATTATACTTACCTACTTATTTAATTATAGATATTAACTATGAATAACGACGAATATTATCTCGGTGGCAGTCTCCCAATTCATGCCACAACTTATGTTAAAAGACAAGCTGATGATGATTTATATCAAGATTTAAAAAATGGAAATTTTTGCTATGTTTTAAACTCCCGTCAAATGGGTAAGTCTAGTTTGCGAATCAAAACTATCCAACGTTTAAAAAAAGAAAATTTTGACTGTGTCAGTATTGATATGACAGAAATTGGCACTCATGATATTACCCCTTCACAATGGTACGCCAGTATTATTGATACTATTTTAACTGGCTTAAATTTAGATGATGAATTTGATATTGAGGAATTGTGGGAGGCTAATAGTAAACTTTCTAATGTCAAGCTGTTTAGTAAATTTATTGGTGAAAAATTATTGCGGGCAACTTCCCAGTCAATTGTTATTTTTATTGATGAAATAGATAGTACCCTGAGTTTACCTTTTAGTATTGATGATTTTTTTGCATTTGTCCGAGATTGTTACAACAAACGAGCAGAAAATTATGATTATCAAAGGCTGACTTTTGCGATGATAGGTGTCGCAACTCCCGCCTGTTTAATTAAAGATAAAAAACGCACTCCTTTTAATATTGGCAGATCGATAGAATTGACAGGTTTTCGGTTAGCTGAAGTAGAGCCATTAGCAAAAGGTTTGGTTGATAAAACTG
>JASJEE010000424.1 GCA_030064835.1 Microcoleaceae cyanobacterium MO_207.B10 | reverse complement strand
CATCGACGACGGTATCAACGAAGCAGAAGAAACCTTCACTCTCAACATCAGCCACCCCAATATTGGCACCATCATCGACCCCGATGGAGAAGGCACCATCATCGACAACGACACTATAGAAGCAGAACCACCTGTAGAACCACCCGTGGAACCACCCGTGGAACCACCCGTGGAACCACCTGTAGAACCACCCGTGGAACCGGAGCCACCCGTAGAACCGCCCGTAGAACCGCCCGTAGAACCACCCGTCGAACCAGTGGAACCGCCCGTAGAGCCACCCGTGGAACCACCCGTGGAACCGCCCGTGGAACCGCCCGTGGAACCGCCCGTGGAACCGCCCGTGGAACCGGAGCCACCCGTGGAAACAGAACCGCCTGTAGAACCGCCCGTGGAACCACCCGTAGAACCGCCCGTAGAGCCACCTGTAGAACCACCTGTAGAACCAGAACCTCCTGTGGAACCACCCGTGGAACCAGAACCACCCGTGGAACCGCCCGTGGAACCACCCGTGGAACCACCTGTGGAGCAACCCGTAGAACCAGAACCACCTTTGGAGCAACCCGTAGAACCAGAACCACCCGTAGAACCGCCCGTGGAACCGCCCGTGGAACCACCCGTGGAGCCACCCGTGGAACCACCCGTGGAACCACCCGTGGAACCACCCGTGGAACCACCCGTAGAACCGCCCGTAGAACCAGAACCACCCGTGGAACCGGAGCCACCCGTGGAAACAGAACCGCCTGTAGAACCACCTATAGAACCGCCCGTGGAGCCACCTGTAGAACCACCTGTAGAACCAAAACCACCTGTGGAGCCACCTATAGAACCGCCCGTGGAGCCACCTGTAGAACCAGAACCACCTGTGGAGCCACCTGTAGAACCAGAACTACCCGTCGAAATAAGACTTTCAAATTCTCTCGACGATAATTGTGATTGCTCTTGTCCTCCTCCCCCAGTTATTCAATCTGTAGAACTGCCAATAGTTCCCGCAATGCTTGTCAAGGCTAAAGATATTAATGACTTTCTCTATGGTACTGAAAACAGTGATTATCTAGTAGGAAGCCTTATTAGTCAAGTTATTGATGGGTTTAAGGGTAACGATTTCATTGAAGGTAGTCAAAACTCTGACAATATTTATGGTGGTGAGGGTGAAGACAGAATATTTGCCAATCAAGGAGATGATTTTCTGAATGGCAAAGAAGATTCTGATTTTCTGAATGGTGGTAAAGACCATGATGGTCTTCGTGGTGGTAAACTACACGATCTCATTTATGGTGACAAGGGTAATGATACTATACTTGGTGACAATGGTAATGACATTGTTTGGGGTGGTAACATCATAGGCAGTGATATCTTAGGTAATGACGCCCTTGATGGTGGTAAAGGCGATGATTTCATCGGCGGGAACCACAGTGAAGATACACTTATGGGGGGTGAAGACAACGATACACTCCATGGAGGCAAAGATGCAGATATACTTGTGGGAGAGCATGGTCACGATATGCTCATGGGTGAACTCGGCGATGATACTATTATTGGCGATGAAAGTTCCGGTTCCCCAGAATTAGAGATAGGTGAAGATACTCTGCATGGTGGTCGTGGCAATGATATTATGCAAGGTAGCCGTGGCGATGATTTCATTTACGGAGGTAAAGAAAATGATTTCATTTACGGAGGTAAAGACGGTGATTGGATACAGGGAGATGAGGGAAATGACACTATTCTCGGCCAACAAGGAGACGACTCAATTTTTGGTGGTAACAATGATGTTATAGATCCCGATCAGTCCGGAACAGATTTAATTTCTGGTGGTGAGGGTAATGACTGGCTTAACGGAAACCATGCTAACGATACAGTTATGGGTGGTGGTGGCAACGATACTGTACATGGTGGTAAAGGAAATGACTATCTGTATGGGCAACTAGGAGATGACTTTATCTTTGGTGATGATGGCAACGATATTGTTTGTGCGGGTGATGGCAATGACACTATTTATGGTGATAACCAAGAAAATTCAGACACTGTAGATGCTAATGACAAGCTTCTTGGTGCTGGCGGTGATGACCTCATCTTTGGTAATGGCGGTCAAGATACCCTATGTGGTGGTGCCGATAATGATACTCTTCTAGGAGGTATGGGTGATGACAAGTTATGCGCTTCCTCTGGAAATGACTCACTTCTTGGTGGCGGTGGGAACGATACTATCACTGGTGGTAGTGGCAGCGATCGCTTTGTCTTAAATTCTGGCCAAGGTGCTGACTTAATCACTGATTTCAATATTAATGAGGACATGATTATCTTGAATAATGGCGTAACTTATCAACAACTAACAATTTTTCAAGGCAATATTGGCGCAGAAATTCGACTTAATGATGAATTATTAGCTACCTTAGCTGAAGTAGAAACTGAACTAATAACTCAAGATATTTTCTCTGACTTATAGTTAAGATTACAGCGCTTTTCAAATTGATGAATCACGTCGCCATCAACCAAACCCTGTAGTTGCACAACGTCCCTACTCTGGTCTACCGTGCAGCAAAACCGCTGTAATTAACTCCTAAATTTAATAATCTTTTGGCAATAGTTATCATCAATAAATGATTAATATAGATTTTTTTCAACTTCTGCCACTCGTTTTTTCACCATCACTACACTATCAGGATTAAGTGAAATTGAATCTATTCCTTCTATCACTAAAAATTCAGCAAACTCAGGATAATCACTAGGCGCTTGACCACAAATTCCCACCTTTTTACCAGCAGCGTGAGCAGTTTTAATCAACCGAGAAATCATCCGTTTTACTGCCAAATCTCGCTCATCAAATAACTCTGCTAACTCAGAAGAATCTCGGTCTACTCCTAACACTAATTGAGTTAAATCATTACTACCAATAGAAAACCCATCAAACCGTTTAGCAAATTCATCTGCCAATTCTACATTAGCTGGAATTTCACACATAACATAAATTTGTAAACCATTTTCTCCCCGCTTTAAATCATTTTCAGCTAATACTTCTATCACTTTATCAGCTTCTTTTAAAGTACGACAAAAGGGAATCATAATTATCACATTATCCATGCCAATTACTTCCCTAACTCGCTTAATTGCCTTGCATTCTAAACCAAACCCTTCTTTGTAGCGATCGCTATAATATCGAGATGCACCACGAAAGCCTAACATCGGATTTGCCTCTTGAGGTTCAAATTGTTTTCCGCCGATTAAATCTGCATATTCATTAGTCTTAAAATCGCTCATTCTGACAATTACTGGATTAGGATATTGAGAACCAGCAATTTTAGCAATTCCTAGAGACAAATTATCAATAAAATACTGAGTTTTATCTTGATATCCATTAGTCATTTGAGCTATTTGATGACGGACAGAATAATTTTCAATTTCATCAAATTTAACTAAAGCCATTGGATGAATTTTAATAATATTATTAATCATAAATTCCATCCTAGCCAATCCAATGCCATCGGCGGGTAATTGCCACCAACGAAAAGCTGTAGCAGGACTGGCAATATTCATCATAATCTTAGTTTTTGTAGCTGGAAAATCATCAATTTTTACCTCTACAGAATCAAACTCTAGTGTTCCTTCATAAACATAACCCTGGTCTCCTTCAGCACAAGAAATAGTAATTTCTTGACCAACTTTCAATATTTCTGTACCTTTGCCAGTTCCCACAATTGCTGGTATACCTAACTCCCGACTAATAATAGCAGCATGACAAGTTCGACCACCATGATCTGTAACAATTCCGGCTGCTTTTTTCATAATTGGCACCCAATCTGGGTCAGTCATTTCTGTGACTAAAATTGTGCCAGGTTCAAACTTTTCAATATCCTCAACATTTTCAATTAAACAAACCTTACCAGTAGCAATAGCATCCCCCACACTCAAGCCAATTAATAACTCCTCACCCCGTTGTTTTAAAGAATAAGTTTTGAGGATACCCCCCTGCTTTTGAGACTGAACTGTTTCTGGGCGAGCTTGTACGATAAATAATTCACCACTATCCCCATCTTTTGCCCACTCAATATCCATTGGTACGCCATAATGTTCTTCAATTATTTTCACCCACCGAGCTAGTTGTAAAACTTCCTCATCTTCTAATACAAAAGACTGCATTTCATACAAAGAAGTTGACACAATTTTAGTTGTTTTAGTCGTGCCTAAAGCATCAACCATTTTTTCATGTTTATTACCCAAAGTTTTCTCAACAATAGGTTGCAAGTGGGGATACTTCAACAAAGGTTTAAACACCCGATATTGGTCTGGGGTAACTGCCCCTTGAACCACTGTTTCACCTAAACCCCAAGCAGAAGTAATCAGAATATCATCAGGGAAACCTGTTTCTGTATCAATAGAGAACATAACACCAGCACCAGCTTTGTCAGAACGCACCATTTTTTGTACTACAATAGATAGGGCAACTTCTAAATGATTAAAACCTTGAGTTTGCCGATAACTAATTGCTCTGTCAGTGAAAAGAGAAGCATAACATTTGCGACAAGCTTCTAAAACTTCTTCTGTACCTGTAATATTAAGAAAAGTTTCCTGCTGACCTGCAAAACTAGCATCTGGCAAATCTTCAGCAGTGGCGCTACTGCGAATAGCAACATCAGCTTCATCTACTTTGTAACGCTGACACAATTCGCGGTATGCTAGACGAATAGTCTCAGCTATATTATCAGGAAACCCCAATCGCACAAATAACCGTCTAATTGTTTTACCTGCTTTTTCTAGGGAAATTTCTCCACTTTCAAATTTTTGGATTTGGTCTTGAATTTTGGGCTTCAGGTCATTTGCCTCTAAAAACTGCCAGTAGGCAGTCGAAGTAATCGCAAAACCCTCCGGAATGCGAATACCTTGATTTTTTAGCGATCGCACCATTTCCCCTAGAGAAGCATTTTTACCCCCAACTGAGGGGACATCAGTAGCACTAATATCTTCAAACCACTTAATATAAACATTATCATTTTTAATACTCATTTTGTTCTCCTTTGTAAAAGTTAGATTCATCTAATTTTATAACCATCTACTCTCAGATGATTTCATACTCAAATAATGCCATAAATCAACTTGCTCAAAAGTAAGAGGAAAAAATCTTATGTTTAGCCAGTGTAGCTTTTTAGACAGATTTTTTAATCCGTTAGTTGCTTCTAAATTTGTGTAAAATTGTATAATACAATGATAACATAGATAATGTTAACTAAAATACTACCTTTGCTTGACATTATATAAATAATAGGGTATTGAAAAAATATTATCGTCTATAATTCATCTATAATTATTTTTATTAATTTCTCAGGAGAAAAGTTCAATTATGAGTTCTTTGCGTGATAGCTTCAATAAATTTACAGGTAAAACTCGATTTGTTGTCTCTCGTTTATTCATTCACTTAGCAGGTTCAGAAGTAACGCCTTTATTAGGCGTTCTTAACCACGCAGCTAGAGAGGCGTTAGAATCAGAAGGTGATTTGGAAGTAGTGGGCGAAAGACTTGTAGAAGTTTGCCAAAGTCTTCTCCAGTATGATACCTATTGGCAGTCGGCGGCTAATGAGGGGGATGTACTATGGGATGAAGGAGAAGCCGGAGACTTTTTTGAGGAACTATTTACAGACTCAGCCCAACGTTATTTAAGTTCTGGAGAATCTGAAGATGATGAGGACGAAGATAACCAGCCTTTAACCTTATCACCAACGGGTAATTTAGTGGTAATGATTACAGTTGCTTTTGAGGGAGAAGTTCCAGAAATTGAAAATGACCTGGCTAATATCGGTGCAATGAATGAAGGATTAAAAGCTTTAATTAATCTGCATTATCAAGAAAAACTAAGAGGCATCCAAGTACATTTTTCCCCGGCACGTTTAGGTGATGAGTTGACAAATGAACAGCTATTACTAAACTTTCCTGAACTGATTCCCCTATAGAAACTATTTGACTATATTAATCTAATAATCTAATTTAAAAAGTAGAGGAGGGAGTGTGGG
>JASJEE010000049.1 GCA_030064835.1 Microcoleaceae cyanobacterium MO_207.B10 | reverse complement strand
ATTATGGAATGATACTGCAAAAAATCAGCTCAGACTTTGACTAAAAAAAAGCATTAACTAATTATTTTAGTAATTTCTTAATCCCGAATTCAGGCATCCAGAATCCAGAATCATGCGTCACTGTGCAATGCTCTAATCTAATACCTAAACAAAACCTAAGCTAATACATGGCCTGGGATTTTTTACGGATTAATTCAGTGGCCAAATGATGGAGGAAAATTTCAGCAATTAATTAGGGCTGGCTGAATAAAGCTAAAAGTTAGGATAGCTAAGGCTTTTAGAGCTTTTGATCTTGTTGGCCTCAAAATACGAAAATTTGCTGCTGAAATTCCAGAAAATTTCTTCAGATAAAATAGCGGAAACCGTCGCCTGTTCCCCCCATCTCCGTGTCCTACCCCTACCAACCAATTTTTTCAGCAGACCCTAATTAAGGGTTGACTACTAGTGGAGTTTTTGATAAAAATATAATATTACTTATATAATTATAGGTATATGCAATTTTGGATTAATCGCAAAATTGCCATTATACTAAAAATATATGTCAAATCAAAGGAAAAGTCAAGGGTATGAAAAAAATCCCTCGAATTTTTGCTTACCAAAAATAACTTTTTTTGACATTAGTTTGATTAAGTTTAGAATCAGATTCTAGTAAGTATTCATGAGCGATCGCCTCTGCATTACGGAGATTTTCCACTTCAGCTTTACCAATCTCAGTATCAGTAGATAAGAGAATAACCTGATGACTAGCAGCAGGAAAATAACGTTCAACTAAATTTTGACGATGAGAAGAATCTAACCGACCTAAAGGGGTATCAATAGTCACAGGTAAACGTCTACCAGAAACCCGTGCTAAACCCCACAAAAACGAAATGGCTAAAAGCTGTTTTTCCCCTGCAGAAATACGATGCTTAGGAACAACTTGTCCTTGATTATCATAGAGAGAAAGAGCAAAATTATCAGTATCAATAGCCACGCGATGCACCAAATCAGACTTATGTAAAAGGTAACGGAAACACTCAGTAACTTCTACCTCCAACTTATTCAACTTTTTCAAAGTTAACTTCTCCTTAAATAACTGCAAAGTCTGCTTAACTTTAGTAGAAGAATTAATGATATGTTGAATATTATTTCGTTCGATGGCTTCATCAGTATAATTGAATAATTCCTTCTTAGTTTGATTAATAGCATTATCCAATTTTTTACAAGTCTGCTCGCCATTTTCACAAGCAACTTGTGCCCTTGCCAACTCTGTTTGTGCCTCTTGCAAACTAGTTTCTAAAATCTTATAAGCTTCTGGGGATGCTGCTGTTGCCAACTGCTTTTCTAAAACATTAATTTCTAAATCCAAATCTTTCAGAGAATTCAGACTTTTACGAGCATTTTCCAGAGAAAACTCGATTTCATGGCGCAACAAATTCTCTAGTAAAGTTAGAGCCTCATCATCTGCCAATAACCAAGGTTCATCCGCTTCATTAATATCCTCTTCAAGTGTCAAATTTTCTTGATTAAGAAACTCCTTAATTTTACTAATTTTGCTAGTAGGAATAGACAACTTATTTAGATAATCAAACAAACGTTCATCTCTTTCTTGAAAAGCATCCAAAGCAATTTCTGCTTCATGGCGTAAAATTTCTACATCAGCTTGAGAACTTGCTTGTTCCAAAAGGGGAGAAATTAACATCAAAGGTAGAGAACCAGCAGCAAGTTCAACCATTTCTTCACGAGTTTTTGCCACCTCTAATTCTACATTTTTGAACTCCTCTTCTAACTGACTTCTTTCGGCAGCAATTTTTCCACCCTCAGAGATAAATTTTCGCATCGCTTTCTGTTGTTTTTGTTGAGCTTTTTTTAATTTCTTTTGCAACTCTCCTAAATTTGCTGTGGCAGCTTCTAAATCTGCTTTTTGCTGATACAGTTTTTGTTCAAGTTCTTCTAAATTGGTAAGTTCCGCAGTTTTATTAAGTTGTTTCTTTTTCCGAGTCACTAAAATATCTAAATCTGCGGCAAGACGTTCGGCTAATTCTAATCCTAATAATGATTGAATAGCATCCACAACTAGGGGGGGAGGAATTTCTAATTCAGCTAATTCTTTTACCTGTTCGCCGTCAAATAAAAATAGGTTAGAAATTCCCAAAGGTAAGAGATTTTCTATATATTCATCCCAGGTATTTGCAAGATAAGAATCAGGCCATTCACCGTCAAGAATTCCCAGGTTGTCTTTGCCATCTTTAGGATTTTTTTCCCAGGTGCGGACGATGCGATATTCGACAAATTGATCGTCTTGAATATGTTGAAAAGCTAATTCAATACGGGTTTTTTCTGTGGGTGGAGTGTTGCGGTTAACGCATTGACTAAGAAAGTCGCTATAACTTAAGTTTCCACGGGTAGAACATTGGGCACGATGACCATAAAGTGCGAGACGAATTGCATCTAGAAGGGTAGTTTTTCCGCCTCCATTCATACCTCCAAATAGGATAATGGGGTGAGGTTGGTTAGTGAGTGTGGGGCGGAGGTTTATTGTTTGTTTGCCGGAGTATGGTCCGAAGTTTTGCAGGACAAGTTCTAGGAATATCATTGTTTGCAGTTTAAGGTTAATAATTTTGGTGATTTTATAGCGATAAATGAATTTATTAGATAATGGCTGAAGTTGCTTTTGAGGAAATTATGTTCGATAGGAAAAATTAATTAGGGTTTGCTGAAAAAGTATTTTGGTAAGGGTAGGAGTAAGAAGTCAGGATAAATGGGAGTTATAGAGGAGGTAAGTAGGGCTGGCTGATTAAATATCAAAGTATTGAAAGATAAAGGTTTTAGCTATTTTAGGTGGTAAAAAAGTAGCAGCTTTGCGGTTGAAATTGCTCAAAAAGTGAGCCTGAACGGGGTAACGCGAGGCAGAAAAATCTCCGAACAATTATTCCTCCAATTTTCTCTGTCTTCGCAGATTTACCACACTTCCCACTCTCCCCAAACTCTGCTTTTTTCAGCCAACTCTAAGTAGGTAGGCGGAATTAAACCGACAATACTAAACGCTCTAACTTCCTTGTTGTCAAGGATTTAGGTTTTCAGGTTGAACCTTTATTTATAACTACCTACTTATTAGGAAAAATAATTTCTTAATTTTTCTGCCATATTCAGCAATTAACAATGAACAATTAATAATTAATAATTGCCCCTTCTTCAAACCGATAGGATTGACTAAAAGGAAAATTTTTGATTGACCTCCTTAAAAGAGGAGGCTTCAAACCTGAATCGTCCAATTATTAATTATCAACTATTAATTATTAATTATTCTGTGAGCCTTTAATGCTAACTTTTTGAACCTTTTGGAGTTAAAAGCTTGCACTTTTTCCAGACATAAAAAAATTAAAACCTTTACCTGTCAATGGGTTGATATTTAATCAATAAACCCTAATTACAAGCTGAATTAATACTAGTAAATTTTTCCTAAACCTGACTGAATTTTGACTTCTAACTCCTCATTGCTAAAGTTCACTTTAATTGACGACTAGGTACTTAGCAGAAATTTTAGATTCAGAATTATTCTGCGTGAATATCTTCTGAATTTTGACTGGAAAATTTTATGCTTGCCCAATTTAACTGTTTCATTTGTGTAGAAATTTTTCCTTGATTGACTGCTTCTTTTAGGTCTCTTTTATCGTGGGCGTTTTTAATAGCTTCTTCCTTAGAACGAGAACTTGTTTCAAAACATTGTTCGAGACTTTCATAAATCTTATATCGGTGAGACTTAATATAATATTGCCGTTCTGTATCTAACAGTTTTGCCATAAGTTCAAGGTGCATTTCATCCTCATTACATATTTCTTCTAATACTGACCATTCATCACTACCTAAAAGACTGATTCCTGCACCAGGACGACAGTCTTGAAATTCTTCTCCTGTTACTTCTTGATATATACGAGGTAAACTATCATCAAATTCGTGTTTTTCCTCTAACCATATCCGTCTAATTTCGCTCAGTTCCTCTAAAGAAATAAGAGTAATATCTCGCATATTTTCTGGAGCAGTTTCACGAATTTTTGTTTGAGCTTCTAACAGTTTTCTCAGTAAAGTATCTCGCCATTCTTTTTTGTACGGACCTGGTATTGGTTCTACAGAAACTTCACCATCTATTTTCCGTTCAAATAGTTGAACTGTACCCCAAATTCGCCGAAAATCTCTTTTATCTCGGTCAAAAATATCTAATTCTTTACGCAAGTCTACTAATGGTTGTAACCATTCTTTTTCTTCATCATTTTGAATCATTGCTGACATAGATTTATCACTATCTACTAAGGTGCAAACCCAACATCCAAAACGAGAACTTCCACAACTAGGAGTAGAAGTATCAACCACTAACGGACATTCATTATCTTCCGTTGCACCTCGATACATTGCTAGTAAATCTTTATTACTATTTCCCCAAGGATTTTCCCATTGCATTAAATATAGCCAAACTTCATCAGTTCGCCAGTCTTCAATAGGAGAATAAACTAAAGAATTAAGTAAATTAGCATTAGGACTCAGACGTTCTCTAACTCTTTTTTCTTCTAGTTTTTTCATGGTTTTGGCGCGGTTAAGACTTTCAGTTTTACGAATTCCTAAAATTAGGATGACTTCTCCGTTAGTTCGTACAACATTCCGAATAAAAAGATTAGATGGTTCAATTTTTAAACGTCCTGTACACCATCGAAATTTAAGGCGAGGTGCGGGATAACCTTTACCAATTAAACCTACCCAATATGTTTCTTGAAAATCTGGTTGTAGAAGATGAGGTTCTATTGGCATTTTCTGCTTTTGGGCAATTCTTTCAATGTTTTTTAGAGATTGCTTAACCCAAGCAGAAACATAAGGATTTTCTACTCGTGTATCGGTGGTAATTACATATATTTTTTTAGTTCTTTTTTTGACTGGCAAAGCAGCGATCGCATTCCAGATAAGTTGTAAAACTGCGGTGCTATCTTTTCCTCCAGAATATCCAACAACCCAAGGAATTTCATCTAGACAATATAGTTCTTGAATTTCTTTAGTTAGCTTTTCTATATCTTTGATTAGTTCAGCAGTTGTACGTTCTGGAAATAAAGATTTTTGTATAGCTTTCATATTTATAAATATCCTCAAATATTAGTCAAATGAATGTAATAGTTTGGCTGTCTAATGTCAGCTTTTTGCTTTCAGTTTAAGTAGCTTTAATTGTATAGGTTAACAACTAAAACTATTTGTTATTGTATTTCAATTATCTAGTTAAAAAGGTTGTATAAGTTCAACTAATTTTTAGTTGATTCATTTTTCTTGGTGATACCTGAAGACTTACAAATTAATTTTCTATAATTATGATATAAATACGTTCTGGCGATGCCATTTTAAGGCTTCTATTCTAGGAAAATATTTTTTTTCACTAGGCAACCAAAGTTGATTATCATTACATTCTTTCATAGGTTTAGAATTTGGTGATTCTTCTTGAAAGTTATTGGAAATGATAATTTTATAGTCATAATCATCGGAGATAGTAAATAAACCTTTATCGAATGCCCAATGATAATTTTTACCGAAAAATAAAGGTATAAAGCCTCTCATAAGCAAGGAGAAAAAAGTGCTCTTGAATTTCGGGGTATTCAATTCCGTAGCCGTTTTAACCTTCTTGTAATTATCAATTATCCATTATCAATTATCAATTAATGAAAAAGTGATATGCCGTTATCTATTCTATTGTCATAAAATTTAGCAAATGGTTTTATATGCGCTCCATCTACAATATTTTGCTCAATTGACATGGAGACTTTCATTCCACAAAAAGCACATTTATAGTTATAGCTATGTACAACTGCTTTACGAAAAAAAGCATCTCTTAGTAGAGATTTTTTGAGATATGATTTAGGTTGTTTTTGCTGTTGGTTAAATAAATTAATTGAACTTTCTTCTTCATTATTGTCTTTTTGGAATCTTTCATTAATTGCTATAAGCTCTTTAATATCTTTTTGATTTGCTGAAAACCAAGTTGCAATGAGTACGTCTATTAATTCTTTTGTATTATTTTGGTCTTGTAGTAGTTCAAAAAGTTCTGGGTCTAAACTGGCATACTCAACTTCCTCTTTCAATTTTTTGATGGAACTTGGAACTCGCTTTAAAGAATTATTTTTATATTCTATATGCCAAAATCCTTCGCTTTCTAGAAAATGAAAAGGAAGGTATAAAAGATTTTTACCTTTATAAATACCAGAAGATAAAATATCCCAATGTTTATTGAAGGTACTGATTAATTCCTCAGATACATAAATCTGATTATTATTGATTAAACCTTGTGTAATCAAATCAATTACAGACAAAATCAAGATGGGTTTATATTCGGCTTTAGGACCAAGCTTTTGACTTGTCTTAAGTTCGGTAAAACGTTGACAGTAGTATGCTAAATTTTTTTCCCTGTTTAATTCTTGATTTTTACTCATTTATAGCACTAGGAAAAACATCTATATTTTCAGTATTTATGTCAGCATTTCCTGCGGAATGCTGCGCAAAAAGAGGAACTAGGTTAATAGCCATTAGCTTCAGATATGCAGGAAGTTAGATGGCAATATTGAAACACTGAAATCCTTGCTTTAGTAAGGTTTAAAGTACATATGAAAAACTTAACTATCCATAGTAAATGTGTTTAATGCGTTAACAAAAAAAAGCTGATTGCTGTTGGCGCAGCATTCGGGAACGGAAACGCTAATAGCTGAATTATTTCGTATTTATTGATTTATCATAAACTAGCAGATTAACTAAATATATATGCCAGATTAAATCTCAAATAACTAGCAAAACTAAATTGGCTATAACTATTATGATTCCTGCTTTTTACAATTACAAAATTAACTTGATTGGTTTCTCAGTAATACCTGCTGGTCTAATGTTGTACTGCGACAAAGTAAATAAGTTTGTCATCCCTCTTTTTTTTAATAGAGAAATAAATTATTTATTATAGCTATGCTAAGGTTGTGAAAATTTTCATAACAGTTTATTTTCAAGGAAAACCTTTAATATTTTGGTAATAATTCAGCTATTAGCTAACAGCTATCAGCTTTTTAATCAATAAAGCAAACATTGGCTTAATTTCTACTATACTACTATATTTTTAACCAGAGAATGAAAGCACAATAGCGACTAGCTCTAGTGATAAACTAAAAATGAAGCTATTAGCTGATTGCTGACCGCTGACTGCTGAATGCTGAATGCTGAATGCTTACATATCCTGCTTCTTAAATATCACTAAAATATTAGAGCTGAAAGAGGATTTTTATAGATGCTATTTCTGTTTTCAGAAAGGATACAGTCGTCAGCTTAAATAGCTAATATTCAAATCTATTAAGTATTAGGTTTTAGGAAAAATACTAATAAATTATTCATTGCTCTCTGAAAAATCACTGCTAATAACTGAATACCTATTATCGGGACTTTAGGAAAAAATAGGTGAAAAATAAAAGTCAAAACCTGATCAAGTAATGTTTTTTATTGCATAGATTTTGAGTTAATTAAAGTATTTATCTTGCTAATACTAAGTTCCAAGCATTTTTCCGTGTTAAAAATCTCAAAGTACCGTTATTTTAAGGTGAAAAAAAGACATTAATATTTCTCTCTCATGTGCCATCGGTTAGTCTTGACATAATAAATAGTATATGATAAAAAAATAATCTACAATTAACTATAGTACCAACTAAATAGTTTTTAAAAACGTTTAGTAACAAAAATTTATATATGTAGTAATTTTCAAAAATCGTTAAAAATATTTCTCAGAATCAGCCATGAAAAAAATCAATAAACCTACATCAGAAATAGCAAAAGAAATTTTAGAAAACGATAATCGAGAAAGAGAAGCGATCGCCATCCTATTAGACAAACATATAGGCAAAGACGACAGATTATTAGTACAAAAAACTATGATGGGAAATACAGAAGCTTACATCGGTTCTGTCACTTTAGAATGGTTAGATAGTCGTGTACGTTTTGCCTCTCAACTACCATTATTTCGGCAAAAATTTGACATGGAAACCGACAACATAATTCGGGATGGAGAAACAATAGACGAAATTCAACAACGACCCTTAGACTGGTCTCGTCAAGCTCCATTAACCCTATATTTAGCAACAAGAAAATCCCATAAATTTCCCGCAGTATTAGTAGTAATTAGCCCCAGTTGGGTAGATAACCCCAAAGCAGAAGAATGGAATAAAAATGGAGAAGCAAATAAATCCGCCACTGATTTTTTCCCCCTAGACTCAGAGGGAAAAGTAGGATTATTAGACCTACGTTTAGAAGTAGCAGTATTTGCCTTAGACGGTCAACATAGACTGATGGGAATCCAAGGATTAATGGAATTAATAAAAACTGGCAGATTGCCAAGATATAACAAACAAAAGAAGCCAGTAGGCGCAGCAATTACTATTGATGATTTAACCGAAATTCATCATATTGAATTACCAGAAATCCAAAAATTAGCTTATGAACAAATAGGAATAGAATTTATTCCAGCAGTAGTAAAAGGAGAGACAAGAGAACAAGCGCGACGTAGAGTTAGGTCAGTTTTTGCTCATGTAAATTTGACAGCAGTGAAATTAAGTAAAGGGCAATTAGCATTATTAAATGAGGATGATGGATTTGCTATTGTGGCGAGAAAAATAGCAATTTATCATCCTATTTTAAAAGAGAGAGATGGTAGAAATCCCAGAGTAAATTGGGATAGTGCAACCGTGGCTGCTAAGTCTACTGTTTTAACAACTCTGCAAGCATTACAAGAAATGTCTGAAAGATATTTCAAACCTCGTTATCCCTATTGGAAACCTTCAGATAGAGGTTTAATTCCTATGCGACCCGAAGAAGAAGAGTTAGAAGAGGGGGTGAAAGAATTTATGGAATTTTGGGATTATTTAGCTAGTTTACCTAGTTATTCGAGATTAGAAAATGGTTCTGAAACTCCGGAACTAAGAAGATTTAGTTTTGACATAAAACCAGGAGAAGGTCATGTTTTATTCCGCCCTGTCGGGCAAATTGCTTTTGCTGAAGCTCTGGGAATTTTAATATATAAAAAAGGCTTTTCTTTGAAGGAGGTTTTTCAGAAATTAAATAAGTATGATGTGGATGGTGGTTTGAGTGGAATAGAATTTCCTGACTCAATTTGGTATGGGGTTTTATATGATTTTAATCGAAAGCGAATTTCGGTAGCTGGTAGAGATTTAGCAATGAGATTGTTTATCTATATATTAGGTGGAGTTTCTGACAAAATGGAGCGGGCGGAAATGCGTCGGGAATTGGCGGAAGCGAGGAGAGTTGGGGATAATCAAGCTGTCGATTTTGAGGGTAATTTTGTGGAATTAAGAAAGGTGGGTTTGCCAGAAATTTTGGCTTGAGTTAAAAGTCTATTTTTAGCCTTTAGCAAAAGTATATCCACATTGAAAAACAATTTTATTTATGGTTCTAGTCAATCATTTTTGGGATATCTTGATGTATTGATAGAAAGACAAGGAGCAGAAATTTCACTAAACTCAAAGTAGCTACCAACTATAGGATTTTCAAATGAGATGTAAATCTAGATTGAGTTTTTTTTCAGAAAAATATTGTCTTTATTTCCCACTAATTATTGTATAATATCAGTTCTCAAAAGTAATGCTAGGCTTAAAAGGAGGTAAAAATAACCAGAAATTTAACTTATCTTAGTAAAAAATTAAATTACGTCAATAAATAGTATTTATAAATAGGAAATTCAAGTATAGCAAAGTTTTTGAGAATTGGTATAAAGCTAGCATTAAATACTGCTTTTCTTGTTTTAGGTCGTAAATCATCCCAAGAATTTAGTTAAATCAAATTCTGTTTCAGGCTGAGATTTTTGATATCTTTCAGCCATTAATACCAACAACAATCTTTCTGAATAATCAACAGCACCTCTCATTTCATCTCGAAGTATTTCTAACCCAGCATTAGCATATTCTTCAAATATTCGGATGCGACTTTCTTCTATTTCTTCATCAATAGGGGAGAGAATTTTTGTGTCTTTTGTGTCGGCGATCGCGATTAATTTAATTATAGTGTCATAACCCCTAGACCAAAATACTTCAATACTAATAGGACCAGGTTCTCTTTGAGAAATTTCTGTTAGTCGAATTCGCTTTTTTCTTTTGATAGCTAAAGCTGCAGCAAATGCCATTACATCAGCGTAGGTTTGAAAAGGTCCTGTTTTTCCTTCTGATTCGGTTAAAGCTTTTACTAAGTCTGCTTTATCTTTGGCAATTCTAATTTTTTTCATAACTAAAAAATTAATTAGTTGTTCGTTAATAGCTGGTTTTAAGTGGATACAAGTTTTTACATGAAATCAAATAGGACGTAAATTTGTGTTTCAACTTACCCGTACAAAAATTATCTTATTCAAGAATTAAAAATATAAGCTGTTGTGAATTTAAACGACTTGTTTTTGTGTGATGCCTAAAATATAAAAAAATTACCCACACGAACTGGGGGAGAATAATAAAATTTCTAAAAAATATTGCTATATTTGATTGGATAGAATAGGGAGGTTGTATGCAACTTCAGTACGGGAGTGTGGGAGGTGGGGAGAAGGGACGTTGCATGCAACGTCCGTACAGATAAGAATAATGAACATTAACTGGCTAATAATTAAGGAATAAGTAATTTTATCTGTGTTAATTACTTAATAACTGAAGTTTTCTCCAAGTATAGTATTACTTTTGGTAATTGGTATAACCTACAGATGCTTCCCAATGTGTGTTACTGAATATATTTTTTATAGGTATTTTTAATATCTTCTATTTAGTAGTATTTGATTTTGTCCACAATAACATAATTTTCTTCTCAAAATCTCCTTTAGTTGCACGCTTTTGGTCTTGTTCAAGGGTAACTTGATGATGAGAAATGCCATAACTTTTGAGTAAAGCATCTATCACTTCTAATAAGTCTCCTATTTCTGTTGTTAAATCAGCGTTATTTGCTGTAGCAGCTTCCTGGGCTTCTTCGATTAATTTCTGTCGTAATGCTTGGCGATATTCTGTTTCTGAAAGAGTAATTGTTTCGCATTCTATGCCATTTTTGCGGATAATTTCGGGGATGCGATTACGCACTAATTTATTGTATTCTTGACGCATGATTGTATTACCTCATTAACTAATTTTCAAGAGAACTTCTTCCTTTATTATTAGCCAGTTAATATTAATTATTCTTATCTGTACGGACGTTGCATGCAACGTCCCTTCCCCTCACCTCCCACACTCCCTCCCACACTCCCGTAAGTAAGTTGGATACAACCTCCCTATTTTATCCAATCAAATATAGCAAGATTTTTTATAAATTGTATAACTATCCCCCGCCTCCGCAAGAATAAGCTTTTTTCACGGTTGGTATAACTCAATTTTTCCTCTAGTTAAATTACTAAAATTGCCAAATATGATAAGGTGATTATAGTTAATATATTCAAGCGTAGCATGACTATAATTTTCAGAAAATCCCTGCAAAAAATGGGAATTATTTTATTTGTAACTCTGCTTTATTTAAACCTAAACGCCTGCACCATAAATACTGATACGGTTGCTAATTCAGATGAACTTTATCAATATAGAACTATCCATAATCCTGAAGGTATTGGCAAATTTTATCTAGGTCGAGAAATTGCTAAAGTAATGGGGCATGAAGGTGCAGGATGGTTAGAAAGACCTAGTAGAATATATCAAGAAAAACCTCAAAATGCTATTGAGAATCTTAACTTAAAATCTACAGATATTGTGGCAGATATTGGTGCTGGAACTGGCTATTTTACTTTTAGAATTAGTCCTTTAGTATCGGAAGGAAAGGTATTCGCGGTGGATGTACAGCCGCAGATGTTAGACTTAATTAATTTTGTGACTAATGAGGAAAATATTACTAATGTAGAGACAGTTTTAGGCGAAGTAGATAATCCGAATTTACTGCCTTCTAGTGTTGATATTGCTTTGTTAGTTGATGCTTATCATGAGTTTGAATATCCGCGAGAAATGATGTTAGGAATAGTTAAGGGATTAAAGCCTGGTGGACGAGTAATTTTATTAGAATATCGGGGTGAAAATCCAATGATTATGATTAAAGGTTTGCATAAGATGACTGAGAAGCAGGTGAAAAAAGAAATGAAGGCTGTAGGTTTAGTGTGGCAAGATACGAAATATTTTTTGCCACAACAGCATTTCTTAGTTTTTAAAAAAACTGAAATTTCGTCCTAAAGTTACAGTTACACGAATTTAAAAAAATATTGCTACAAAGTATTTTTCCGTGAGTTTGCTGAGGTATATAAATAGGTAATTTCAATTATTAGTACCTCTGCAATAAGGAGGTTTTAAATTTGGAATCTTGTCTTTTTTTATCTCCTTAAAAGGATATCCCTGATCAGGAACTCCGCGCCACCCTTTTCTGAAGCGGGAGATGGGGGGAGAAAAGCTTCTAATTAAATCGGTTGACTCTCCTGAAATTTACATTGAACGGCAAATAAATAAATTCCATCTAAGGTCTAGGTTTTATGTTAAGAAAAATGTTTATAAAGCATAGCTTAAAAGGGGAGGCTTTAGATCATAATTTTTTGGTAAATAATCTTGTATCTCTCACTTAAAGCATTGTTAAATTTTAGTTTATGGTGAGGTATTTTGATAAAAAAACGAAAGTATGTAACTAAAACTAAAATTGTCTAATAGCAGTTTTAAAAAATCTTGTACCCGCAGAAGTGGCAATGGGGGAATGTTACAAAAAAATTCGATAATTGAAAAATATAATTCAGCTATAAATATCTGATTAAGATTTATTTTCTGCCTGTGATGTACTATCTAAAACCTATAAATTTATTTGTAGCAAATGTTGAGCAAATTGGTATTATACCAATTACCAAAAATAATTTTATATTTCAGACTAACTTCAACAATTAAGTGATTAGTCGAATTAAATAAAGTTTGTGACAACTATGAACCAGGAAAGTTTAGATGTTCCTAAATTTATCTCTCCCCCTCCTCCCAGAGTTCTCAAAGTTATCCACTCAATCAGAAGTAGCAAGATTTTTGATATTTGGGATAAGAGCTTCTTTCTTTTACCAGATAGCCTGTTGTTTCTTGCCTTTTAATAACGAATATTTTAACCTCAATTTAGTTACCCTCTTCCTGATTCACTTTCTAATCAGACCAATCTACAGACCATTTTTTCTCAGGTAATTTAGTAGTTGGTACATTGTTGTGAGCAGTTTGTCTTTGAAGATTAATTGCTTGAGCAACCCAACTTCTAACTATACTTAAACTGGGTAAGCGTTGCACCAGATGTTGTTGATGATTAATCTTCATCATCTGGGATTGGAGTGTTTCGGGAAACCAAGTTTTTAAATCAGAAATTGTATTTATTCCCAAGGCGTCTAATAGAGGAAAATAGTCGCTTGTTAAACTTTTAATTTGTAATAAGCTACCAAGATTCACCCACTTAATAATTAGGTCTTTTTCAATACCAGTGATTTGTGCTAATTCTTCTATTCCTTTGAGAGACGAACATTTTTCTAATAATTTTTCAATATTAGTAATACCTAATCCCACTAACTTGTCAGCATATATATTATCAATGGCTTCAATATCTTGAATATTATTTATCATTATTATGTCTTGATAGGGGTTTCCGTCAAAATTGCGGAGCAATATCGCTCTCATCAACTTAACCTAAGATTGGTAAGTACAATTATATTCTACTTCCTAGCATTTTCTACAATTTGACTTTATTGTCTTTTAGTTTTTTAACTATCAAATTATAAAAATCATTTTTTGCCAATAAATATTCAGAGGGTATCTGTAAATAAAATATTAAGTCCTGGCTTAGGGTAGGTTAGGCAAATATTCAGAGTTAAACTTAATAATCTCTGTGATTCGCCGTAACCCACCGCAACATAAGAGCTTTGAGTAGACCTTAAGATTTATTTTATAGATACTTTTTAAGAAAAACATAATTTATCAGTTTGTAAGCATTTTCTCCGGAATGCTTATACCAATTTCAAAACAGAATGTGATGCTTGAGAAAACTTCAACTATTAACTAATTAATAAATTTTTTCGACTTTATCCCTTTGAAAACCAGCTTTTTTATTTGTTTTTCCTCTGATTTCACCACACCCTACACCCTACACCCAAGATTAATAATATTTGTAGCAAACATTGATAAATTTGGTATGACATCAGTTTACTAAGTGCTTATGCAAAATTAATTACAAATTTTATGATACATCTCCAATCTTATTCATAAATTATCAATTATTGCTCCCTATTTCCTGTTCCCTCTCTCAACTAGGAAATTCCTCAAAGCACGACTACTTACTAATTAAAAATCATCATCAGAATTTACCTCTAAAACTTCTGTATACTCAAACTCATTGGAGCTACGTTTTACTAAAGCATAAACTTCCCCGCCTAACTCAATAGCATCTTCTTGACAATCTTGCTTCGGAGAATTATAAGAAAGTACATATTCTCTACCAATATAATTAGTCATTTCCTCCGCAACTTCACCTCGCCATTGAGTCTTAGTTACTAACACAACTAATTGATTTGCTAACTGAGGAATTATCCTCGCAATTTGTCGCCGATAAATTTCATCTAAACTACCAAAAGGAGAATCCATTACTACTGGAAAAGTGCTACTATCAGGCCCCATTAAAGTATTCTTTTGACTCCATTCTCTGACCTCATCAATAATACTACCAATAAATGCCAAACTGAGAATTTGATTCTCTCCTGTAGAAGCAGCAACTAAAGCATCTTCTCCACTAGTATTTTCGATTAAAGTTAACTCATAATTTTCATTTAATTTAGGAATATAAGGAGTAAAAGAAATTTCGGCAAATAAGTGCTGTACCCGCTTTTCTAAAGAAGCTCTGAATTGTTTTTCCAGACGAGACCGAACCTCAATCAACCTTTCAATTGCATCCTGAGTAGCAGCAATTCTTCTTTGGGCTAAGACTTGTTTTAACTCATTCATTTCTTGCTTATTAATTTGCTTACTTAAATCCTGAATTTCCTTTTCTAAATTTTGTAATTGCAATGAATTTGAACCTGTTTCCCGGTTTAAATCTCTCTCTTTATTTTCAATTTGATCTAATCGTTTTTGCAATTGCTGAATATCCTCATCTGGATAACTCCTTAATTTTTTATTCAGAGCCTCTAATTCATTTTCAATCGTTGAAAGTTGATAACGTAATTGTTCTATATTTGCCTGTTGTCTATCAACTTCCTTCCAAAACTCCACTACTTGCTTTTCAATTTCATCTATTTGCACACTCATTCTAATTGCCGTTTCTTCAACATCAGCCATTCCTGCTTTATCCATCCAATTTTCCACTAATTTTCTCCCAGGGGAACCTGTCATTAATTTTGCTCCACAAATACAACGTTGTGTTTCTAATAAATGTTCCACAAACTGCCGTTTTATCCCTGTCGATAACTCACTATTATTTTGTAAATCACCAAAAAATTCTCTAAATTCTGCTGTAGCTTCTGACAAAAAAATCATATAACCACGACTTGAAATAGCTCGTTTCAATCCATGATTAGATTGTGCTATTTGTGCTTTTGTTGATACTATTTGCCCTTTAAACAAATCTCTTTGTTGGGGTAATCCTTCTACACCTTTAAATTCTAACAAACGACTACTAATTTCTCTTTTTAAATCTCCATGATGTGCCAATTCTTGGTCTATTTGTTTTTGCCGTCTTGATAAAAGTTTAATTTCTTGTTCAATTTTATTTTTTTCTTTCAAAAGTTTTTTTGTCTCTGGATTCCCAATTACTCTCAAATCAGTTTCCAGAGTTTTTTTGGCTTCCATTAAATGTCTCACTGAACGATTTAATACTTCTATTCCCAATAACTCCTTCGTAGCTTCACCAATTTCATTTTTTCGATCTTCCCTGACAATATATTCAATTCTTTCTCCATCAAAAAAGAAATATCTATGCAAACTTTCTGGCAATATTCTACCAATAATATGATCGGGATGTTCTGGTGGAGGAGACCAACGCCCATCATCTCCAGCTACCTGCATATATAAATCACTTTTACCATGTTCAATTTGATTTTCTTCGTTTCTATAAGCTCGACATAAACGTTTGGCTTGATAACGTTTATTATCATGTTCAAATACAATTTCTACCCAACAAGCTATGGCTTTACCCGGTTTAGCTTCACTAATAGCTCGCTTATTTACCAGTTGAGTTTCTGACACAAAAGCAGCACTAAATTTTTCATAAAGTACCCAGGTAAAGGCATTCATAATTGTAGTTTTACCAGCACCATTATTACCGTGAATGATTGTTGTATTCTGCTTACCAGATGCCAAAGTAATTTCTGGGGTTTTACTATAAAATTGGCGGAAATTACATAAAATTATCGAAATTAGTTTCATTGCACTGCTTCCTTAATAATTTTCAGAATATCATCATTAATCCGAGGAGTTTTTTTATAAAGTCTGTCTTTCTCTACTTGTAATACTCGCCCAATTATCTGTTTTACTTCTGGAGGAGCAGTAGTAATTGGTTCTTGAATATTATTGAGTTTACTTTGAGTTTTAGGATTATATTTTGAGTGCTTTTCTGAAAAAATAGTTGATATTGATTTGATTGCTTTATCTGAGTATTTTAAATTCATTGTTTTTTAAGTAATAGGGAAAAATAAGGATGTAAAGTACATTCATAAATCCTAAGTATTTAGCTATTAGGAATCAGATAGCCTCTTTTCCTGCGGAATGCTACGCAAGCGCTAACAGCAATAAAAATCAACCTAAATAATTAAAGTTAGCTGATGTTTTTGCTTTTACTCAGACTTTTAATTATCCCAGTACCTAAATCCTAATTCCTCCTTCAAATACAACAAATGAGAAACGCTAAAAGCTGATAACGTTTGAGTATAATTCCAGAGGAAATGCTTACCATAAATCTTGTTGATATTATAGGTAATTTCTATTTCAGTTGTCATAAGTAACTAAGCAAAATTAATTACACAGTTAGCATTTTACTAATTCCTTGCCAGACAAAGCTTAGATAAATTCTAAATTAGATAAATTTTAAATATAGCGTTTCTCAAGCTCGTGAGGTACAGTTATCTTTTTCTCTTTTATTACTCTGTTCCCTAAAACAAACTAATGAGCGTACCTCACCAATATGGGAATTGCTATAGGTAAATAATTTTTCAGCCCTCACTTATTTTAATAGTAGTTAGGACTCAGGACTCATAACTAATAATTTGAGAGGTATTTAGTTAATATTGGTTGTTCTAAAATTTGTCACAACCTATTTAGGATTGCTATAGCTCTCTTTTGTCACGGAAAATTTGACCAAGTTATACCAGTTTGAAAAAAAAGAATGCTGAAAAATAGCTTTTATAATTGATTTTAGAAACCTATGTCTATCATTGTCCCTTTTTTTTCTTGATTCCTTAATTCCTTCTTCGTTCTTCCTTCTTTCCTCTACTATTTGTAAGAAGTATTTATCAAATTGGTATTATGTTATTTCAGCTTACGACAAACTAAGTTTTGACCTAACTATGAAATCATAGAGATAGGAAGTTTTTGTTAAATAAAACTTTTACTACTTTTTTGATAAATCAATCAATATGGTAATAATACGATTCAACAAAAATCAGAAATTGCTAGGTTTTAAATATCTAACAGTCCGTATCTTTTTTGAATATTTAATAATTTCACCCTAGCTTCCCCAGGATTATCTGCTAAATCAGCAAATTCTAAGAAGCGTTTTAACTCCTTTCTCAATAAATTTCGTTCTACTTCCAAAGTACCTTTCCCCAAGTCTGGAGGTAAGACAATCATATCAAACAAAGTTGCTCTTTCTTTACTTGGATGAGGGCGTAAAATTCTGCCTCTCCTCTGAATAAATTGTCGAGGATTTTGACTACTTGCTAAAATCACTGCATTTTTAATTGTTGGTATATCTACCCCTTCATCTAAACATTTTATTGCTACTAAACCCTGCAATTCTCCACTTTCAAATTGTTCCCTTAGTTTCTCTCTTTTTTTAATCGGAGTTTCTGCTGTATAAGTATTAACTCGATAACCCAATTCTGAACCTAACATTTTTACCACTGCTTCCATCTGCGGCAAAGATGAAATATCTTCAGTTTTAACGGAACTATCACCACAATAAAATAAAGTATGACTGGTTTGTAAACGATTTACCATTAATTGTCTTAATGCTATTAATTTATTTTTTGCTGAAGCAATTAAACGAGAACGCTGCATTAATAAACCTGTTAAATCTTCCTTCTCTATTTCCACATTTTCTTTTTCAGACAGCAATAATGCCCAACCAATTTTAGAAGTTAATTTAGCGTAAGCTAGACTTTCTGCTTCTGTCAATTCAACTAAAACCGGATAATAAAAATAACGAGCTAAAGCACCTTGTCTAATAGCATCTGCTAAAGTAAGTTCCGGCTGCAATATTTGACCAAAATAATCTAAAATTGCTGTAGTTCCTTGGTCATCAAAATATCTTTCTGGTGTGGCAGATAAAGCAAGTCTTAATCCAATATTTTTTGGTAAACTTTCCTCTAACTTTGGAGAGCCTAAATGATGAGCTTCATCCCCAATAATTAGAGTTTTTTCAGGAAAATATTTAAGCTGAGATTGGAGACTATCTGATATAAATGTAGAGTTTGTAGTAATAACTGTAATAAATTTTTGATTCCCAGAATGTATATTATAAAGTGCGGTAGAAAGTTGATTTTGCCAGGTATTTACATTTTCAAAAGCCAGAATTGGTATCAAACTAAACTTTTCACATTCTCGGCTCCATTGAGTGACTAAATGTCGATAAGGACAAACTACAATTAATACTTGTAAACCAATTTTTTGATAAAGTTGAGTAGCGATCGCTAAAGCAGTTATTGTTTTCCCAGTCCCTGTCGCCATTTTCAAAATACCTCGCCCTCGACTTGCAAACCAATTATCTACTGCTTGCTGCTGATAGGGTCGTAGTTTAATTGCAGATGGCATTCTTGGAAATCCCCAATTTACTACTAATATATTCACTTCTGATATGACAATAACAATTTTAGATAAATAAATCTATTATACTAAAGACTTGTGCAAAATTATAGCATTTGTAGAGTGAATTAGGTATAAAGGTTTAAGACTTTAGCCAACAAATAACAGAGATTAATTTTCAAATTTACTGAAAAATTATCGTCTAAAGTCTCCCATTTTAAGCAGATAAAAAAAGAGAATCTTCCAAGTTTCAAGCCTCCTTATTGCAGAGGTACTGTTAACGTTTGCGTAGCATTCCGGAGGAAAGTTCCGACCATAGGAGGCTAGCTATTAACTGATTACTGTTAACTGATAACTGAAATGAGTATCTTAAAAAGTGCTGTAATTTAAAAATTAGTAGAGTTAGGTAATATCAGACATGAGAAAAGGAAAAATAAAATATATATATAGCAATTAGGAATCAGATGTGAGAATTGAGATTTTGCTGAAAAGAAGAGAATATAGGTATAGCATTTCCCATATTGGTGAGGTAAAAAATTCCTTTGTTTTAGGGTAAGCATTTCCTTCGGAATGCTACGCAAAGAGCAGTCAGCAATCAGCTATCAGCTATGAATTACTAACTGATTATTACGTTGAAGAAGGAATTAGTTTCTCAGGAGAATTAAAACTTATGAATAAATTGGTAACCTTTAGTTAATCTTAGCAAGTCCTGTATGTTTAAAAGCTGAAGGCTGAATTCTAATAGCTGAATACTTACCTTTTAGAGAGTAGGGAGTAGGGAGTAGAAAAGAAGGGACAATAGGGAGGATAAAATCAGAAAAACAACTGTACCTCATCAGCTTGAGAAATGCTATATCATATTCAAATGATACATGGTTTATTTCTTATTCTCTGTTATCTGTTCCCTTTTCCCCGTTCCCGAAAAAGCAGTAAGATTTTGCCACGAATAAAATAGGACTGCTATATACCTGAGTCTAAATATAGAAATAATTTTGCCTAGCTAGTTAATACTTAAATATCAAAAAATATTTATCAAAATTATAGCCAGAAAAACATGACAACTAAAACAGGATTATTTGTCGGATTAATCACCTTAGATTTAGTTTATCTCACAGCAAACTATCCCACTCAAAATCAAAAAGTAGTTGCTGGTGATTACACTATTACAGCAGGAGGCCCTGCGACAAATGCAGCCGTAACATTTAGCCATTTTGGTAATCAAACAAACCTTCTTTGTGGATTGGGAAATCATCCAATAACTCACCTAATTAGAGCTGATTTAGAAAAGTATAATGTCACTATCGAAGACTTAGATAAAAATCGTGAACAACCCCCACCAGTTTCATCAATTATTACTACTCAAAATACGGGCGATCGAGCTGTTATTTCCATCAATGCTACAAAATCTCAAATCTCAAAAGAATTTATTCCCCCCGAAATTATTAATAATATTGATATTGTTTTAATCGACGGTCATCAAATTGCAGCCAGTTTAGAAGTTGCGCAACTTGCAAAGTCGAAACATATTCCTATTGTGATAGATGGTGGTAGTTGGAAACCTGGATTTGAGGATATATTACCCTTTGTTGATTATGCTATTTGTTCGGCTAATTTTTATCCTCCGAACTGCAAAAATGAAGAAGAAGTTTTTGCTTATTTATCTACTCAAAATATTCCCCATATTGCGATTACTCAAGGTGAAAGACCAATTAAATATTTCAGTAAAGGTAAATCTGGTGATGTAGAAGTTCCTAAAATTAATCCTGTAGATACTCTCGGTGCTGGTGATATTTTTCATGGTGCATTTTCTCACTATATTTTAAACACAGAATTTACAGATGCTTTAGCAAATGCTGCAAATATTGCTGCTTACTCTTGTCAATATTTCGGTACTCGGCAGTGGATAAATGAAGAGTTCAACAATTAATAATTAACAATTAACAATTAACAATTACTTCTCCTTGAAACGTATAGGATTGACGCTCAAGGCAAATTTTTCTTATTTCCCCTATCAAAGTGAAGGCTTTAGACCCGAATTTTTCGGTAAATTAAAAATATCTCCCGCTAATTATCTAACGGGAGTATTACTAAATTATTTAGGGTTTACTGATTAAGTTTAAAAGCATTTACCTGTAAATGCTAAAGGCTTTTTTCTAGAAAAAAAATTGCCCACCTTGAGAAGCTAATTGCTCATTCATGCTGAGATTTTGAGTAGATAATAGTGGAAAAACTTAGTGATAATTCTTTCTCTTGCTTGCTGTTTCATACCTAATTAGATATCTCCAATAATCAAAAATAAAATCAATTATTGTAAAGAAAATATCAATTATTTCTCCCTGCTTCCTACTCCCTCTTTTCCGGAGAGGTCTATTCCTGCTGACTACTGACTACACACACCTCAAACCTATAACTTTTTCAGTAAGCCCTATTTATTAAGTTTAATTCTAATGGTGATGATTGTTTGGGCAAGTTTGTAAATCTTGACTCATCAATTCCCGACTTTTTTCTCTTTGAGTCTCATCTACTGCTTGTAAACCAATCCATTTGTCTACAATTTCCACATCAAATCCCACCTCTCGGCGATCGCCTACTTGAATCAGTGGGCGACGGATAAGTAGTGGGTCACTTAGCATCATTGTTAGTGCAGTTTCAGCATCAATCTGTTCAGGAATTACTTCTCCAGATTTTACTTTTGGAGCAGCTTTATTAAACCACTCTACTACTGGGCGATCGCCGAAAAATAAACGTAGCTCATCTTTTGTCCAAGCTTCTTTTAACAAGTTATGAGTTTCTAATTGATGACCTGCGGTTTCTAGCAAAGTTTTTTGCTTGGTATTATTTTTGCAACCTGGTTTTTCATAAAAAATCACTGTTGTCATTGCATTATCTCCTGAGTAGTTTTTTGGTGATTTTTTTCATCTTAATCTCTGCTGAATTTCCAAATTGTTACCAATTATCAAGAAACAAAATTTAGACTTATGATATAATTTTCCATATATCTATCTCTAATAATATCTGGAATTTGTTTGTTTTTAAGTTGACTAAAGTTATCAGTTTTCAAGATAATTAAAATGTAAGCATTTCCTCCCTGATGCTGTGCAACCAGCTATTAGTATTCAGCTTTTAGCTAAGGTTAACTGATGAACTTTTACTCATAATTTTAATTCTTTGAAGTAGCCACTCAGCGCTCAACCTCTTAAGGTGTATCATAGGGAATTAAAACCCCCATAAAAGGCGCACCACTAAATTTTTAAATATAGTGGCAGACTTAAACCCTTGAATTTTTAGCTGATAACTGAGTGCTGAATGTTGAAATTAAAAGCCAAAGTCAAATTTTACTTTACAGTTAAACAAAAAATGACGCAAAAAATTAGATTTGATTTATCACAAATAATCCTCTTAATATTAATTATATCTTTTTTAATTTTCCCCAAACCAACCAGGGGAGAAACTGTCTTAGAAAAAATCGAGAAAACAGGGGTACTCAAAGCAGGAGTTAGAAGTGATGTAGTTCCCTTTAGCTATATTAATCAACAAACCAATCAATTTGAAGGTTATTCAGTAGAACTAATTAAATTAATTCATCAACGTCTAGAACAAAAACTAAAGCAAAAAATCAAACTCGAACTAAAAGAAGTATCACTAGACGAACGTTTTCAAGTTATTCAAGATAAAAATGTAGATATTATCTGTGCTGCCACAACTATTAATAATTTCAGAGAAAAAATAGTAGATTTTTCAATTCCCTTTTTCACTACAGGAATACAATTATTAGTAAAAAAATCAGATGTAGAAAAATTTGACCCACTCAAAAGTACTATCGGAAATATATCAATAGGATTTTTAGCAGGCACTACTACCGATGAAGATTTACGTCCGATTTATCCCAATGCTGATTGGCAATCTTTGTTAAATCGAGCCGAAGGTATTCGTCAATTAGACAATGGCAAACTTAACGCTGTAGCTAGTGATGGAATTTTATTAGTAGGAGAAGTTTGGCAACAAAATAAAAATCAAAGTGACTTCCAAATAATCCCGAAAATTCCTTTAACTTTTGAAAATTATGGTTGTATTATTCCACCAGAAAATCCAGACTGGGATAAATTTGTTGATACTACTATTTCTAGTGACGAGAACAGCCAACTTTTGTCTCAGTGGTTTGACCCTGAAAAAGGTAAGTTTCCTTATCAAGGATTTAGATAATTGCTCAAATAAAACATCATTTAAACTTCATACTTGCTATCTGAATTCTAACATTAACTCTGAATAGTAATTAGGGTTTGCTGAAAAAGTAAGTAGAGAGGTAGAAAAAAACAGAAGTATGTAACGAAAAGTAAAATTGCCGAAAATCTCTTCACTCTTGCCTTTTGCCTTCTCATAACGACAATTTTTAATACCAACCTACTTATTTTAGTGGAGGGTAGGAGTCAGGATAAATGGGAGTTATAGAGGAGGTAGTAGGAAAAATAGTCCCTTAATTTTTCTGACATATTAGCATTTTGGAGTAACTTTTTGAACCTTGTTGAACTTAAAAGCTTGCACTTTTTCCAGACTTAAAAAGGTTAAAAATTTTACCTGTCAATGCTTTTAAATTTAATCAGGAAACCCTAATTAAAAGAGGAAAATTTTTCTTGTAAGCATTCAGCATTCAGCTATTAGCTTCGGAATACTATTATTGGAATGTTTTAGAGAATTGGGATAATTATTAATCAAAGCATCATTAGAGACTGTTTGTAAAATAAGTATTAAGAAAAAAGTTTCACAACTCAATCTTAAACCTTGAAGAAGGCAAGGGATTGAAATAACTCTACAGAGAGAGGAGGTATGACTATTCATACTTAATCACTTCTGGGGAAGTTCCTGATAACAAATAATTGTTTTTTTGCCTATTCCCTATTCCCTATTCCCTGTTCCCTGTTCCCTATCTTCTTTTTTCATATTTCCTTTACAAACAACCTCTTATACGAATATCTGTTTGAAAATGTAATAGAGGTTAAATGAATTCTTGCTTCGTTCTTGAAAAAGCTGTTTGCGCATAATTCTGTAGGAAAAACTGACCGCTAAAACACTGAATGCTTACTTTTTCTTTTTATACAAATTACACAAAGATTGTTAAAGTAAAATTTAGACACCCTTCGGAGCAGAATATTGACTAAATAATTAATAATTGAATAATTATGGTTTAAAGCCGACCCTTTCAAGGAGAAAAAAAGAAATGTTTTCTTTGAGCATCAATACTCTCCATTTTAGGCAGAGATAATTGTGAATTAGCTATCAGCTTTTCCTGATTGAAATCTCCACAAACACCATTTAGCAAGAGTGCTAAAAATTCAATAGTTTAAGTCTCCCAATATATTTCAAAAATTAGTGGTCCGCCTTTTATGGGGGTTTTAATTTCTCATTAAACACCTTGAGAATCTGATAGCTTATATAGCAATCAGGAATCAGATATGAGAATTAAGCTATTGCTTAAAAATGTAGAATCTAGCAGTTATCATATTCATTTTTATACATTTTTTGCTGATTCTCTGTTCCCCTTTCCATATTCCCTAAAAAATTCTAATATCTCACAACTTAAATCATATTGCTATAGCTGATTACTACTTCAATTATTAATTGTTAAATCCTATTTGATATTTCCTGCCAAACTCTCCACACTCCCCTCTCCTTTCAGGCAATTAAGTATCGTAAAATTTTTCAGATTTGGCATTAGCCCACTCTAATTAATATATATTCCGAATCAACCTTTAAACACCCGTATAAAAATACTCAAACAGGATAAATATGAGGCTAAAAATTGACTAAAACAAAATCCTGTTTCTCAATTCTGGTGGGAGTATATTTCAAATAAAAGTATCGAGAGACAGATTATGAAAATAGACGAATTATTAAGGCAATATGCAAGAGGAGAAAGAAATTTCAGTGGCGTTTACCTACATGAAGTGCATTTGCTAGAAGCTGAATTAGAAGGGGCCAATCTTTTTGAAGCAGATTTAATCGGTGCGAACCTCAGTCGAGCAAATCTCAGCCGAGCCAATTTGACAAAAGCTAATCTGAGTCAAGCTAACCTAATTGGAGCTGATTTAAGTGGGGCAGATTTGTCAGGAGCTATTCTAGTAGGAACCAAATTACATCAAGCGGATTTAACCAGAGCTAACCTAATCAAAGCAGACTTAACTCGTGCTAACCTCAGCCAAGTTAATATGATTGATGCTGACCTCTCAAGGGCCATTCTCTGTGAAACAGATTTGCATGGAGCCAACCTGTATGGTGTAAATTTACGACGGGCGATTCTCAATCAAGCAGACTTAATCGGGTGTAACCTTACTAGGGCAGATTTGGCAGGAGCAGATTTAATTGGAGCTACCCTAACTAGGGCTGATTTGACGGAGGCGCTTCTAAGTGCTGCAGACTTAGATGGGGCTAGTCTTTTGGGTGCCAATATTTCTGAGATTAATTTGGCAGGGGCAGCTCTCGATGGGGCAATTATGCCAGATGGCACTACCTATGAAGAATTTCAAAGAGGTCTCTAAAGTTATTGGATAATCTACTCTTCATATACCATTTCTTCAAGATGTTGTTACACACCGCTGCATAGCAAAGAATTCAGGTGTCCAAATAGAAATTTTTACTTTCTTCGATGTTCAGGGAGTTTGTGGCTTTATTGCGTATGTCGCAATAGGAGTTTTTACTTACTTTCTTCGATGTTCAGGGAGTTTGTGGCTTTATTGCGTATGTCGCAATAGGAGTTTTTACTTACTTTCTTC
>JASJEE010000423.1 GCA_030064835.1 Microcoleaceae cyanobacterium MO_207.B10 | reverse complement strand
AGGGTTAAACATAGCGTAAGCTTCTGGCAGTTTTGCCAATAGCATTGCCAATTCCATAAATCAACCTACCTTTTCAACAAAATTTTTATAATCTTAGTATATCTTAACATGAGCCATTGCCATCACTATGTACTTTTGGACTCTGATTTTCAACTGCTATCAAAAAATCTTTAGCAATTTGTTGATTCTTAAGATAATAACTAAACAATCTTATTGACTTTGAATTATACCTCTAAAGGCAAATAATGAAATTATTTTCACATAAATTTACAAATATTATCAATAGAAAATATATCCAGTGAGGAAGCTCAAGGAAATTAGGGAATATTTTTGGCTTCACGAGACTCAAGCCAAATAGAAATCCCAATCCAAGCAACTACTAACACCAAAGCAGTAATACCAAATTGTGCAACCCAACCAACTAATATTTCTAAAGGTACTAATTGTCCAACAAAAAACGATAAGCTAACCATTGTTAATGCCCAAACAGTAGCACCACTAGCATTACATAATAAAAATTTCCAGTAGGGCATTTGAGCAATTCCAGCTAAAGGGCCAGCAAAAATTCGTAGTAAGGTGACAAATCTGCCAAAGAATACAGCTTTAACTGCATTTTTGCGAAACTGATTCTTCACAGTTATCAGTTTTTCTTCTTGAATCCGAAATATCCTACCTAATTTCAACATCAATGGCCAGCCACCATACTTGCCAAGTAAATATCCACAACTGTCGCCAAATACTGCACCGATAATTGCACAGCCTAGTACATATCTATAAGCTAGTTCTCCACTACCTGCAAGAAACCCACCTACAATAGTCACAGTTTCTCCAGGTAAGGGAACTCCTGCATTTTCTAGGGCTATTCCTAAAAAAACCGCCAAGTAGCCGTATTTCTCAGCTATTAATTGAATTGTGTCTAAGGATACAAACTCTAATGACATTCGATGATATTTTAGTAACCTACTTTCTTAATAAAATTTATCATTTTTTTAAATTTTACCGCGATCTAGATGTATCTGTCTGGGGACTTAGAGAAATACTGACATCATCTACTACTAAAGAATGGATATTTCTTATTGAAACACAAATCAAGCTTAAAAACAAAATAAAAGTTAACATTTTGTACTATAATTAGTAGCATTATTTTTCAATTTTGCCATCTACTTCACAGAAGCTAAGTTTTTCCCAAAATTTGGAAAACAGTTCCATTCAACAATGGATTTTCCGGAATTGAAGCGCAATTTATGGAGCATATATGATTGACTGGGATAAAAAAATATCTTCGTTCAATCTCAGAATCTAAACAGTCTATTTTTTTGGTTGAATCTAAAAAAATTGATTTTTTTGTTTTTTTAATTAATGGTGATACCTATGACCACTGTCGATATCAATAAGCATATTATCCTTAATGCGCACCATCACTTAGACCTAGCTGCGGCAAATTCTCTGAAGCAAAAGTTTACTGCTTTATTGGCAGAAAAATACAATCTTTGGATTATTGATATGACTAATGTAGAGTTTGTGGATAGTTGTGGTTTAAGTGCATTAGTTGTTGGTTTAAAGACTGCTAGGGAACATAATTATCGTTTAGTTCTATGTAATCTACAGCCAACAGTTAGGCTAACTTTTGAAATTACTCAGTTAGATAGAGTGTTTGAAATTTTCGATAGTATTGATGCTGTTTTTACTTTTTATGACTCTAAATTAGCAGTAGCTTAATTCATTTTATGATAAATTAAATCAGCTCATGCTAAAGTTATAGCAATTGAGCTGATTTATATTTAAGCATTTCCAAATGTAGGCATTTCTACAGAAGAACCAGATTGTCCCGCCCCAAAAGCTGGTAATTCAAGGCCGTTAGCTCGACGATTTTTCACAGCTAGACGGTAGCTAACGCTTTGTAGCTCTGCATGAAGTTGACGGTTTTCTTTTTGCAAGCTTTCCACTTTTTCCAGGACTTCTGCAAGGCGATCAGAAAACTTCTGACGATAAACTTCAGGCAGTTCTTGCACAACTTGTTCTAACATTTGAGAACGATCTGTTAATTCTTGTACAGAATGACGCAAATTGTAAATTTCTGCATCTCTTTGAGATATTTGTTCTTGATAAAAATTTACCTGTTGCTCAACTTCATTTAACTGTTCCTTTACAGTTTGGATTTGGGACTGATAATGTTCAGGAACAGTTGATGTTGGTACAATACTTGTATTTCCTTTAACCAGTCGAAATAGTTCTTGAGACAATTGCTGAATCAACTGGTCTCGCATTTGTAGTTCTTCATTCAGACGGGATACTTCTGTCTGAAGTTGTTGTGAATTTAATTTTTTAATCTGGCTCACTTTGAGTTTGCCTCCTAATTACCAGTAGTTATCTATAAGAATTTAAAAATAGTATAGCTTCATAACCAGTATAGTTTACCAGAAGTGGCAGAAGTGGGGAAATTTTCCCTATTCTTCATAAATATAGGAAATTTTTAATTTTTGAGTTTTGTTTTTTTGCTCAATTAAAACATTTCAAAAATTTAGTCCAAACTTTATTATCTTGGTGAGATATTGCTCTGCTAGGCCTTGCTGAAACTAGTGGATTGACACATCTAAAATGCTGCGTTAGAAGTGAATTGAGGGAAGTGTGGGAAGTGTGGGAAGTGTTGGAGGTGTGGGAACATGGGGGAGATGAATACACCTAGAAACAAAAATCTATTAGACATCTCCAATAATCAAAAATCAAATCAATGATCGTCAAGAAACCATAAATTATTTCTTCCTGCTCCCTCTTTTCTGGAGAGGTCTATTGCACAGTTTTAGCTGTGTCGGTCTACTACAATTTTGCACTTGAGTCCGGGGAGTAGTCAATCTGCTAGGCTAGGCGTTGATGAAACTAGATATGAATTCTAGCAACAAAACAACTAAAAAGCCTAGCATCATCAGGTAATAATTAGTCCCTAACTTACTTAATTAATACCTTTATTCAGCAACACCCTCTGCTACTGTAGCTGCTGGTTCAGCTACTGGTTCAGCTACTGGTTCACCTTGAGTATCTGATGCTGGAGTTTTTGGTACTTCCTGCTTGATAGTTAGGTAGCGAATAACTTCTTCACTCAAGCGCATAGCTCTTTCTAAAACTGCTATTTGACTAGGAGGACCTTGATAATTCATCTGAATATATATACCTTCACGATGATTATCAATTTCATAGGCTAAACGACGCTTACCACGATGTTGAATTTCTAGATCGTATGCTCCCTGTTCTTGCAAAAGCTCTTTATATTTTGTAATTGCCTGCTCTGTTTGTTCTTCATTCAGATCAGGACGCATAATATACATTGTTTCGTAAATGAATGGTCTCACGGAAATAATCTCCTTTTGGACTACATGGCTTCTTCTCAGAATTGATGAATAAGCAAGGATCTTTTATATTACAAAATTTATTTG
This sequence comes from Microcoleaceae cyanobacterium MO_207.B10, assembly GCA_030064835.1. Classification (GTDB taxonomy): domain Bacteria; phylum Cyanobacteriota; class Cyanobacteriia; order Cyanobacteriales; family Microcoleaceae; genus JASJEE01. Next base: position 2,582 of record JASJEE010000423.1, on the reverse strand, counting down.
ACAAAAGCTAGTTATTCTATGAAAAAGTTAAAAGTCACAATTCAACAGTCAATATATTAACTTTGTCTTCTCGCTGTTAAGCAAATACAAAATGGTAATTAATTGACCTTTGACTTTTGCTACTGGACAGACACAGCTAATTTTGTGCAAAATTCTAGTGGACTGACACGCCTAAAACTGTGCAATAGATTTTTGTTTCTAGGTATACCGATTTTCCTCATCTTCCCACACCTCCCCCTCCTCCCACACTTCCTTTTAACCCACAATTTTATTAGATAGATGTTTAAATCCAGTAGTAAGATTTAATTTTGACTTAATGAATAAAGCCTTTATCTAAAGCTAAAATAAATAGCTGATAATGCAGTTCCTGCAATAGGAGGCTAGTACCGCTACGCCGAACTCAGAAGTCATAACTCAGAAGTCATAAGTCATAATTTTTGCTTGGTAAGGCTTTGAGCATTTTGTTACTGGTCAGTTATTTCTGACATCCTGCACTAGCTTAACTCCTTTTTGCGCAGTATTCTGGAGGAAATGCTTACCTGTTTGAATTTCCTACTTCTACAAGCTGACTTACTTGATTGAGTTTACTGACTCAAAAATACAAATATATAATGAGTCTTTAGACAGGAGCTAATTTCTTTAGGACAGAGGTTATTTGCAACTGCTAACTTGTGGTTTTATCGCTCCTTTCTGTTAACGGACTTGCATATAAACAGCATCAGAAATGGTAGGAATTTCTGCATAACGCCCTAAAGCTGACTGGACTACTGCATAGATAAATGATGCTATAACTCCCAAAAATATCATATTAGAAAGAGTCTCTAGAATAAACCCTCCTAAACTTCCTCCTAATATTGATAGAATTAGACCACACAAAATCAAAATAATATCCAAAAGAATTGCTTGCATAGCGTTGAAACGAATAAAGTGAGAGATATTATCATTTCTCACCACGAATAAATAAAGGGCAAAGAAAACTACTAAGCCAAAGAAAGGTATACCTCGATAAATCTGGAACAGGGGTGCTAGAGGGACTAATATTATTCTGAGGGGGGGAAACTGGTTAAATAAATAGTCCCCATACTGTATTCCATCAAGTAATGGTAATAGATAAGGTAAACAAGCAAAAATTTTATCTTGAACTGTTGTGGAACCACGCCAAGTCATTATAAATTACTCCTGAAATTTGGTCATCAATGAGATACATATAAATATCAGGATAGCGCAGCAAATGACTAAGTGTTAGACTTAGTAATCTAAGTCTAGTTTCAAAAAGAGTATATTTGATAAATTTTTAAGTATTTAAGTCAAAATTGTTATTCAATACTAGCTACACGGAAGCCCATCTGACATTCATACTGGTCTGGTTGACTCTCAGCTAACTTAGGAACTGGATGACCACAACGTAGTTGACCTCCTTTCCATCGGGGTTGACCGCCTCGATCTGCTAACAAACAACCTTGACAAACTTGCTGAGGAGCAACGAGTTGATTTTCCATTAATATTACTAACATTGAACACCTCTTGGAATCCCCCATTACGGTGTATCTATTTTAAGCCAGAATTATAGCAGATGTTGGCATATTGGTACAGAATTTAACATTTACTGAATATCTATATGGTAAAACTTGGTAAACTTGGAATATAAAAAGCACTTGATAAACAAGATAGACAAGGTTCTTGTGCCTAATAAAAGGAGGCTGAAAAAAAGTAATAAAAATTTATTAACTTTTTATTACTTTCTCGGAATTTGAAAATGATTTGTGGCATTGATACTAATTCAGTGAATCCAAATAATGTGATAAATAAGTCACACTATTTTTTGGACTAATTCTTATTGAAATTATTGTCAGTTAGGAGTGATTTATCCTAATGTCGCCAGAATACCCCATCTTCTCAAAAAGTTGAGGATGAATGGCAACCAACAAATAAACCGACCAAAGGAAGTCCACACATAGCTTCACTTTTTTGCACAAAATAGATAACATAACCTAGAGTATTCTTAAGGGGGTACTAGACATGGGTAATCAAGCGTACAAATTTAGGCTATATCCTAATCTTGAACAGCAACAATTCTGAGCCAGATGCTTTGGCTGTTCAAGATTTGTTTATAACTATTTTCTGCGCTTAACTACTGATATCTATGCTGATTGTAAAAAGAGTTTACGGTATCAAGAATGGGCGAAATTACTAACATCTCTAAAAAAAGAGTTTCAATGGTTAAAAGAGGTTAATTCTCAAGCCTTACAGCAAACTCTTAAAGATTTAGAAACTGCTTATTCTCGCTTTTTTAAAGGATTAGCAAAATTTCCTAGATTCAAAAAGAGGTCTAACAGACAATCTTTTCGAGTTCCTCAACACTTTTCTCTGACTGAGGAAGGAAAATTAAAGCTTCCTAAAATGTCTCTTATTAAAATGATAATTCATCGAGAAATCAAAGGAGAGATTAAGAGTATCACGATTAGCAAAACCCCATCAGGGAAATATTTAGCTTCAATTTTTACCGAGTTAGAGACTGTTTGTAAAACAAGTATTAAGAGAGCTTAGAGTGACTAAAATCTAAAAGAGGTAAGACTTCAAAA
>JASJEE010000425.1 GCA_030064835.1 Microcoleaceae cyanobacterium MO_207.B10 | reverse complement strand
CATACAGCGGTTTTCATTTCAGTAGACCACAGTAGGGACGTTCCATGGAACGTCCCTACAAGGTTTTGGTTGTGACGATGTGGTTTATCAATCAGCAAAAGCGCTGTAAAACGTAGACATTAGAGGGAAGTTATATATTTTATAGATTTCAGGAGAGTCAACCTATTTAATTAGGGCTGGCTGAATAAAGCTAAAAGTTAGGATAGCTAAGGCTTTGGCTTTTAGAGCTTTTTATCTTCAATTTATCTCCGAGTTATTGGCTCTTATTGGCCTCAAAACACTAAAATTTGCTGCTGAAATTCCAGAAAATTTCTTCACATAAAATGGCCGAAACCGTAGCCTGTTCGCCCCATCTCAGCATCTCCGCGTCTGGTGCGTCCCCACTGTTTTACCCGTACCAAACAATTTTTTCATTAGAGGCTTTTGGGACCCCCACCTCCCCACCTCCCGACCTCCCCATCTCCCTACTCCCTTACCTCCTTATCATAAAAGGGTTGTGCGGATTTTCTGATCAGGGATAGCTTTTGTACCCTGATCTTGAAAAATTTAGGAAGCAAATAGTTTGAGATAGTAAAGTAAATTTATTGAGGAGTGAGTCAAAATGTTAAGCTGGGAAAACGCCTCTTTTAAAACTCTAGCAACAGAAAGTTCAAGGCTAGAAAAAATAGAAAGTGATACTTATGGAGGCATTTGTCAAAGAGCTTGGGTAGAAATTAACGATCAGGCATTGGCCCATAATATCCAACAGCTCAAGAGTCTTTTGTCAGCAAAAACTCAATTAATGGGAGTAGTCAAAGCAGATGCTTATGGGCATGGTGCATCTAAAGTATCTCAAACTATTTTAGAGGCTGGAGCAGATTGGTTAGCAGTAGCAACAGTACCAGAGGGAATAGAATTAAGATTAGCTGGTATTGAAGCACCAATTTTAATTTTGGGGGCAACAGATCGACCAGAACAAATTCAAGCGATCGCTCACTGGCAACTGCAACCAACTATTTGTACACCTCAGCAAGCTTTAGTTTTCTCAGAAACTCTTTCCCATTGCACTGAAGCAATGCCAGTACATCTCAAGTTAGATACAGGAATGTCTCGTTTGGGTACTCCTTGGCAACAGGCAGTGGAATTTGTACAATTTGTGCAGGGATTACCAAATTTAAAAATTGCTAGTATTTACTCCCACTTAGCTACAGCAGATAGTCTTGACCAGACAGTGATGAGAAAGCAGCATCAGAGGTTTGAGGAAGCAATAAATTTGTGTGGTATTGGCGAAAAAGGTTTATCTGGTGATGTCAAAATTCATTTTGCTAATTCGGCAGCGACTTTAACTGACTCTGCTTTGCACTATGACATGGTGCGGGTTGGTTTAGCTATTTATGGTCTTTATCCGGCTCCTCATTTGCACGAGAAAGTTGACTTAAAACCTGTGATGCAAGTTAAAGCCAGGGTGACACAGGTGAAAACTATTGAAGCAGGAACAGGTGTTAGTTATGGTTATCAGTTTATAGCTCAAAAGCGAATGCGTTTAGCAGTAGTTGGTATTGGTTATGCTGACGGTGTGCCTCGTAATCTTTCTAATAAAATGAAAGTTATTGTGGGCGGTCGCCTGATTCCACAGGTAGGAGCTATTACTATGGATCAGTTAATGTTAGATGTTAGCGATATTCCAGATTTGGAAACAGGTGAAGTGGTAACTTTATTGGGGCAACAGGGTAAATATCAAATCTCTGCTGAAGACTGGGCGAATACTTTAGGAACTATTTCTTGGGAGATTCTTTGCAGTTTTAAGCATAGACTACCCCGCGTAGCAGTTTAGAGATAGTAATCTCTAATATGACGTCTCATTAAATAATTGTAATCAACAATCTTTCCTCATACTTGTAGGGACGTTGCATGGAACGTCCCTACATTACGGTTAATTAATGTTACTTAATAATATAATTTATGGATTTAGTATTTATCACTCTTCAGCTATTATTGCTTGACGGTAATAGTTCAGAGCTTGAGAATCCAAACCTTTTCGGAGTAACGTGTCGCCAATTAGACGGTTAATACTAGGTGTATTGGGCTTCAATTCACTAGCTTGAAGATAACTTTCTAAGGCTTCATCTAAGGTACCTTTTTTCTGATAAGCATCTCCCAGGTTTTTATGAGCTAGAGAAGAGTCTGATTTGAGTGCAATACTTTTTTGATAGTTTGAGATTGCTTCATCTATTGCACCTTTTTGTAGAAAAGCATCACCTAAAAAGATATAGATATTTGGGTTGTTTGGTTTGAGTTCTAGTGCTTTTTGATATGTAGAAATTGCTGCATCTATACGTTTCTGTTTTTGCAGAGAATCTCCTAATTTTATATATACATTTGCCGGCTGTTTTGGTCTCATTTTTATCGCTTTTCTGTAGACAGAAATTGCCTGTTTCATTTGTCCCTGTTGCCTCAGGCTATTACCCAGGTTGAGATAAACTTTTACTGGTTGTTTGGGTTTGATTGCTATAGCTTTTTGGTAGTAAGTGATGGCAGCATTAAGATTTTTTTGTTTCTCATTAATTGTGGCTAAATTGAGATATGCTTTAGCATTATCAGGATTAATATTAACAATTTTTTCATGGCATTTTAATGCTTGGTTTAGCTGTTTTTTGTGTTCATAAATTGCTGCTACTTGTTGGAGGGCTTGTACATATTCTGGGTAGACTTCTAATGCTTTTTGATATTTTTCTAGGGCTGCATCTAGTTGACCTTGTTTTTTTAGCTGATTTCCCTGTTTTAAGTTATGTTCGGCGGCTTCTTGCTCAATTTGTGACGGCATTTTTTATTTGATCCTTTAGTTGAATATATGTGAGAATTTGATTGGAATTTAGGTGATTAGTAGGTGTTGCACAGTGACGAATGATTCTGGATTTTGGATGCTCGAATTTGAGATTTGGGAATTACTAAAATGATTAGTTAATGGTTTTTTTTCAGTCAAAGTCCAAGCAAATTTTTTGCAGTATCATTTCATAATGTGCAACCTCGATTAGTAGACTTCCCTACTAGGAGGTGGGATTTCTCCTGTCTGGGATTTGAAATACTATACTTTAATGATTATAGATGTCAAATAAAATTTAAAGTTAGATGAATTGTTAATTTTTATGAACTTTTTTAAGTTTAACTAAAATAGTGGTAAAGAAAAAAATTTTTGCTGAGATTAAGAACAAATATAGCAATCCTATTTAGGTGGTAATATTTTTGTGGCTAGGAGTCAGGAGTCATAATTTGCAAGTTTTCAGCTCAAATTAACTATTATAAAACTTTTGACGACGAATTTAGGATTGCTATAGAGAAGACTATGATAGTTTGGGAGTAAATATTCAGCTGTCAGCACTTCAGCAATTAGCCATTGCTTGCCCGTGTTAGATAAAAGCTTGACTAATTGAATCAGAATTTATATTTACTATCAAAGCTGTGCTTAAACTCTATACTCATTAAAGTCCACTTATGAGAGCTGAGAGCTGACTGCTAATAGCTGAATGCTTATGTTTGGGCAGGCGATTATGATTTTAGTCAGTAGGGAGTAGGGGGAAATAATTGATGTTTTTTTGACGATAATTAATTTTATTTTTTATTATTTAGAGATATCTAGTAGTTAGAAGGATTTTTTGATTTTGAATATAATATTACTGGGAAATTTCCGGATATTTTCAGAGGATAGTGTTTATTTTAAATAAAGCTTAATCATAAATTGAGTGGAGGTTTGATGTCATTGGCGACAGAAAAACCAAGAGTGAGTGTAATTATTCCAGTCTACAATTGTCCGGATTATATTGGGCAAGCTGTGGAAAGTGTTTTGAATCAAACTTATTGTAATTTTGAACTAATAGTAATAAATGATGGCTCACGAGAAGAAACGCACTTAAAGTTGCAACCTTACCGGGAGAAAATTCGTTATATTTACCAAGAAAATCAGGGAGTAGCAGCAGCTCGTAATCGTGGGATAGAGATAGCACAGGGAGAATTTGTGGCATTTTTAGACCATGATGATTTTTTCCTGCCAAATAAACTTGCACTCCAGGTGAATTGTTTTGATGCTCAACCAGAAGTGGGGATTCTCCACACTGGTTGGCGCAGGGTTAATCAACTGGGAGAAGCTATCGAGGATGTAAAACCTTGGCACCGGGTGCCTGTTTTGGATTTGGAAAATTGGGTGCGCTGGATGCCGATACTTTTTAGTGCGATGATGTTTCGTCGGTGCTGGTTGGAGGAAGTGGGAGGTTTGGATAGGGAGTTTAAACAAGCATCGGATTTGGATTTGGTGCAACGTTTGGCGCTGATGGGTTGCGAAACAGCTTGGGTGCCAGAGGTGACAGTTTGTTATCGGGAGCATAGTTCCAATGATTCTTTGAATACTCCATTACAAGCGCTGGAGTCGTGGCGGGTAAGAGATCGGTTTTTTGCCCGTTCTGATTTACCTGCAGGGGTGCGTTGTTTGGAAAGGGAGTGTCGTTATCGGACTCTGGTTTGGGTTGCTTGGCGGTTGTATTGTACTGGGTATTTTGGGGAAATGGTGGAATATTTGGAGAAGTCTTTGACTTATTCTCCCTATTCGTTGACGAAAACGGTTTCAGACTGGGTGAAAACTTTTGCTGGATATAGTGGAGAGTCTGGTTATGAGTTAGATGCTTTGCGTCTGAGTCAATCAAAACCGTGGCAACAAATGGTGAGTTGTTTTGGGAGCATATATTAGAGGTTATGGGTATGGAGGATGTCAAAGAGGAGTTGGAGCGATCGCAACTTCAGTTGTATCAGCTTTTGATTGAGTTGGAACAGTCTCATGCTGAGTTGTATCAAATGCAGAATGAGTTTGAGGAGTCTGAGTCGCTGAGAAAACAGATGCAGGTGGAGTTGGAGCAAATTCAGTCTCACTTGGAGCATACTCAGGGGGAGTTAGCACAAACTAAGTTAGCGTTGCATCGGACTCAAGGTGAGTTGGATAGATATAGATATCGGGAAGCGATCGCTACTCAGACTATTTCGGAGAGAGAAAGGGAGTATAAGCTATTGGTGTGGGATGCTTGGTTTGCTTATCGGAATGGGGATATTAATCGAATGGTTGATTGTTTACAGAGTTCTTTGAAATGTACGTCTTTTTCGCGGACTAAAACTGTTTCTAATTGGGTGAAAAGTTGGAAGCAGTTTTCTGGGGAAAAGGGAGAAAGATTTGAGGTGCGTCGTTTGAATGGGTATCAGGAGTGGAAACAGTTATTGCAACGGATGACCAGGATTAAATATAGGTAATTAGTTTTATATTTTTATCTGTAATTTTTTCTGTTTATGCAGTTTTTGATCAGAAGAATATATTAGCTTTTAAAACTAAGGAAGGAAGATGAAATTTCTCTCTCATAGAGGAGTTTGGAAAACTAAGTCTGAGCAAAATACATTAGCTGCCTTTGAAAAATCATTTATGGGTGGTTTTGGCTGTGAATTAGATATTCGTGACCATGAGGGTCAATTGGTAATTAGCCATGATTTAACCAAAGCACCATATTTATTACTTGAGACAGTTTTTAACTGTTATCAAACTGTTAATTGTGATTTGCCGATTGCTATTAATATTAAAGCTGATGGGTTACAAGTTTTACTGAAGGAACTCATAGATAAATATTCAATCAGGAATTATTTTGCTTTTGATATGTCGGTTCCCGATACTTTAGGATACGAAAAAAATCAACTCAAGTTTTTTACTAGACATAGTGAATATGAACCCTATCCTGCTTTATATGAACAAGCAGAGGGAGTTTGGTTAGATTGTTTCCAAAGTGATTGGTGGAATATAAAAGATGTGGAAAAACATCTACAACAAGATAAATTAATTGCCCTTGTATCTCCGGAATTACATAAACGTGAATATCAAAATGTGTGGGAGATATGGCGAAAAATTGAACTAGAATTTGCCACAGATAATTTAATGTTATGCACAGACTTTCCAGCAGCAGCTCAGGAGTTTTTTAATGAGTGAAATTAAAGCAATATTATTTGATATGGATGGGGTATTAATTGATG
>JASJEE010000430.1 GCA_030064835.1 Microcoleaceae cyanobacterium MO_207.B10 | reverse complement strand
AGTCATTTTTCGTGATTCTTCGGTCTTTTGAACCCTGATAGTTGTTAAGCTCCTGAAAACGCCTTTTCTGAAGGCTTTGTATTTCAACAAAAGATCTCAAATGGGTTATATATAATAAGTATTCAAGCAGATTTGATATAAGGGAATAAAAAAAGAGAATATTCCAAATTTCCAGCCTCCTTATTGCAGAGGTACTAATAACTGTTAATGCAGTTCCGACCAGAAGAGGCTAACTGATAACTGATAACTGATAACTGATAACTGAAATAACCACTATTTATGACCGTAGAGTAGTAGGAATATTATGATTAATATTAACACTTACATGATGATTAATTAGCTGCTTCAAATTAATATAAGTTTGAAGGTCAATCTGACGTGATAGTAACAGTTCCCGATACTTATCCTCTAGTTCCTTTAGCTTTTTTTTCGCTTCTTCTGGGCAAAATTTTGAAAAACTCTGCCACTCTTCAATCAATTCTAAGGTATTCCGAATATTTGCTTGACGTTGTTTTTCTTGCAAGTTTCGGCATTGTTCTGCAATTACTTGGGTCATTTTTTCTAACTTTTCATAAGCTTCTTTTGGTAAGTCTCCTTCAATTAACATTAGCCGATGTTGCTGTCTTAATTCTTCCACTTCTTTAAGAGTTTGACTTGGATTTGTTTCTACATTATCACTAATCTCATTGAGAGCTAAACGGCTATTTTTAATGAAATTTTGACAGCGCTTTTGACGCCACATACGCAACAGAAAGCCAATTATACCTGTAGAAATAACAATAATAACACCAGCCTGTAAGTCTTGATTTTCCTCCAAGTAGCGTACCCATACTTCTCTGGGGTCGCCTTCGTTAAATGCTTGTTGGGAACCGGGATGAAGAAATACTAATCCATTGCGTAATAAAGAGTCAGCATTTCCGTCAGCAAGCTCTGGATAAAATAATGAATATTGTCTAGAAGATGAGAGGATCGACCAAGTTAAAAGAGCAATTGTTTGTTTGCTAATATTAGGACGAGTTACCAAAGCAGCAGCAGTGGAAATAGTAGGTAAGTCTTCTGAGGGTAGGGGTCGTAGAGGAACGTAACTACCTTGGGGAAAAATTGCACTTTGGTATGATTCAGGAAATTGAATGGTTAAGTAGTTAATTAAAGCTTTTTCTATGGGGATGAGTCTAAGTAGGGGAGCTTTTGTCAGCTCTGCTTGAATTTTTTTACTACTGCCTAATGGACCGACGTAGACCATTGCATCTATTTGTTGTTCTCTAACTTTGTTAAAGGCTTCATCGAAACGAATTTGTTCTTCTACAATGTTTAAATTCGTAGCACTAAATACTCGTTTAGCAGTGAAATAAATGCCACTACCGGGAGGCCCAATAGCAACTCGTTTTCCTTGAAGATCGCTCAGGGTTTCTATTTCTGAATTAGCTTGTGTAATTATGTGTAAATATTCGTGGGCAAGCACTACTATTGCCTGTACTTTGCCTGTTGTCATAGCTTCGCTTGCTACATCTAGTTGCACTAGGGCAAGGTCTATTTCTCCGCTGAGAAGGCGTTCTAGATTTTTTTGCGATCCTGGAGAGTCATGGTTATCGCGGACAGTTATCTTTCCAACTTCCTGAGCTGAAGTTATTATTTGCCTGCCAATGCGCTCGTAAGCTCCACCGTTTCCACCACTAGACATGGTTAGGGTCTGCCGTGAGGGGCTACATCCAGTTAATGTAATCGCCCCTAATATTCCTCCTATGCTAATTAATTTTGTGGGTAATTTATTGGCGAGATATAATATAATAATTGACAGTTGTCTGAATCTTTGCATTTCCTCTATCCTGATACTGTTTTATTTGTGAAGGCAGTTTTAACGATTTAGTCCAAAATTAATCTGGCAATCTATCTGTAGGGTTTTAGTTAATAATCTCTACAAAAGTCATACCTGATTTGATTATTTTAGATTCTTATACCAATTAAAAAAAAGAATGTGATGCTTGAGCAAACTTCAACGATTAACTAATTAATAAATTTTTGCCACTTTATCACTTTGATAACCAGCCTTTTTCTTTGTTTTTCCTCTGATTTCACCACACCCCACACCCTATACCCAAAACCCAAGATTGATAATATTTGTAGCAAACATTTATCAATTTGGTATTATACCAATTTCCAAAAATATTGCCGAGGATAAATTCCAAGGAGTATCTGACGGGGATTATTACAGTAAAATTCCGAGAGCTTCACTGGAGCGGAATATTTACTGATAACTGAAATGACATTATATTAATACCTATCACCTACAAGCTAAAACCTACCACCTTTCCTTTATAGGTGATAATTCTAATTGATAACGATACAATGCTACAGGGCGATTACCAGCTACAAAATAATCTGGGTCTTGGGGTGATAAATAAATTGCTGTTATTTGGTCTGCTGTTATTTTTTGTTTGTGATTTTTATCAGTAATATAATTATACTTTGTGGTTGTTTCTACTTCGTTTAAATAAATCATTGTATCACTTTGAAAAATTTGCTTAGTTATTTCACAAGTAATAAATTTGTTCGGGTTTAATCTTTCACTGCCACGACTGCTCACAATTGAAACTATTTTGAGATTTTTTGGCAAAGTAGTTGTTTGTTGATTGGGGTTATTCTGGTCAACTTTTACAGATAAAATGTTGTTTTCACCTAATATTGCTTTGCCAATGTTTAAGCCATTAAATTCTCTGTCTGCTATGACAGCATTTTCAGGTAAGTTAAATTTTTGTTGGTCTTGATTTTCAAATACTGTCTGCCAATATATCGGCAAATTTATTGGTTTTTGTTTAGATATATTGGTGCTAATTTTCTGAGGTTGAAATTTAATAAACCGAACTTGAAATTTTATAGGTTGATTCAAAGAGCTACGATTATTTTCAAAACCTGGTGTGACAATTTCGGGTGCTAATGGTGCAACCATCTCGATTAAAGTGCTTTTGACATTCCAATTACCAGCTATCCAGTCTGGATAAATTAAGTCGGCTTCAGCAAGACTAATTGATGGTTTATTTTCCCAGTTAGGAAAATTTTCGATTCTCTCAGCGAGGGGACCTGCTATTGCTTGATTTGTCCACAGTAAGATAGTTATAATTAAAGATATGCTCCAAACTAATTGCTTGATTTTTGGTAGCATCAGCAAACTGGGAAAAACAAAACTAATTTTGAATGTATGAAGTAATAGTAATCTGAGCAAGATTGAATTAGAGATGATTTTAAGAAAATTATTAAATACTAAAACCAATATTTTTATAACTGCGTTTAGTGTGGCAATACTGTTAATATCTAAACTTAGATGCTGATTATTTTTTGGTTTTAGGTAATTGTGAAGATATTTGTTGAGCATAATAGTTGACAATAATTTAGCTAGATTTTTATACTATAAACAACAGATAATTAGCGACCATTAAAATTTGAACAGCTAAGGTACTATGAAAAGTTTATCACAACTAATTTCAGATTGCTATAATAATCACATAACAAGTTAGATACTTGCTTGATGAATCATTGACTATGAAAGTTAATAGTTGATTTTTCTAGACAAATAACTTTTTTTTCTAAACGCCAAGCATTTATTATATAAAATATACAAAAAATTAATCATGCAAATTCAGATTCAAACTTTTACTGTCCATAAAAGATTTCCGTTAACTATTAGTCGGGGGACTACAGCCGAAAGTAGTAATATTTGGGTAAAAATACAACATGAAAATATCGAAGGTTGGGGGGAAGCTTCGCCTTTTTCCATAGGAGAAAAACCGCAAACTACGGCTATTTTACAACAAGCTTTGCAACAAGTTGCCCCGACTCTAGAAAAATTCACCCCACTAGATAGACAGCAAATAGAGCAAGTGTTGATAGCAGCACAAATACCTTCTGCAGCTAGAGCTGCTATTGATATGGCGTTGCATGACTGGATGGGTAAAAAAGTGGGTTTGCCTTTGTGGCAACTTTGGGGTTTAGAGCGCGATCGCATCCCTCCTATTTCTGTGACTATTGGTATCAGTACACCGGAAGCTGCTAAACAGAGGGTGCGAAACTGGCTGGAATTTATTGATGCGCGGGTGTTAAAAGTGAAGTTGGGTAGTCCGGAGGGTATTGCAGCAGATCGGGAAATGTTGATGGCGGTGAAAGAGGAAGCGCCACGGGATGCTTTGTTGTATGTGGATGCGAATGGTGGTTGGAATTTGCCGGACGCGGTGAAAATGTGCGACTGGTTGGCTACTGTTGGTGTGCATTATGTGGAGCAGCCATTAGCTTCTGTGTCGGCGATAGCAGACTTACCCCGCCTTTATCAGCAGTCGCCGTTACCTATTTTTGTGGATGAAAGTTGTTTTACGAGTGCAGATATTCCGAAGTTGGCAAACTGCGTCCATGGTATCAATATTAAGTTGATGAAGTCTGGGGGTTTAACTGAGGCGATGCGAATGGTCTATACGGCTAAAGCTTGTGGGTTACAGGTAATGTTTGGTTGTTATTCTGACAGTTGTTTGGCGAATACGGCAGCAGCACAACTCGCCCCACTAGCAGATTATTTAGATTTGGATAGTCATCTGAATTTGATTGACGATCCGTTTACTGGTGCGGTGATGAATGGAGGGCGCTTTTTGCCGAATGATTTGCCTGGGTTGGGTTTAGGTGTTATACCAGGCGGAGTCATTAAATAAGTTTTGTAGTTAACTCATTCTATTATTTTTGATGAAACGGACAACCACCTACAGTTAATTTTCCTAAAAATTTACTATTATCAAAATAATGTTCTAAAGACAAAATTTTCAGGTCTTCAGTTACTCGTGCAATACTCAAACCAACAATTTCTATTGTTTCTCCTGTGGGGGAATAATCTTTAAAATTCCCCTTAAAAGTTCCCCAATGTCGCCATTTAAAAGTAACATTTGGTGGGCCTGAAAGCACTTCTACTAATTCCCAAAGAAACCCATCGGGAAAAGCTGTATGAAAAGTTTCAAAAGATGATTCAAATGTTTCTGCTTCAGGACTATAATGTTCATTTTCTCCAAGAAAAAGATTATATGTTCCTTGTTCTTTGACTTCCTGAGCGGTGTACTCTTTGCCACCATTACTACTCATTTTAAATTGATCGGCAACCACAGATAACCATTGGTGAGGATTACTTTTATTAGATGCTTCCATCTCAAAAGTTCTAACTAAGTTATGGGCGATCGCTTCTAAGGAACCTTCGGCATGATTATACTTGCTTTCTTGTTGGAAAACTTGATTATTGCGAGAATAATCTGGTCGTTCACCTCCTCGCCATTCGACACCAGCATCGTTAGTAATTACTTGGTCTCTGTTTTGCACCCAAATTGGTAATTCTGTAGATTTTTTCTCACTCATGTCAATGCTCAATCATATTAGTTAATTAATACTTTGTAATTTACTGGATTTTGTTTTCCTGGCTTATCTATTACATATTAATTTAAGTTCTTGACGATTTCTTCAGAATGTGAGTAAACTAAAAAAAAAGATTTTTCTGTATTTATTTTTACTGATATCATGTTCGGATAATTAGTTATAAAAAACTTGACGCCTTCTAACTTGATTCTTCCCTTCTGCCTTCTTTCCTCCAAAGTGTAACTATTAAACTGGACATGATATTAGAGCCATATTAAATGATTTGTGAAAAAAATGTAGGGATTTGGTCTACAAATCCCTACTATAAAAAAAATTGTTACAACCTAATTTAGGATTGCTATATATTTTGAACAATGATTGCTATAAATGCCTCTGACTTATTACTTTCTATGTATTGCTATAAAATTAGTCTTGATAATTTCGGGTATTTTATACCAATTACCTCGCATTAATTTTATACTTTGGTGAGAGTTTAACCGTCAAGTAATTGGCAAAAGTCAAAGTCATTATTCATTGTTAATTGCTGAATGACACCCCGCGTCCCCGCGTCTCTGTGTCTCCGTGTCAAATCTTACACGGTTCCCACACTTTGAATTAGACATCTCCGGAAAATGGCGTTGCTGAATCAAGGTATGAAAATAAAATATTGAACAATCCCAAATATTTGTTATTCAATAGTGAGCGCAATTACCAAAAAATAC
>JASJEE010000048.1 GCA_030064835.1 Microcoleaceae cyanobacterium MO_207.B10 | reverse complement strand
AGGTAGAAATTGCTATAGAAAAGAAACGTCAAAGTGAAAAAACTACTACTTCTTTAGCTGCTGATGAACAAAGATTATTTGAGGAGTTGCGAGGATTAAGAAAACGAATTGCTGATGGAGAAAATGTAGCTCCTTATATGATTTTTCACGATTCTAATTTACGAGATATGGCACAGAAACGTCCGCAAACTTTAGATGAATTTATTGATATTTCGGGAGTGGGTACTCGGAAGCGAGATAAGTATGGAAAAGAGTTTATTGAGACTATTATAAATTATTGTGCTGAGTATAATTTACCTACTAAGTCGGAACCTATTCGGGAGTTAGCAAAAGTTGTAGATAATGTTCTTTCTATGACGCAAATAGAAACATTTGAATTGTATAAAAAGGGATTAAGTATTGATGCTATTGCCAATGAAAGAGGAATTAAATCTAGCACTGTTGCTAGTCATTTAGCTGAGTTGATTGAAAAAGAGCAACCAGTGGATATTGATAGGTTGGTAAAACCAGAAATTCAGACAGAAATTATGGCTGCAATAGAAGAAGTGGGGGATGAAACATTGAAACCTATTTATGAGTATTTACAAGAGCGTTATAGTTACGGTGAAATTAAATTAGTTAGAGCTGTTTGGCGAAATGAAGAATTATATTTTTAGTTTTTAGGTAAGTAGTCGTGCCAAATAAATTTCTTTGTTGAAAGACAGAACAGGGAAAAGAAAGTCAATAGGATGTGTAATTAATTTATCGACATTTGTAGCAGTTTGGAGTAAATTAATAAAATTAACTTTAGCATCAGATATAATCTATGGATAATCCTACAGCAATACTATTAATTTCTTGCCCAGACCAACCAGGTTTAGTGGCTAAATTTGCTAACTTTATTTATGACAATGGTGGAAATATTATTCATGCTGACCAACATACAGATTTTGCTGCTGGATTATTTTTAACCCGGCTAGAATGGCAGTTAGATGGGTTTAAATTATCTAGGGAAGAAATAGTGCCAACTTTTGCAAAAATAGCAGCTCCACTACAGGCAAATTGGCAACTAAATTTTTCTGATGCAGTGCCAAGAATTGCTATTTGGGTGAGCAAGCAAAATCATTGTTTATTAGACTTAATTTGGCGACAACAATCTCAGGAGTTTTTAGCACAAATTCCCTTAATTATTAGTAACCATCCAGATTTAAAATATGTTGCCGATCAATTTGGTGCAGATTTTCATCATATCCCTATAAAAAAAGAAACTAAATCTACTCAAGAAACCAAACAGTTAGAGTTGCTGAAACAATACAAAATTGATTTAGTTGTTTTGGCAAAATATATGCAAATTTTAAGTCAAGATTTTGTGGCAAAGTTTCCTAAAATCATCAATATTCATCATTCTTTTTTGCCCGCTTTTGTCGGAGCAAAACCTTATCATCAGGCTTATATCAGAGGAGTAAAAATTATTGGAGCAACCGCTCATTATGTAACAAGTGATTTAGATGCAGGTCCGATTATTGAACAAGATGTAGTGCGAGTTAGTCATCGCGATAAAGTTTCAGATTTAATTAGAAAAGGCAAAGATTTGGAGCGGATAGTTTTGGCGAGGGCGGTGCGTTTACATTTACAAAATCGAGTGTTGGTTTATGGAAATCGCACAGTTGTTTTTGATTAGAATTTTTGAATAATTGTGGAACAGGTAACAACTAGTAGAAAAAATTACTCTTTCTAAATCCCTATCCCGAAGATATTTTGTGGCTAATAAAGATTGCTAATACGACTTTAAATTATGAGCGTCAGAGTCAATAAGCTCAATGCTAGAGAACCAGACATCAAGGAAAATGTTTTAATAGTTATAAATACTGGTATTTGACTTTTCACTGAAATCTATAAAAAAAGAGAAACAGTTATTATGGCAGAATCTAATATTTACTTAGATAACCGAAACATAAAAATGTCTACGATTCGCGACGGAAGTAGAATAAAGGTAGACATTTATTGGCATACTCTTGGTTTAACTTATCCAAAAGCTCTAACAATCTGTGAAGAACTCGATCGCTTATTCATCCCTTTTAGATTATTCCAACATCTTAACCCTGCTTGCCCAGATTCTATCTTTATCGGCTATCTTGTAACTGTAGAAGAAGCACGATTATTAATTCCTTTAATTCCTTATAGAATTGAATACATTTTCCCTTCTAATTATTCGGAAATACATGGAGGAGATAGGTACGGGTTAACCATAGGAATTGGTTATATGTCAAATCATTATCAATGTTATCGTAGTTGGATGGATGAGCCTAGAAAAATCAAGCAAGAAGATTTGTATAGTTTAATCCAAAGCAATTGGTCAATGAGAAAATTCCAACAGGGATTAAGAGATATTTCTCGGTTAGACAATATTGTTTAATTACTACACTTGCATCGACAACAGATTTAAAAGAAGTTGTCATCGGTTATCTCTATCTTCTCGAATTAATTCGGTACTATCGAGCCATTCTATATCTGTAGATAATTCTTTGTGAATGTTTTCAATTCTAGCTATAAGTTCGGGAACTAATTTCCGTCTTTCTTCCCAGATATAATCTGTATTTGGGGAATTCAGCAATTTTGTTTTTTCATCTTGCAAAAGTTCTTTCAAGATTACAATAGCTTGTTGGTTTAACCGGCGATTATTTTGATTAGCTAATTGTTAAATTTTTGCCATTAATTTATCAAGTAAATCATTAATTGTGAGGTTTGCCATAATTATTTTCTTGATTTTTGTTGAGTTTGATTTACATTTAAAATTTTTAACTAATTTGTAGGTTGGGTTGAGGAGCGTTAGGGGAGCTTATCCGTAGGATAAACCCAACTAGGATGGATAATTGTTTGGTTGCGCTTCGCTTCACCCAACCTACTGTAACTATTTGATTTGTATTTTAATATTTTAACTGAAATAATTAAACATAGTCACTCTTAATTTTTTTATATAGATGATTTAAACGCTTCTGCATTACACTCATCAAGTCTATGTGCAAGAAAGCAAAAATATGAATGAGAATTCGACAAATGCCAACGCCTTCTGATTAAATAACTAAGCCGAATTATTCTACTAACCCAAATCAAAAATAACACAATAGCAACAAAGCTAATAAATAGTAAAACAGCAGCAGTTACATAAGCAGCAATCAAAGCCCCATACTGCTGTGCCTTTAAAATCAAAAACCAACTATTAATTACACCACCGTAGATGTAATACAAATTTAAAACTAAATAACTATAAATACCAAATATACCAACGATACTAGAACAAAATATTAGCCCAAAACATACAGACCAAAACCAAATTTTTGAAGTTATTAATACTGGGAGATGTCCTTGAGGAGCTTTATTTTTAAAGATTAAATTACAGTATAATAACCATCCACCTAAAAATCCTTTATTACGCTTCAGTTTCCATCCAATTTTCTCAGCAAATCGTTTATAAGTTTCTTTTGTAAATTCTAATGGATTATTTCCGGTATTCAAGTAAATTTGCTTTTGTACGCTAAATCCAAATTTTCCATTACTATATTTTTGCCAAAGGTGGTCTATGGTTTGCAAGTCAGTACAAGAAATTTGTTTTATATTCTGGGAATTTAATCCCCAACCAAATACTCCAAAAAATTTCACTAGCCATCTTATTTTGGCTGCTTTTTGCATAATTATATTTGTTTCCCTATTTGCCTGTTTCCACTTTTGTGTTGCTAATAAATTCCGCAATTTAATATAGTCAATTCCATGAGCTTAAATCAAAGGAACATCATTAAAAAAATGAGGTTTTCGTTGTGGAGTATTCTGAGAATTAGGAACAAAAAAAGTAGAATCTAAGCCCGATTTAGAAGGATTGTTACCTGGTTCCCAGGAAGGAATAGTAGGCTGATTTATTGGCAGATTACTAGAATATCTAGTACCTCTAAATTCAGTTATCAACTCATCAACATTTTGATAACGATGCCGCCAATAATCAGAAATCATTTTATCTAAAATTAGACTCAATTTTTTACTGACATTTACTTGATTTTTCCAGATAACTTCACCTGTAGATTTATCTGTTTGTAACTGATTGACTTTCATTCCAGTTAATGCTTCAATACCTATCATTCCCACAGCATAAATATCACTACAAAATTTAGGTTTACCTACTGCTTGTTCGCTAGGCATATATCCAGGAGTTCCCACAGCTATAGTAGTAGTTGTCTGACCTCCACTTGTTACTGTTAATCCTTTAATTTCTTTGACTGCTCCAAAGTCAATTAAGACAATTTTACCGTCAGATTTTCTCCGCATAATATTCTGAGGTTTTAAGTCACGATGAATCACATTTTGTTGATGTACATATTTTAAAACTTCTAAGATTTCAGTTAATAATTGAATTGTCTGACTTTCACTCAATCTTTTGCCTGGATAAATTTCTTTTGTTAAGTCATATCCCTCAATAAATTCTTGAACCAAATAAAATTGACCACCTTCTTCAAAGTAGGCAAATAATCTGGGAATTTGATTGTTTTCTCCCAAACGATGTAATATTTTTGCTTCCTTCTCAAATAAATCTTTAGCAATTTGAAAAACTTGTGGTCGGGGGTCAGAAGGAGCAAGTTGTTTAACCACACATTGAGGATGATTAGGTAAGTCTAAATCAACTGCTAAATAAGTAGTACCGAAACCACCTTTGCCTAACTCTGATATAATTTTATAGCGATTTCTTAAAATCTTGCTAGTCATTAGTATCTAAAATAAATCTAAGATAAATTTAGTTTAGCTAAAATTGTGTAGATTTCTGTATTTGATAAAAATATTTTGACTTAAATATCCTCTCAATATTTGTAGTAGAAGAAAAGTAATCATTAACTATAAGCTAATTTATAAAAAGTCAGAATTTTTGAGATTTGCTGAGGTAAAAATCTTTGACTAATTGTTACTAATTGATATTTGCTCTTCATCCTCTGCCCATAATAAGAGAAAATCAATAGCAGGGGTAAATTGAAAAACTGTCCCTCAAGTTAGTAAACTTGCCCAAAATTCTCAGATACTAGATTTATACCTAATAGTTTTAGAAAGCAGACAATGACCACATCAAAACAATCCCCCATTTCTCCCGACACTTGGCAAATGAGCGATCGCGAACGTGCCAATCTCCAACAAGTCACACTCTATGACTCAGTTCAGTCCTTTTCCGAAATATGGCCACTAGCTGCCCAACATTACAGCCAAACTACCGCCCTATATGACCCCCACGTTAAACCAGAAGTAAAATTTACCTACAAAGAACTGAACGAACAAATTCAAAAGTTTGCTTCTGGTTTACAAGCTTTAGGGGTTGTGTCCACGGAAAATGACACAGCCATACCTCCAAGAGTGGCCTTATTTGCTGACAATAGTCCCCGATGGATGATTGCTGACCTTGGTATTATTACTGCGGGTGCAGCAGATGTGGTCAGAAGTGGAACTGCAGATATAGATGAATTGATCTATATTCTTCAAGATAGTGGCAGTATTAGCTTGGTAGTGGAAAATTTGGCCTTGTTGAAAAAATTGAGCGATCGCCTACAAGACCTGCCGATACATCTAATTATTCTGCTGTCCGAAGAAGACCCAAACCCAGAAGAAAATCTACCGGTAGTTAAATTTTCTCAGGTCATCGCTACCGGAGAAGATAGACCCCTGAAACCGACTAATCAAAATCTGGAAACTCTGGCTACCCTACTCTACACTTCCGGAACTACTGGTAAACCCAAAGGAGTAATGCTAACCCATGGCAACCTGCTTTATCAAATCAATTATATTGGGGCAATTCTCCAACCGAATCCAGGAGAATGCACCCTAAGTATTCTACCAACTTGGCATACTTTTGGTAGAACTGGAGAATATTTTTTTCTTTCTCAAGGTGGCACCCAAATTTATACCAATAAACGTTATCTGAAAAAGGATTTCCAAGAATATAAACCTCATTATGTGATTAGCGTGCCCAGAATTTGGGAATCAATTTATGAGGCGGTACAAAAGCAACTACGGGAACAACCCGAAAATAAACAAAAGTTAGCCAAATTCTTCTTAAATATTAGTCAAAAATATATTCAAGCTAGGCGAGTTAGTCAAGGATTAGTTTTGCAAATTAACCCACCGTCTCAGTCAGAAAAATTAATGGCGAATTTGCAAAGTTGGTTGTTATGGCCTCTTCATACCTTGGGTAAGAAAATTGTTTATCAGAAAATTAGCCAAGCTACCGGGGGTCGCTTAAAGTTTGCAGTGAGTGGGGGCGGTTCCCTGGCGATGCATTTGGAAAATTTCTTTGAAATAATAGGTACGGACTTATTGGTGGGATATGGTTTGACCGAAACTTCCCCAGTTTTGACTGCTCGACACCATTGGGAAAATTTGCGGGGGTCGGCGGGTAGACCCATTCCGGGTACTGAGATTAAAATAGTGGACTCAGAAACTGGCAAAACCATGGCTCTTGGGGAAAAAGGTGTGGTTCTAGCGCGGGGGCCACAAATTATGGCTGGTTATTATCAAAATCCTGAAGCTACAAAAAAGGCTATTGACTCAGAGGGTTGGTTTAATACTGGAGATATTGGTTGGATGACTGGTGCAAATGATTTGGTATTAACTGGACGGGCAAAGGATACAATTGTGCTTACTAATGGAGAAAATATTGAGCCTCAGCCCATTGAAGATGCTTGTGCCCGCAGTCAGTATATCGACCAAATGATGTTGGTGGGGCAAGACCAGAAATTTTTAGGTGCTTTGATAGTGCCAAATATTGAGGCTGTAGAAAAATGGGCTGCCCAAGGTACTAACTCTACACCGCAAATTGATTGGGAAAGTCAGGCGGTGCAAGAGTTGTTCCGCCAAGAATTGAATCGAGAGGTAAAAAATCGCCCCGGATATCGACCAGATGACCGTATTGGCCCTTTTCGCTTGATTCTGGAACCATTTACGATAGAGAATGGCATGATGACCCAAACATTGAAGATTAAGCGTCCCGTTGTTACGGAGCATTACCACGATATGATTAATGGGATGTTTGATTAATGACTTTCTGGGATTTGAGATTTTATCTAGTGATATTATCTGAAATCTTGGCGTCAAAAATCAATTTTCTCATCCATATTTGTAAACAAAAATAAACTGACAAGAACAATTTTATGGAGTATTCTCAAACACAATTACTTCTGAAGCGAGCGATTAACGTTAAAGTAGTCGTTACCCCTCGCTGGAAAGAAGAAGCTCAACAACAACTACAAGCTCAAATTAATAATTTAGATAGTCAATTACAACAGTTAGAAATGCAAGGTCAGAGAATGGTTTCTGAACTGCAGAAGCAAAGTGTACAACCTCCTGGTCCACAGGTACAAGAGCAAATTGAAAATATTCAATTGCAGGTAAATCAAAAGAAAACAGAGCTTTTAGAGCAAAAAAATCAAGCTCTACAACAAATACAACAAGTACAAACTTTAGAACTAGAACAGCAAGTTAACCAGGGTCAAATTGAAAGTGTATTTACTGCAGATATAGGAGATAATTTGATTAAAAAAATGCAAGTGGAAATTCTGCTGCGGGATGGAGTTATTGAAGAAGTAAAAGGCGAGGTTTAAATTAGATTAGGGTGAGTAAGGAATAGGGAAGGATAAACTAGGCTATCCCAATAAATAATTTTAAATAATTAAATATTTGGGATTGATGTGATAATTGTATTCTCATTAATGAGATACACTTATTTTTTTGTTTCTATGTTCTCGATTTTCTCTTGCCTAAAATTTCTTAACTTGTGTATATCAGCTATTTGAAAACTCTGATAAAATACTTTTTGAGTTTTCGCTTTCCTTTTCCTTTGCTGAAGTAGGCATTAACTGTTTGCCCCTACAAAAAGTTAGTAATTAGCAAACAGTTAATCCCAATTTATTTTTCATAAAATGTACCAAGTGAAGCCAAAGTATTTGACAGCAAAAAATCGACAAAGCTAATATAGATAATGCTTTTCTCTAGCTCCTAGCATCTGGCTAGCTAACTAGCAATCTATTAATACCAATTCACTTTAAGGATGTCACAAATAGTTTCACAATCTAAATGTCAAAAAATTGCCTGAAACTTTTGTATTGTCAAAGTTTTGAGCCTATCAAATTCAAGTTTTGACTTCTGACTTCTGAATTCCGTGAAACGGTATAAATTGGGTACATTATACTTTCTATTTCCTATTGCCTAACACCCCAAATTTTGTACCTCTAAAATCAAGAAAAGCTATAAACAATTTATCCACAAAACAAACGACGGAAAACTAACATGATTAACGAAGTATTTATGCCTGCCCTTAGTTCAACTATGACCGAGGGTAAAATTGTTTCTTGGCAAAAATCTACCGGTGATTGGGTGGAAAAAGGCGAAACAGTGCTAGTCGTTGAGTCAGACAAAGCAGATATGGATGTAGAATCCTTTTCCTCTGGATATCTGGCCACAATTCTTGTGGAAGCTGGAGATGCCGCTCCGGTGGGGTCTACAATTGCTTTATTGGCCGAAACAGAAGCAGAAATCGAACAAGCAAAACAGCAAGGTGGGTCTGCACCCAAGCAAGAAACAGCCGCTGCTACAACTTCTGTTTCTACTTCCGAAGCTACCGCTGTTGCTAGTTCATCCTCTTCCGCAGCAACAGCAGTCGCAGAAAACCCAAGTCGTCGCAATGGCCGGATTATTGCTTCTCCTCGTGCCCGGAAGTTGGCCAAAGAATTGAAAGTGGATTTAAGCACTCTCAAAGGCAGTGGCCCTTACGGTCGGATTGTGGCCGAGGATGTAGAAACGGCTGCGGGTCGTACTCCAACTCCTAGTGCTGCTGTACCAGCGAATATCGCTACTCCCACTGCTCCCACTCAACCATCTATTCCTACTCCTCCACCGCCTCCATCTGCGCCACCAACTCCAGTAACTCCAGGACAAGTTGTGCCGATGAATACTCTGCAAAATGCAGTGGTGCGGAATATGATTGCAAGTTTATCTGTGCCTACTTTCCATGTTGGTTACACTATTACTACAGATAATTTGGATGGGTTGTACAAACAGATTAAGTCTAAGGGTGTTACCATGACTGCTCTGTTAGCAAAAGCGGTAGCAATGACTTTGCAACAACATCCTTTGTTGAATGCTGCTTATGTGGAGGGAGGTATTCAGCATCCCTCTGGGATTAATGTTGCAGTGGCGGTAGCGATGGCTGACGGTGGTTTGATTACACCAGTTTTGCGAAGTGCTGACAAGATGGATATTTATTCTTTGTCTCGCACTTGGAAAGGTTTAGTAGATAAGGCGCGAGCAAAACAGTTGCAACCTGAAGAGTACAATACTGGTACCTTTACTCTATCTAATTTGGGAATGTTTGGGGTAAATACATTTGATGCTATTTTACCACCAGGTCAAGGTTCAATTTTGGCTATCGGTGCGTCTCAACCGCAAGTGGTGGCAACTCCAGAGGGAATGTTAGGAGTGAAGCGACAGATGCAGGTGAATATTACTTGCGATCATCGGATTATTTACGGTGCTGATGCTGCTGCATTTTTGCAAGATTTGGCGAAGTTAATTGAAACTAATCCCCAGTCTTTGACTATGTAGTTTATATGTAGGGTTTGCGCTCAAAAGTCTTTTTGGTAAGGTAGGGAGTAGGGAGTAGGGAGTAGGGAGTAGGGAGTAGTTAAGAGTCAAGAGGAATCAGGAGTTTTAGAGGATGTACTCCGAAAAATTATCCCTTGATTTTTCTGCCCCTATCTTACCCAAATACTCAATTTTTTCGTCCGCTCAGGCAGATAATCTGGTACTTTTGAAAGACTATTACAGCTCTTTTACCTTTATCTATAAAGACTTTTATATTTAATCAGCAAGTCCTATGTAGTTTAATGGTAAACAGGAGGCGATCGCCATCAAACATGAACTATTTGATTGTATGCGTCGCCTCCCAATCAGATTAACCGAACATGATATTAGTTATAGCGCTACGCGCTAGGGAACAGGGAAGAGGGAACAGGGAACAGTAGACTTGTAAAGGATTCCAGGATTTATAACTGTCAAGAGCCGTAATGCGTAGTGCTATAATAGTTGAAATTTTCTCTAGCATAACATTTAACCAAATTTATAGAACCCCTAAGTGTATCTCTGCAAAGGTAGGGGTTTTTGGTAAAGGAGTCAGAATTCAGGAGATGGAGAATCTAGAATAGAGGAAAAAGGTAGAAAAATGCCCTGTTGTTTTACCATCTCCTCTACTCCCTACTCCCTACTCCCTACTGCCCTACTTTTTGAAGATGTCTAATAGATCCCAAATGGGTTCTATAGATTCCACAAAATCAATTTTTTTGTTCCTGATAAAGAGACTTAAACAAACGTTGTCGTTTTTTATGGTCAACAATAGGATCGGGATAACCCACACTTTCCCGTTCATCTTCAGGAATTTTACCAGTAACTAAATATTCTGTATCCACACTCCGCAACTCTGAGACCCACCCCCGAATATATTCGGCTTCAGAATCGTATTTTTGTGTTTGAGATGCAGGATTAAATATTCTCAACGGTTTTGGGTCCATTCCACTCGACGCACTCCATTGCCAACCGCCATTATTTGCACACAGGTCGCCATCTATTAACTTTTGCATAAAATATTTCTCTCCCCACTGCCAGTTAATAATCAAATCTTTAGTCAGGAAACTAGCAACTATCATTCGGCAACGGTTGTGCATCCAGCCAATTTCATTTAACTGACGCATCGCAGCATCCACTATCGGATAACCAGTTCTACCTTCACACCAAGCTTGAAAATATTCTTTGTTATTCTCCCACGGGAAATTTTGCCAATGTTCGCGGTAGGGTCCTTTTTCTAATTCAGGATAGTGGTACATGACGTACTGATAAAACTCGCGCCATGCTAATTCTTTTTGCCAAGTTTCAATATTTTTAAATGCTTCCTCGCTCCGGCAATTTTCTGTTAATTCTTGGGTTTTAGCCCAAACTGTGCGGATACCAATAGCACCAAATTTGAGAGCTGCACTGAGTTGGGAGGTACCGTCAACACTAGGGAGGTCGCGTTGTTCTTGGTATGAGTAGATGGCGCGAGCGCAAAACTCTTCTAATTTATCTAACGCAGCAGTTTCTCCTGGTTCTATCAGCAGTGGGTTCTCCCAATTAAATCCTAATTCTATGGCAGTAGGTAACTGAATAACTCCTGCTTCTGGCAATTTTTGTTGTTCGTCTTTGGTTAAACCTGTAAGTTTGGGAGTATCGACTGGGGGTTTTTTTTCGAGTCCGCGCCAACTTTTCCAGAATGGGGTGTAGACGCTATAGGGTTTGTTGGTAGTGGTAAATATTTCTTCTGGGGAATGGAGAATTTGATCCCAGAATGTTTGTACTTGGATATCAACTTTTGCTAAATTTTCCGTAACTTGGTAATCGCGCTCCCTACTATAGGGTTCCACATCTTGATTCCAATATACTGCTTTTGCTTCGAGAAAAGTTGCTAATTTTGGAATAGCTTCTGTAGGTTTTCCGGAGACTATTAGTAGTTGAGTGCCTATTTCTTGGTAACGTTTTTGGAGCTGTTGCAGACAACCGATCATATAAGTAACTCTTGCTGGAGCAATGTCATCTCGTTGCAAAATATTTGTATCCAGACAAAACACACCCACTACTTTTTGACTTTGCTTGTTTGCTTCACTGAGTCCAATATTATCAGAAATGCGTAGGTCGCGTCGATGCCAAAATAGAATTAAGTGAGACATTTTTTGACTTTAAAGTTAACAGTTAAATAGATTGGAATTATTGTAGCTTCTAGCTTACTTTGAATCAAGAGAAGAGTTAGAAAGATTTTGCTTCTGAAATTAAAACTCAAACAGGAACTATTTTAAGTATTTTTACTATCTATAATCAAAACCGCCGTGAAAAATTCAACTTGACAGAAAAAAAATTTTTTGTACAACTCTAGTAATCAAAATAAAAAAATGGAAAAAATGAATGGATGATTGGGAAAAGACTTGACATTGACAATTAGATATCTCCGATAATCAAAAATCAAATCAATTATTGCCTATAAATCATCAATTATTTCCCCCTACTCCCTACTCCCTCTTTTCGGGAGAGGTCTATTGGAAAAAATATTATTAAATGGAACAAATATAGCGTTTCCCAGACTAATAAGGTACACCTATCTTTAATTGCTATTCTATTCTATTCTATTCTATTCTATTCTATTCTATTCTATTCTATGTTAAGTGTTCCCTAACACCAACGAATTTGCGTACCTTACCAGTATATAAATTGTTATATAAACAAATAATGTTCATCTACCACCTGCCACCTAAAACCAAGGAATGACCTGAATTCATCACTATGGGAATTGCTATATAACTTTCTAGGACTCTACTTTATTAGAGATAATTTTGGTTAAAATAATTAATGAAAATAATGATTTATTGTCAAGTAACTTTAATATGCCTATGCAGCCCAAAATTCTAAAATTATTTGTTAGTCTGTTTATTGGTAGCTTAATTATTATCTTGTGCCTAAGTTATGCTCCCAAACTTCCATTCCTAAAATGGAAAAAAATAGATGCCTCTAACAAAACAGTTGTTGTACTAGCCGAAGACCTACGAAATGGTGGGATAATTGGTGTTGTAGTTGGTATTCAAGAAGCTTGCCAAAATCTCAACTGGGATCTAAAAATTTTTGACATCAGTAGTTCGCTGACTATAGGTCATCAGTCTTTGATTAAAGGATTAAATCTCAAAGCGGACGGGGTAATTTTAGTTGGAGGAGATATTGTGTCAATGTCTAGCGATAATTATCTAAAAAAATATCAGCAAAAAAATATTCCCATTGTGGGTTGGCACGTAGCACCTTACCCAGGTTCAGTGGCTAATACTCCTGTGAAAGTCAATGTCACCACCGACTCTCGTAAAGTAGCTATAGCAGCAGCAGGCTTAGTACAGCCAAAAGCAGGAGAATTAGCAGGAGTAGTTATTTTCACCGATAGCCGGATTAATATTGCGTTAGAAAAAGCCAATCAGATGGTTAAAGCTCTAGAAAGTTGCGAGCGCTGCAGGTTGCTATCCTTTGAAGATATTCCGTTCTACTAAACTTACCCAAACTTACCCATGCGGGAATTGCATGAGCTTTGGAGCTAGCTTCCTGCTTCACTGAAGACCACTGACTATTGTCTGCAACTTATCTTCTCCACAGGCTTCAAATCGGTGGGAACTCCACCTACTGACTTACATAGTTTTCTAGGTTGACAGCAGCATTAAAATCTCTGTCAGCAGTGAAACCACATTCACTACATTTATAAGTTCTCACATTCAACGGCATTTTCTGTTGATGCCCGCATTGAGAACACAACTGAGAACTTGGATAAAATCTAGGAGCTATCACGAGCTGGCTTCCATACCACTCACACTTGTATGTAAGTTGACGCTTAAATTCATAAAAACCACAGTCTGCTATAGCACTTGCCAATTTATGATTTTTGAGCATTCCACTTACATTCAAGTCTTCTATCACTATGGTGCTGTGGTTTTTAGCTAACCATGTTGTCAGTTGATGAAGTGCATCTGCTCTGATATCTGCTACTTTTTTGTGAAGTCTGGCAAGTCTTTTTACGGCTTTGGCTCTGTTAAAAGAGCCACGCTTCTTTTTGCTGACACGGCGTTGATAACGAGTTAGTCTTTTTTTGCCTTGCTGATAGGCTTTAGGATTGGCAAAGGGTGTGCCATCGCTACAAGTTGCTAAAGTGTTTATTCCTATATCTACACCGATAATATCCCTTTGTTTGGCAGTATGGGTTGGTTCATTATCATATTTAAAGCTAATGTACCAATTATCTGCACGGAGTGAGACGGTCACATTTTTGATGGGCACAGATGGCAAGATTTCATAAGTTTTTACTATTCCTATTCTGGGTAGTTTTATATAGTTTCCTTTGAGGATTTTAATGCTTCCTTCTAGATAGAAACTGTCTTTTTTCCCTTTTTTCTTAAACTTAGGGAATCCACATTTGGGGATAGTTAAAAAGTTCTTAAATGCCCTCTCTAAGTCTCTTAATGCTTGTTGAGGGGCGCACTTTGATACTTCATAATACCAAGGATTTTGACTTTTAACTTCAGCCACCAAGCGTTTATGTAAAGTGATGGCACTCAGTCGTTTCTTGCTTGATTCATATTCAGAAATACAAGTAGCTAATCCCCAGTTATAAGCATGACGGGCTACACCTGCGTGCTTGGCAAGTATTGTTTTTTGTTTATTGTTAAGTTTTAACTTAGTCTTGATTGATTGCATTTCAATTGATCGGCCACCTTTTTTAAGAGTTTAATAAGTTAGACATAAATCTACTGTATCATAGTCAATGTCTATTTATGTTTAATGCATGTCCAATTATTTTAATACTGTTGATAGCCCTAGATCAAACTACATCTTTAGTGCCTCCTACCATTCGTCGTCTCCAGAAACTCTATGGTGATAAATGGACTCATTCTCTAGCTATCAATGACTTATATTTCGATAGTGCGATTTATGAACTTGTATCTAGTAAGTTTCCTCCTCCCCTAAATATATCTGCTGGAGATGGTAGTCTCTCGGCACTTTTACGAATAAAATATAAAAGTTTTCAATATGCTTCTGTTGCCGAACCGCTTTTAATGCACGGCTGGCAATTGGTTGATGAAATGCAGCGTAGTTTAATGGGCGAGCCTCCTAGTGGTTATGTAAATCAACCTTATATTGTGACTCAGGAGAACGTTGCTGGTGTTATCAATTCCCAAGGTTTTTTTGACATAGACCGCCCCTATCGGCAACTCTATCTAGAAAGGTGGAGGACAAACTAAGATGCCTGAGATTAAGGAAGAGAAACAGGGATTGAACTTTTTCAGCACCATCAAATTTAGAATGTTTCTAGTGTTTTTTATTACTATTGGGGTATTGTTATTGGTAACTACTTCTTCAGTAATTGTCATGCAGGCGCTTGAATACACAATCGATCAGTTTATAGAAGGGGATTTACTAAGAGTAGAAAAAGTAAGGAAGCTAGACCTTATCGTTAAAGAAATTGCCTCAGATGTTCAGACGTTAAGTGAGTCTAGGACGAAATATTCCCTAAATCAGAACTATAAAAAAATCGATAAATTACTAGTTGAACTTGAAGATACTGGCAATAACCTCTCGATAAATGGAGTCGATGCAGATATTGTGCAAATACTGCTCTTAGCCCAAAAAATTCGTTCTGAAACTCAACTTAGTTTTCAACTGATGGCAAGTTCCTTAGAAATAGAGTCAGAAAGACTGCCTCTAAAAACTCAGTTGTTCGAGACCAGTATAAAAATATCATCAGAATTGCAAACTACTGCTAATCAACTTGTGAAATTATCCCACGGGTACACTCAAGGAATTCTTGATGATTTTGAGGAGGATAAAAATGCCGTTTTTGCAGTAAAACGGTATGCGATGCTATCGATTATTGCAATCAGTTTAATAGCGATAGCGATAATTACATTAGTACAATGGAAAATTGTAGAGCGTGGGTTTTCCCGACGATTAGAGATTATTAGCAAATCCCTGGCTCGCGTACCCAAAACATCTGAGCAAACCCATATTCATGTCACAGGGAATGATGAAATTGCCCTGATGGCTCGAAGGTTAGAATCCCTCCTAGAAAAAGCTCTACAAATTCAATTAATGGCAAGCACTGATGAGTTAACCCAGGTGGCAAACCGCCGTCACTTTTTTGAAACAGTTGAGATCGAAACCAAGCGAGCGATGCGTTCTGGTGAAGTAGCTACAGTCCTGGTGCTAGACATAGACTTCTTTAAAAATATTAATGACACATACGGTCATGATGTTGGCGATCTTGTTTTGCAGAAAGTTTCCTATTCCTTGAAGGAGTGTCTCCGAACTACTGATATTTTAGCCAGAATGGGAGGAGAAGAATTTGCAATTTTCTGCCCAGAAACTAAACTTGAGAATGGCAAAGTATTAGCTGAACGTATTCGTCAGACAATTGAAAATTTAAAAGTTGAGTTGTTTGATGGCACAAGAATTAAGGTGACAATTAGTATTGGGGTTGCCACATTTTTTCCTTCATCTATGGATATAAATAAAGTCTTAAAAAATGCTGATAGTGCTTTATATGTTGCTAAGAAAGAAGGGCGTAATCGGGTAGTTGTTAATAATGAATAATTAATAATTAATTATTAATTGTTAATATTTTAGACTTATCCAAAATCGAAGCTGGGAAAATAACTCTTAATCTTAGTAATTTTGACCTCTACTCATTATTAGATACAGTTGAAGATTTATTGCATCTCAAAGCAAAAAACAAAGGATTAAAGCTATTAATCGAACGGGATGAAAATATTCCTCAATATATTTCTACTGATGAAACAAAACTGCGTCAGGTTTTAATCAATCTAATTAATAACGGGATAAAATTTACATCCGAAGGGGGGAGTTTTTCTCCTAGTCATAAATTGGTAAACAAAGTCAAGAAGGTACAGGTTTGGGATTACCTATTAGTCGTAAATTTGTGCAGTTAATGGGTGGGGATATTACTGTTACAAGCGAAGTAGGAAAATGTGCAACTTTGACTTTTTATATTACACCTACTATTGTTAATTCTGCTGATGTGAAAACCAAACCAACTCTTCGTCATGCCATCGCCTTAAAACCAGGTCAACCTGGTTATAAAATATTAATTGTTGATGACTGTTATCAAAATCGTTTATTTTTAATTAAACTGTTACAACCTCTAGGCTTTGAACTGCAAGAAGCTAATAATGATCAAGAAGCAATAGAAAAATGGGAAATATGGCCACCCCATTTAATTTTTATGGATATGAGAATACCCATAATGGATGGTTATGAAGCTACTCAGTATATTAAAACTATAGTGAAAGGAAATGCTACTGCTATTATTGCTGTAACAGATAGTGTATTAGAGGAAGAAAAGGCAGTAGTATTATCAGCAGGATGTGATGATTTTATCGGAAAGCAATTTCGAGAATCTGAGATTTTTGGAGCTATAGAAAAACATTTAGGTGTGGAATATATTTATGAAGAAGAAACTGAAAATTTAACTGAAAATCAGTCAGAATTAGCAAGTTTAACTCCAGCAGATTTAACTGTGATGTCTCCAGAATGGCTAGAGAAATTGCATTATGCTAGTAAGGCTTTAAATGATGAGTTGATTTTAGAGTTAATTGCTGAAATACCAGAAGCAAATTTTTCATTGGCTGAGAAATTAACTTGTTTAGTGAATTATTTTCAACTTACACAGATTAAAAAAGTAATTCAATCAATACCTTTGAAAACTGAATAAAATTTACTAATACTTGAAATTCAGGTAACAATCTTATTTTCTCAAAATCTTATTTTAAAAATGGTTTAGCAAGAAACAAACTACAGATCGATTTAGCATCAATAGGCTCCCCATCTAGAATAGCTTTTTCTAATTCTTGGGGTGTCATTAAAACAGTTTCCATATCTTCATCAATATCCTGTGCGGGAGGAGTTTCTAACTTTTCTAAATCTTCTGCCAAAAAAGCATAAATAAATTCATCTGAATATCCAGGAGCAAGAGGAAATTCACCTAAATTTCGCCATTTATGAGCCCTATAACCTGTTTCTTCTTCTATTTCTCGTTTCACAGTATCGGCAGGATTTTCATTTTCTTCGATAGTACCTGCTGGAAATTCTAAAATTCGACCTGAAATGGCAAATCTATATTGTTTTACTAATACTAATTTGCCATCGGAAGTAACAGGAATACACAAAGCACCACCGGGATGACGAATACATTCCCAGTCGCCTTCCACCCCATTAGGTAGACGTAGATGGTTAACATCAAAGCTAAATTTTCTGCCTTGATATAGTAGACGTTGTTTGAGAATATCGGGTGATTCTTGATTAATTTTCATGTAAATTAGTTAGGTATTTTGCCTGAATTTATTGTGAATAATTGTTGTTGATAATTATTAGAAATATCTATAAAAATTACCAAAAAGTGTGAAATAGAAAATTCTAGATTTTAGGGAACAGGGAATAGGGAAGAAATAAAAAAAACAATTGTACTTTACGCTTCCTAAGAAATGCTATAGATAGGGTTGTTAGCAGTTAATAATTAGAAAACTAATTATAAAGACTTGACAGGAGATATCATTTTGAGTCAAAAGATAAGTTACCTAAAAATATGAATGGCCAGATATTAATGGAATTAATATAAAAAGGCCCTAAATTTGTAATTTGATAGTAACTTGAGAGGTATCATACAATAATCCTATAAGTTTTGTCTATAATTTATAGCAAATTTTTGTGGATAATCCTGAGTTTCTAGTGTAGAGGCTTCATCATGTAGAATCTAGCTAATTAATTAATTTGAGATTAGAAATGATAAATTATCAAATCTGATTTTTTTTGCTGTGATAGTTGCTAGGGGAAGGAGATTCATCAACAAAGCTCTTAGATCAAATCTGGTAGGATTGATATAGTTCGCTAGCAGTTAGTAGTCAGGAGTCAGTGGTCAGTAGGAGAAGATATTTGCTAATTAGAAAGATTTTCGGGTCTTGGCTATCTGACATTTTTTGATACCGAATTCAAGGGATTTTCTTTTATTCAATTTCCTAATTATTATCAAATTTTTTATAATTGCTAATATTTTTTTTTAGTTAAAGTAATCTCAGAACAATTATGAATGAAACAAACAATCAAAATTATTTCAAAAAGGCAATTTGGGGGATGATTGGTGGTACGGTTTGGGGTCTTTTATTTATGGGTGCCCTGGCTGGTGTATTAATCGGTATTAATCAAAGTTTAAGAACTATTATCAGTGCATTATTAATGGGGATTTTGTGGTGTACCATTATGAGTTTGATTTGGAAATCTTTAATAGGAAGACAAGATGAATCTAGTAGAAATTATATAATAGCTGGAATTATTGGCGGCTTTTTCCTGGGGGGTGCAGTAGGAGGATTTATTTTAGCAGTATTGAATCGGGATGCTAATTTTGGCAGGGCATATATATCAGGAATATTTCTAGGTGCAATTTTTGGTTTAGTTTGGAGTTTGTTTAAACCACCAATGATTTTAGGAGGAACGAGAATTTGGGGTAAGCAAGGAGCAATTTTAGGGGCAGTTTGGGGAGCATTTTTAGGCACTATTGTGGGTATAGTTGTAACAATTGGTTTGTTATTTTGGAGCCAAGCAAATGTAGAGATTACTGCGAGTAAGTTACCTCAATTATTTATGGCTGCTGCAATATTTGGTGCTGGTAATGGTGCGATTGGTGGGGCAATATCTGGCATTATTTTGGGTGGATTAATTATGGCACCTCCTTTACCTTTAGCATTAGAATTAATTGGTAGCAGAGGTGCAATTGTTGGGGCAATTTGGGGCTGTTTTTTGATAGCGATCGCTGGTGCAGTTATTAGTTCTATTGTAGCTGTAACTATTGGTGATGATTTGCTTTTAAAATTAGGGATAAATGCTCAAGTTACTGTAGTTAGGGGAGTAATTGTTGGGGCAGGTATTGGGTCAATTTGGGGGATGATTTCGGGTGCTATTTGGGGAGGTTTTGGTAGATGGTAATTATTTTATACTATTTTCAAAAAATCTTCTTATATTGCTGATTCAAGGTATTAGGTGGAATATTATTATTACTATAATATCTGTTACGTTCTATTTAGGATTGCTATAGTTAATTTTAAATAATAAAATTATCGGATTATGGAATTAACAAATGAATTAAACAATACCCATCACCAGGTCAATCTTCTTGCTAAAGATAGAGATGGTAAAACTATCTTGCTGGTAGAAATTAAAGCGCAAAAATTAGAAGTAGCTCATAGAGAGTGTCTTTTATTGTATATGCAGCAATCTAACCTGCAATACTTTCTTCAAATATCTTCGTTGGATCAACTATTCGTAACATTCTTTTTTCAAATTGGTATAACATCCTAAAATCATAACTTATTCGCTATTTCCTATTCATTGATTTCTCAACTTAGGATTAACAAACTCATTCAATCCTTCCCCTAATAAAGATAGCCCAACTACCATTAAAGTTAAAGCACAACCAGGGAAAAAAGCAGTCCACCAAATACCTGTTGGTAAAGCGTCTAATGCTAATCTTAAATCATGCCCCCATTCGGCAGTTTCTGGAGGTAATCCTAAACCCAAAAATCCTAATCCACCTAATACTAAAACCGCATCAGCAGCATTCAGAGTAAATAACACAGGTACAGTCTGAATCACATTCATAAATAAATAACGAGTTAACACTGTCCAAGTATTAGCACCCATCGCCCTTGCAGCTTCAATAAATAATTCAGTTTTCACGCTAACTGTATGATTACGAACTACTCGATAATACTGTGGAATATAAGCAATACTCAAAGCGATCGCTGCATTAAATATTCCCTTACCAACAACAAAAGCTAAAGTAATAGAAAGTAATAATCCAGGCAAAGTATAAACAGTATCCATAAAAAATATTAAAATTTTATCAAGTCTACCGCCAAGATAACCACTAACCATTCCTAAAGGAACACCAATAATTAAACTCAATGCAGTTGCTAAAATCACAACTTGAAAAGCAACTTGTGCGCCGAATAATGTTCGGGAAAATACATCATAACCTTGACGACTTGTACCAAACCAATATTCAAAAGATGGTGGTTGATGAATGGGGTTACTGAGAAATTCTTGTGGGTCTTGGAGCAATCCTAAATTTTCTAAAACAGGAGATAAAACTGCAATTAATATAAACATAATTGTAATTGCTAAACCAGCCCACATCATCTGCATAGAAATGGTAGGTTTACCAGAAATACGGAAAAAACGAGGCAATGAAAATCTACTAGCCATAATCCTATTATTTATAGATATAAGAAGGATTTTACCATAATTGAAGAAGGTGTTATACCAAATCCGGTAGCATTGGTGTAATTAGATAGAGAGTGTGTGAATAGTGGGAAGTGTGGGAAGGGTGGGGAGATAAAGAAAGATTTAGCGATCGCTGATTATGGAACATTTTTTATACCGAATTAAACTCTCCGTATTGATCAAATAGAGGAGATATGCATACAACAAAAAAGTAACAATTAGCTATCTTAATTCTTAATATTTGTAATCAAGAAATGCTAATAGTTATTTAGTATAAGTAGTTTTTTCTGCTTATATTAGACTATGATTATGAAATGTGCTAAGGCTCTAATTTCAAAAAATGCACCCGCCCCGACGCTTCACCTGCAATAATTGTTACCCCGTTTGCTGCAACAGCACAACATTCTAAGGAACTCTCTCCGGTAAAATTGGCAATTACCTGCCGAGTTTCTAAGTCCCACACTTTCAGGGTATTATCATCAGATGCAGAAATCACCTTCTTGCCATCTGGTGTAACTACTATGGAACTTACCCAGTCATTATGCCCACTCAAGCTAAATAGTTCTTCTCCAGTTGACAAACACCAAACTTTAATAGTTTTGTCAAAAGAACCAGAAATCACTCGTTTCCCATCTGGCATCACAGCTAAAGCTTTTACCCATCCAGTATGACCAACAAGAGTAGAAATTTCCTCAGCAGTTTCTAAATTCCAGATTTTAATAGTTTTATCGAAAGAACCAGAAATTACTCGTTTACCGTCTGGCGTTACTGCCACTGCACTTACCCAGTCAGTATGACCTGCAAGAGTATAAACTTCCCCTAATGTTTCTAAATTCCAGACTTTGAGGGTTTGATCGGACAAGCAAGCAATAACTTGCTTACCATCTGGCGTTACTGCTACAGAAAACACACATCTGGTGTTACCTTCTATGGTAAATAATTCCCTTGCTGTTTCCAGACTCCAAAATTTAAGCTTATTATCATCTGAAGCTGAAATAATGCGATTACCTGGTAAGACTGCGACAGAATTAACTCTATCGGTGTGACCTTTGAGAGTATGTACTAATTTTGTTGTTTCCAAATTCCAAACTTTGATCGTATTATCCCAAGATGCTGAGACTAATTGTTGGTCTGGCAGCACTGTAACAGCATTCACTCTGTTAGTATGACCGATGAGGGGTGGCAGTTCTTCGGAAGTGTCAAGACTCCAAACTTTGAGAGTAAAATCATCTGAGCCAGAAATTAAACGCCCATCTGGGAGAACTGCCACTGCATATACTGAGTCTGTATGACCTTTAAGAGGAAATAGTTCTTCTCCTGTTTGCAGACTCCAGACTTTGAGATTATTATCGGAAGCGCCGGAAATCATTCGCTTACCATCTGGGGTGACTGCTACAGCATTGATTCCTTTTGTGTGACCTTTGAATGTGAAAAAGGCTTCCTTGGTTTTAAGATGCCAGATTTTAATAGTGTTGTCAGATGAGCCTGAGATAACTTGTCCTTCTGGAAGTGTAGTCACGGTTCTCACTCCACCTGTATGACCCTGGAGTGTAAATAATTCTGCTGCTGTCTCCAGATCCCAAATTTTGAGAGTGTTATCTGAGGAACCAGAGATAATTTTACCATCGGGCAATACTGCAATCGCATTTACCCAACCTTTATGGCCAGTAAGAGTGATTTCTGCTGTTTGTGTTTCCAGGTTCCAGACTTTAATTGTATTATCTGAGGAACCAGAAATTACTCTGCCATCGGGAAGTGCTGCAACTGCTCTGACCCCTCTTGTATGACCTGTGAGGGTGAATAGTTCTTCTGTTGTTTCTAAGTCCCAAACTTTGATGCTGAAGTCATCGGAGCCAGAAATTACCCATTTGTCATTTAGTAAAGCTATCGCTCTAATTCTACCTGTGTGACCAGTAATTGTACCAATTTCTTTTCCCGTTTCTAGGCTCCAGACTTTGAGAGTATTGTCAGATGAGCCAGAAATTACTAGTCCTTCTGAGGTAACTGCTACTGCATTTACCCATCCTGTGTGACCGATAAAGGTGCGTAATAATCTACCTCCAGGAGGCGTGAGACTTGGTGCTATCGGTCTTAACCAAGGGGCGAGTTTCCAGGATTTTGCTTGTTGTAGCATTTTCTGCATTCCTGGTACTTCAAAGGATATTAATCGTCCCCACAGTTGTCCTGCTAGTTGCGTTTTATCTTCTACCAGGATATGAGATGATAGTTCAATTGCACCTTGAATTAATTTTAGGGTTTTTAGTTTTTCATTTGATGCCCATACATTGGATTGCATCGCTTCTTCATAATCATTCAGTAGAGATTCTATGCCGAATAAATATAGTCTTGATTCGATAAAATCAAAATCTGTGAGCAAGCGATGCAGTTGTTCTGTATCAGATTCACTTACTAGAAAACCTGGTAAAGTTTCTAAAAGATAGCGTTGATCTTCTAGGGGCATTTGAGCTAAATTTTCTCTAAACTCACCCATTTCAATTTCCTTCGCTAAAAATAATTTTTCAGGATTCAATATATATTAATTCAACTAATTTCGGAAAAGACTTGACAAAATTACTAGTTAAGAATTTTTGTAAACCATTCCTAATAGATTATTTTTAATCTGTTTTTCCATTCCCTCAATTTCAATTAATGATTCTACTTCTTGGACAATATCTTTACGATAGAGAAAATCTTGAAATGCAGCATGATAAATGCTATAAACAGGTTTACCTTCTGTTTGATATATACGGAGAAATTGTGCCCATTCATCTAGAATTTCTTGCACTATTAAGGAAATTTCTCCGCTAAATTTAGCTAACATTCCACAGGAAACAGGTTTGCGTGTTTTTGTCAAGAAATAGATGATTTTGAGTTTTGTTACAGGCAACGGTTTGACATTCATTCTCATGCGATGCCAGTGTTGATCGTAATATTTCTCTAAACCTTGAGGTAAACTTTCTAGGCTAATATCTCTATAGTTGCCTTGCTCAATATCATCAAGTACATACTTTAAGTACATAAAGTTATTTTCGCTTTTGCTGGCTATAGACTTGACAAATTCTTCCACTGTTAGTCCTCTTGCTTCAATCCATTCTTGGACTGCTGGTCGTTTTGTTCGTAAACGAATAAATAGTTTGACATCTTCTAGACTTTCATTAGGATAGATCATCAAGTCAAAAATCTTTTGCGGTGCCGAGACTACTAGCGGTAGTGGATCGGATCTCTTTGTTAGGATAAAATAGACTCCATTTGGTAAATTAGCTGGTAAATAAAGCACATTGGCAGCTCCACTCTGACTACTCAAATCTACCTCATCTAAAGCATCTACAGCAATTATGAGTCTTTCCCCTGGTGGTAGGTTGATACTAATTTCGTTTAGTAGTTTTGACAAGAAGTTACCATTGCTAGTATTATCTGGATGTAATGGGAGTTCGTAAGGCAAATTATACCGTTCAATTAATTGAGTGCATACACTCTTAAGAAAATCTTCAGCTCTAGTTCTACCTTCTGATAATAGATTGAAATAAGCTAAACACCCTGTACGACGTACATATTCAGCCACAATTGTACTTTTTCCTACTCCTGGGTCAGCTTCGATGATAAAATAGCCTTTAGATTGGTTATATAGAAAATCTTCTATGCCGTCAAAGACAAAACCCCGTCCCAGAAATCCTTCGGTTTTATCTGAGATTAGAGCAGCAAAGTCGGCTGGTATTGCTTGACTTTGCTTCATTTTTTTGTTTAAAAGTAAAACTAGCTGTTCTAAATGGGTATTCGCGCCACTAATACCTGCAACGATGATATCTATATCTTTACGGTACTCCCCAACAAATTGATCGACTCTTTTCTCAATTCTATGGGTGACATCGACAAGACGACTGACATCTTCTCCTGCTGTTGCTAACATATCATGAATTAATGCTTGAAATACTGTGCTTTCTGTTCTGAGTTCGTGGCGAAATTGATATACTGTAACTGAAACTAATCTCGTTTCGACGAGGCGACATAATTCCATAGGGGCGTGTTTCAGCCACTTATCTTTGCTTTGTAGCTTGGACATCACTACTCGTGCGATCGCTTGTTCTTCTCCACCTTGAGGTATATGAGTTATTCTTTGCTTCTGTGTCTGCACTAAATCTAGTATCATTAGTGCATCTTTTTCCATTTCTGTTAATCTTGCTTCAATTTCAGCTTTATCTTGCTTCCACTGTGGTAGTTGCTGAGATTCTTTACGAATTACTTGTAAAGCCTTACAATATGAAGTTACTAGGGCTGTCTGTATTACTTGATTTTTTTCATCAGCTTTCTTTGCTGCCCATTTACTTACCCAATGCCATGTGACACTGGTTACTTGTTCAAGTCCCGCACCCGCAAAAAGGGTTAATATCTCTATGAGCATAGTTTAGTACCCTTGACTTATACCAGATTTAGTGATATATCCTGAATAAAATTATTAGTATAGCTTAACTTTAATATTTACCACAATTTGGTGTTTTTGGGAAGATATATAGCTAATATTACGGTTTTTTAGTCCAATTTAATTTTCTGTTCCGATTTATCTATTGTTAGTACCATTAAACTATGAGTTATAAGTAGAGTTTTTTAATGCTTACTTGATAAATTGGAAACAATAGGAGCTTTTTAATTTGATATATGTAATATATTGATTTAATCTCAGAAATTTTATTTTTTTGATAAATTTACTTAGGCAATATAAAAGTTGACTATTAGACCTCTCCAGAACAGGGGAAGCAGGGAGTAGGGAGTAGGGAAAAATAATTGATATTTTGTTTACAATAATTAATTTGATTTTGTATTACTGGAGATGTCTATTTGTGTATGGGAGTAGATTATTTTGTAAGCATTTCCTCCGGAATACTGCGCCAACAGCTATTAGAGGTTTAGCTTTCAGGTCTGATGGAAATCAAACAGCTGTTAATATTAAAAATTTAGTTTCGATTCATACTTTCAATTTTCCCTTCATTAATATCAATAATAATTCTACTTATAGCTAATAATAAGTTAATGTCTAATGGCTGATTGCTGTTTGCTTATATTATTTTAACTGACTAAAATAAACTGCTGCTGTCACAATCAAACCTAGTAATGCTAAAGGAACCCATAAATCAACAAAATCATACATAGTTGGTAAATTTTATTAATGATAAATTAATCTACAGCATTTGATTTACATTTAAAATGTGAGCTTGGGGTTAATGAAAAAAGTATAGCGGTTTTTACCGTAGTGAGGTAGATCAATGATCCCTCTAAATCCCCCTTTTTAAGAGAGTGTTTGTAAACCAAAGATTAAGACTTAAGAAGTGCTTAATGTTCGGTGGGTGGGGTGCGGAAACTTAAATTTTGGCTAGGATTCATAATTATTGGCGCCTCACCCTCCCCAC
>JASJEE010000047.1 GCA_030064835.1 Microcoleaceae cyanobacterium MO_207.B10 | reverse complement strand
CATCGGCTAACACAGGAGGTAAGGAAATTGGCTAGAAGACGTAAGCGCAAAAGCCGTCGCAGACAAGAAGGACGCAGGATTCTTGAGCAAGTAGCTCAGTATAGCATTGAAAGTGGTGAAGACAAGCCTGTCACTGCTGCTCGTAAATTTATTCACGCCCAAGGTATTGCTCCCCCTGCTTTACTTCTAGTTAGAAGAAATGAGCATACCACAGATCGGTACTTTTGGGCTGAAAAAGGTTTATTTGGCGCTCAATACGTCGAAGAAAATCATTTCTTGTTTCCTAGCTTAAAAGTTTTGATGGAAATTAAGACACCTGAGAAGAAACCTGTATTCAGTGGTACTCAAAGTTTATCTGGTACTCAAACTTTATCTCAACCAACTTAATGCCTTATATACAACCAACAAAATTTTTTCTCGGTAAAATACCAGTGGTTTTTAAATGGGTATCGACAACTATCAAAATCTACTTAAAGTATGTGAGTGGGTAATGCTGAAGAAACATTCCCACTTTATTTAAGTAGTATCTAATCGGATATTTTATCGCCTAAGCGACTTATATAACTAGGATTTCCTGAATCCATCTGCCAATGGACTTGAAA
Source organism: Microcoleaceae cyanobacterium MO_207.B10 (assembly GCA_030064835.1). Lineage (GTDB taxonomy): Bacteria > Cyanobacteriota > Cyanobacteriia > Cyanobacteriales > Microcoleaceae > JASJEE01. Next base: position 25,707 of record JASJEE010000047.1, on the reverse strand, counting down.
TCTTGGTTATTTTTTTTATAGCTTACCAAAAGAAGTTACCTCTATAACTTTTATATTTCATTAATTTGATTGTTTATATGATTTTAAGTTTAGAGCTTCTTGTAAAGCTTTTAGTTCATCTCGATGGGCAGTTACAGACAGTAAGCTTTTAGTTTTATTCGCTTCAATAAATACTCCCTCAAGCTTGAGAGAAACTTCTTCTGGACGTTTAGATTTTTGCCAGTAAAAAATTCCTGCTAAAGGTGATATTAGCACTAGCCAGATCAAATACTGACCATATTTAGGTACTAACATTGATAAAGCAAAGCCAAAACATAAAGTACCTATTGCTGCTAATAGAGTTAAGAAAAATGCCAAAAACCAGCTAGGACGAACTATCCCTTTAAATGTTAGTTGGTTTTGAGCTTCATCCACAGCCGCAAGTCGGTAAGCCCGATTACTAAAATATTCTTTTAGCTGACTTAAAAGCGAATCAGCTTCTTGTTCAGCTATCAGTTTTAGATTTTGGGTACGGTCTTTGACTGATGCCTTAATAAAGAAAACTAGACCAATCGTAGATAACAGCGTCAATATAAATGACGATGCCAAAACTGTATTATTCATATAATTTTAGGTTTGAATTGTTTTTTTATGTCTTCTCTTTTACATAAGTTTACAACTATGCAGAAAAAAATAGACTAGCTGCATTCTGACAAATATCAGCTAGGGCCTATGAACTATATTGAGATTGAAGTAAATTAACAATTGGCACAAAAAAAACTAGAGAATTCAGCATTTGGCCAATACTAGCAACGAAATTGTGCCCTCACCTAACATGGTCTGTTTACAGAGTTGATGGCCGAATTTGGGGCCTAATATGACCATGATTAATGTACTCATACCAAAGTCCTGCTAAGTCTTCTGCTTGGGAGCGCCACTGGGGAGTAATTTGATACATTCTACGTGGACGTCCCCTCCCTTCAACTTTTTTCCAGTAACCGATGATTGTGCCTTGATCTTCAAGAAATTTCAGAGCACTGTAGAGTACAGTGTCAGAAAGTCGGTAAATGGGATAGTCCCTTTCTAGTTGGCTAATCAGTTCGGTTCCATAGGAGTCTCTATGCAAAAACACAGACAGGAGATAGCATACAGCTACTTCTTTGTTGAGATATATCGGAGGGGGACTTTGAAAAAATTGATAAATGTCCTCAAAAGAAGTCATCTGATTTACCCACTCACTCTATTATCCAATCTATCGTGCTAATTTGTGGCTGACCACTTATTTACCGATGTTAGTCATAGGGAATGATCAATCTCTATAATTTCGTGGAAAAATCATTTGTAAGAGGAAGGGGAGAATGTCATAGATTTTTTGATGATTACATTCTGTAGATTTTCTAAGTTGGACTCAAACCTAACATGGCCCGTAATGTTAAACTTAAAAAGACAAACGTTCCCATAACTAGTCCTATGAGGGCGATCGCTGTGACGGGTTTATTTAGTAGTGGCTTAAATTTGTCAAATACAAAGAAGAATACTCCTAGAGTAATGCTGATTAGGAAGCGTGGATATTGAGAAACTTTATCTAAGAAATCTTGCATCGCTTTGTTGGCAGAAAATAGTAAGTTACATCTATTAGTTTAATTTCTTCTTAGTCAATTTGTGACCAAATCCAAGATATCCATCCTCTCACAGTAGAAGCTCGTCTTTCTATAGTTGAATCTTTAATTTCTGGGCGAGTCTGCTGAATAATTTCACCTATTTTTTTTGTAGATGGAATTTCACCGTTTTCGAGAGTTATCCTGAAGACTTCATAAAATACTTGATGTTCTAAGATTTTTTTGATTAAATCTAGATATTTTAATTGATTTACTTTGGGAAAAATATCTTTAGCTTCATCAGTCAGCGTAACTTTTTTTCCCGTTTCTGTATTAATCCTAAATATTTTCCTGCACTTATATAATAATCAGTCTGTCTACGATCAAACTGATAATTTTCTGTGATTTCGTCTTTAGTTAAATAATTTTCCCACAGCAATGATATTAAGTCTATTAGTCTGTCAAACTTGTCTGCTTGTGGAAAGGGTATATTTTCTGGTTCGGAAATTATTTGAATATTCTTAAATAGAAAGTCAACGTCGCGTCTTTGTATTTCCTCTGTTGCAATTTCATAACTTCTCTGTTCTACTAAAGTGATAGAGTTGTAGTTTAATTTATCTTCAAATTCATAAACAAAAAAACTGCAAATATCATTAGAGTAAGTCATTAATACAGGTAAGCTAAGACGCATTTAAAATGCGTCTTAGCAAGTCAGAAGCCAGAATTCAGAAGTCAGAATTAATAAAGGTTTTCCTTTTAATCAGGCAGACAAAAAATAAGTGGTTTAAATGCACAACAGCTTACAACTTTTTTGCTGATTTTTTCTAACCATAATCTGTACGGATAATATAGTTGTCTAATTAAAAAATCCTCAACTTTGTAATTTTTGGCTTCGATTAAAATCAAATAATTATCAGTTTCAAATCCTGCATCTATTTCACACTGATAATTTTCAAAGTTGATTGAATACGGTTGATTAGCTTGAGAATTTATAATACTAAATTTAAAACTGCCAGTAGACATTCTACCAGAGATAGTAAATTTAGCTTCTGCTCCAACTAAGTCATCAATAATTCCTAGATTAAACGCACAAAGTAAAGCAGAATTTTCAGAATATAAATTCCTATAGTCTATACTTTCTATATCTGGAGGAAACTGCCAGGGAATAATTTCTATTTCAGGATTATATTGTACTGGTAAATCTGTATCAAAGTGACCAATAATATATTGAGAACGAGACATTGGTAGAATTGATAAATTATTATCCCTGAATATTTTTTGCAAGTTAACAATATGGTCAAATTTTGCCATCAGTCTGCTTTCTCGTTCCTGATTAATTTGAGATGCTTTTATTTGAAAGTAACCGTTTTTATTTACCTCCTCTAGTATCTTGTATTCATCAAATAATTTTTTCCATGCCACATCATTTTTACTCATACTCAATTTTTCTTATATTTGATAATTTCGGATAAAAATTCGACCAAGATTTTTCCAAATTATGATTTTTCCTTTTTAATTAATTTGAGATGCTTTGATTTTTCAGAAAGCCTTTTTATTTACCTCAAATAATTTTTTCCATGCTATAGTAATCCTAAATCATTTTGGAGAAAGGTTTTGTATTAATCCCTTACGCTGTCTAAACTGCTTCTCTAGTATCATTTAGGATTGCTATATATCATTTTTAGTCATACTCAATTTTTCTTATATTTGATAATTTCGGATGAAAGTTCGAGCAAGATTTTTCCAAATGCTACTTTTTCCTTTTTGATTGATTAATTTGAGATGTTTTGATTTTTCAGAAACATTTTTTATTTACCTCATACTTAATTTCCCCTATATTTCATAATTGAGAATTAAAACTTCATCAACTTTGCCTCTTTTCAATGCTTTAGAATTAATACTTCTTGCTGCCCTAACTATTTTCGTTGTTTGGTGATAATCTTTATACAAATCCAGAATAAAATTAGTCCGAGAATTACTCAGCATAACTCGGCAACCTATATTTGTTAAATCATCAAAAACTCGCTTCAGTCTTTTCTGTTCAGTCCTGTTAAAACCATTCACATCATATCCGGTAAAAGATGCTGTATCTGAAACCGGATCGTAAGGTGGGTCAAAATAGACAAAATCATCTTTTTTTGCGTTTTTAACAGCCTTTTCAAAATCTATGTCTAATAGCTTGACATGATGTCTCTTTAAATATTTACTCACAGCTTTTAAAACAGCTTCATCTAAAATATTAGGTTTTTTATATCTGCCAAAAGGAACATTAAACTGACCTTGAGAATTAACTCTAAATAAACCGTTATAACAAGTTTTATTCAAATAGATAATTCTTGCTGCCTTTTCAACTTCTGACAAACTTTCATATTCAGACATACGGTCTAAATTTCTCATGTAATAGTAATAATCTGAACTATTTTTTCCTTGATGCGTTCTTAAAACTTCTATTAAATCATTCAATGAATCTTTAACGACCCTATAACAGTTAATTAATTCCTGATTTTTATCATTAATAATTGCCCTAGTTGGTTGTAGTTCAAATAAAAGTGCCCCACCACCAATAAATGGCTCATAGTAGGTATGATTAGTTAAGTCTTTTTTTTGTATATATTTTTTTAACTCAGGTAATAATTGTCTTTGTTAGAGTCGAATGGAATATCGCTATCCCAAACTCTCCTTCAGAACCGGACATGAAAGTTCCCCTTCATCCGGCTCCTCCTAGTTAGTTTCTTTTGCGTTTACGGCTGCCGTCATAGGCAGTTTTGGCGTGGTGACAATAATTGTGTACGAGCTGTTTATTAGCCATATTATTTTTACCACCTAATGATTGTGGAATTATATGGTCTATTTCTAAGTTATCTTCACTGGTAAAGTATTGTTGACAGATAGGACATTTGCCTTTCTGCTTCTTCATCAGCATTGTGACTTCTCTTTTTACTGTTGTGTAATTAGAGAGTCGCTGTGTCCAGTAAGCCCAGTCTCCATCATAAGGTGACTTTTTTCCTTTAAGTCTTACAACTCTTTTTATGGGTGTGTCTTTGTGTGTTCGGAGTTGTTTTCTATCAGGAGTAATAAATACCCATCCTTGTCCTTTATCTACACCCCAATATTTGTTTACTGTGTGCTTTTTTCCTTTCTTATGCGCACAATAGTAACCCCATCTGAGAAGTTGATGAAATAGGATATTGTCTAATTTACCGAAAACTCTAGAACTTACCACAGAATCATAATAATTACTCCATCCTCTTATCTTGGGAGTGAGCTTTTCTATTAATTTTTCCTGTGAAGCATTGCGGCATTCTCGAATTGTCTGCTTGATAACTTTTGTATGGCGTTTTATTGCTTCCTGAGAAGGTTTTATCAGAGTTTTGAACCCTAATTTATTCCCTTTTCTATCAGTGGCACTATTAATATCTTTGACTGGATATTGCCTTATATTAAATCCTAAATAATCGAATCCAGTTTGGATTTTTCCATCACCTAGAGTATGAGCAATTTTTGTTTTTGAGTCTTTTAATTTAAGCCCCATAAATTTTAACCAGTCATTGATAATTACCTGACATTCCTCTATAACCTTTTTACTTTTATGCAGAATAACAAAGTCATCTGCATACCTGTGAAAAAGAGGAGGATTAAATAAAGTATCGGATTTAACCCCATACTTTGCTGCCATTGCTTTAGTGGTGTATTTCTTGGGAAATACCTCATGTAATGCCTCCTGCATTCCATGTAGGGCTATGTTGGCCAATAAAGGGGAAATTACACCACCTTGAGGAGTTCCACTTTCTGTTTTGTAGAAGACATCTTGTTCAATAACTCCTGATTTAAGCCAAGCTTTTATCTGTCGGCGCATACCTGGGTAGGTCTTGAGTTTGTCCAAGAGTCTCCTATGATTTATTTGGTCAAAGCACTTTTCTATATCGGCATCAAGAACGTAATAATTCTGTTGGTTGATGTCGCTATAAATAGCTGCAATAGCGTCTTTAGCGCTTCTTCCTGGTCTGAAGCCGTAAGAGTTAGCTTCAAATTTGGCTTCCCATTCTGGTTCTAAAGCTAATTTGGCTAGTGCCTGTTTTGCTCTATCTTCCATTGTTGGAATGCCAAGTGGCCTTTTCTCCTGTTTGCCAGGTTTGGGGATTTCTATCCTTCTCACAGGTTTAGCTTTGCCATTCAGTTTGAGATTCTCGGCTAACTCCAGTCTTTGATTAGGGGCTACATTTGCTACCCCATCTATTCCTGGTGTATTTTTACCCGTGTTGTCCTGAGTGACTTTTCTAACCGCAAGCAATTTAGCTGATTTGGACTTTACCAGTAATTTCTGTAGTTTCGTAACAGTTTTGGTATCACCGTTTTGTGACGCTTTGTAGATTCTTTTCTGAAGCCGAAATATCGCTCTGTTTACTGATTTCCAGTTAACATCGCGCCATTCCATTTCCACCGTAGTTATTTCACTCGTATTGGTCATTTTACTTCCTACTAAGTTTCTACTCTCTAACTTAGGGATGTCTGTCTGCATATCCTTGAAGTTACTCAAGACATTGGCTTCTGACATCATCCTTCCCTGATAAAGTTTATGGCTTGGCTGCCTACTCTGAGAGAACCTTATTAGAGTTACTTCGTTCCGTAGAGGTTTTTGTCTGGTTGGGTTGGGTACTGACTATACACCGATGAATGCTCTTACAGGTAAGAGACGGATGTTTAAACAACAAGCGGAAATTTGTTGTTCCACATTCATAGTTGACATGGACTTTACCTATCGTGTCCGTAGTCTTAGGTTGACGACGCTTCCAATATCAGTTCACTTTCGTTTACCCTTTCAACCTCCCTCGCAAGGATTCAACTTGGATAGGTTAGCTGTTACTTGCTTTTTATCCCGCTTTACCAATTTGACAGCCAGTCTCTTCGATAGGGATAATGGAGTCAATCGAAACATCTCGATGCTAGGACTTTAACCTAGAAACTCTCTACAGTTGTAATTTGACCCAAGGGAGTCAAACCCAGGTCATCCCCCGCTCCAGGAGCGGTTTCGACCTAACGAATCGCACTTCAGCAAACCCTATTTAACCACACCCAAAACCCCACACCCCACACCCAAGATTGATAATATTTGTAGCAAAAATTTATCAATTTGGTATAAGATACCCCCCTACTCCCTCTTTTCTAAAGAGTTATACTATAACAAAAAGGAGCATGATTTCTCATACCCCTCTATTGCAAATTAAAAATTAGATTTACAGCAATTTACCAATTATTGATCGGTAATTATTACGTAATCTAAAACAATTAACGCAGCTTGAGAATGTCAGCAGTTATTGCTAAACTCTCTTCGTATAAAACCTCTCGACCCCAACGTTGTAACTGTTGAGCCATCAAAGATTCTGCCTTCTGGTCGCTCAAAGCACTGACTTGCTCTGTGCGACTGGACTGAGCACTACCACCTGATTCTAATCGCATACAACCAGTGGTTTCAGAACATAGAATAGTTGAACAATCAGCATTTGGATTACTTGACCCCAAACGTAAACCAACTAAATCTCCAGGAATTTCACCGTAGTCAGCAGTGGGAATTGCTGCCAATTCTGCTAAAATCTCCTTATCGGTGGGACTGGTAAACTTGATGTGAGTAATATCATAGTCACCACCTGTTTCAATATATGCTGTGGGTTCCCAATCAAGACGACTAGCAAACCAACCCAAGAACATGAGCGCTTGAGCAGCATTACCCTTTTCATAGTCAAGAGTAATTTTGTCGATTTCACTTAGAGAAGCACGACGTTCTGGGGGATCAAAAGTTGCAGCTGTTAACTCTTGCCATGCGGAGAGACGATGCCAGTTTAAGTCAGCAATGTAGGTTTGGTTTTCAACCAGTTCCTGCATTTTCATAAATTCTGATTCTGGGTCACTAAAATAAGATGAATCCAGAATGATACAGTTACTGCTTTGACAGAGGCTGCCAAAAAGTTCTTGTTCTGGGTTTGGAGTAGCTTTCCACCAGACAAATTTAGGAAGGTCAGGAATCATTAATGATGTCACTACATCACTAACTCTTTCCAATGCTTCTTTTGTTCCGCGTAGGGTGATGTATTCACAACAAATTAGTGAAGACTGTTTTTTATGAACTGGACAATAGGCGGAGACTTGGGCTGTTACACCTGTATCCTCTCCCAATGTTGGACATAGTGTAATCACTCGACAAGGGTTTTGAGCGGCGATTATTTCACTAATACCAAATCCTCTAATATCCATATTGGGTATTTGCTGAGTATCTGGTGATTTTGCAGCCCACTCAGAACGTAACTTGGCGAGAGTTTCGGAGTCTACTCGGCCTGTAATTGGTAAGTTATAAGCTTTTTGCGCTTCTTTAATCGCGTCACGGGCTTTTGTTCCGTTAATACCATCTATTTCACCCTTATAGAATCCCAACCCTCCTAATAGTTGCTGAAATTCTTCTGGTTCGTAGACTACCATTGTGAAAGTAGCTGCTCTGGTAGCAATTGGAGTTGCTTTTCCTCCATTTTGACTGAGCCAAATTTTATTGAGTTCTGCCTCAATTTCTCCCAGAGATATATCTTTTGGTTGTTGTAAGGCAACAAGTGTTGTACTCATTTTTGGTAAATGCTTGGTTGTTTGGTGGTACTAAAGAACCTGATGGCTCTAAAATAGGAAACTTAATTGTCAAAAGTTGAAAGCAGATATATAGCAACTAGCACTCAGCTATTAGCTATGAATATTAGCTATAAAGTTTATGAGAAACCATTACCTGTAAATTAATGCAGGATTTAATGGCACAAAAACCTATAAGCTTCACTACTACAATACTTTTGAATTTTGACTTAACTATAGTCTGCGCCAACGACGACCATCACGGTTGAGTAACAATTCAGATTCGACTGGTCCCCATGTCCCTGCTTCGTAAAGAGGTATTGCTTCTGCTGGAGCAGGAGCATCCCAGATACCAAGTATTGGTGTTAGGGCTCGCCAAGATGCTTCTACTTCATCCCCACGAGTAAATAGGGTTTGATCTGCTAGCATACAATCAATCAGCAATCTACTGTAAGCATCTGTATTTGGTTGACCAAAAGCTGTGTCGTAACGGAAATCCATATCAACTGAACGAGTGCGCAGAGAATTACCTGGTGTTTTTACTTCAAAGCGCATAGAAATTCCCTCATTCGGCTGGATACGCAAAGCTAATACGTTAGGATTTGCTTGTTTAGCTGCCGACTGAAACATTAAAAATGGCACTTCTTTAAACTGGATGGCAATTTCTGAGACTTTTTTTGGCATCCGCTTGCCAGTCCGTAAAAAGAAAGGTACTCCTTTCCAACGCCAGTTATCAATGTAAAGTTTCAGTGCTGCGTAGGTCGGTGTGGTGGAGTTGGGGTCAGCTCCTCCTTCTTCGCGATAAGCTGGTACATTCTTACCTTTCATCCAGCCTGTTGTATATTGACCGCGAACTGCGGATAATTCTAGACGTTCTAAGTTTGCTAGGTGAGTTGCTTGAACTACCTTAACTTTTTCGTTGCGAATACTATCAGCATCTAGAGAGTTAGGCGGTTCCATTGCTGTCAGGGAGAATAATTGCATCAGGTGGTTTTGCACCATATCCCGCAATGCTCCGGATGTTTCGTAGTATCCGGCTCGCCCTTCTAGTCCTACTGTCTCAGCCACGGTAATTTGAACGTGATCGACAAATTGACGATTCCATAGGGGTTCAAAAATGGCATTGGCAAATCGAAATACCATTAAGTTCTGAACAGTTTCTTTGCCCAGATAGTGGTCAATGCGATATATTTGCTCTTCGGGGCAAACTTGACGAACTATTCGATTGAGAACTTGAGCTGAACTGAGGTCTCTACCAAAAGGTTTTTCAATTACTAATCTTTGTTTTTTGGGGTCAGCTAACATTCCGGCTGCCCCTAACTGTTGTGTAGCTTCTCCAAAAAAGTTGGGTGCTACAGATAAGTAAAATACGCGATTGCCTCGCGTACCTCTTTCTTCGTCAAGTTGACTCAATAGCTCTTTTAGCTTTTGATAATCTTCTGGTTTGTCTATATTACCGGGAGAGTAAAAAATCCCTTTGGCAAATTCATTCCAGAGGTCTTCAGATTGTAAACCACCACCAAATTCTTCTACCCCGATCTTCATTTGTTCGCGGAAGTAGTCATGGCTCCATTCTCTACGTGCTACTCCTACTATTGTTAGTTCAGGGGGTAGTTTTCGTTCTAGCTTCATTTGATATAGTGCTGGAACTAGCTTTCTTTGAGTTAGATCGCCGGATGCACCAAAAATGACTAGAATTTGGGGTTCAGGAATCCGATCTTGTTGTAAACCAATCCGGAGTGGATTTTCTAATACTGCTACCATCTATGTTTTTTCCTTCTATTTTGTTACTTTAGAAGCTTTTTGACTTGTGTTGCTAGTGCTATTTTTATGATTAGTTCATAGCACCTGTTCTATACGATATAATTTGAAATTTATGGGTCTTTAGCTACATTACCCTGGCTTTGAGGTCATCATTAAATATGACTGATCAGCTTAAGATTTATTTTGCCTGACACAGGTGCAAGTTTTTTTACTTTTTCTTGGAAGGAGTTAATCAAGGAATTGACTACTCCCCGGACTAAAGTCACGGGGTTTCTAACTTGATACTACGCAATAGGATAAATCCATGTTGCTTCGTTTTTTCTTAGCTGACCAAAGATATACTCTCTGGGGACAAGTCAAAGTGCCCCTACACAGTCTGCTTAAGTTTAAACTTAGCTTTCTGCTTACTTTTCTAATCATATTTGCAGTTCCATTGCAGTCTGCATTCACAACACAATTATTACCACTTTTATACAAACCACGCTTGATTCTTTTTCCTGATGGTTTCCAATCATCGGGTTTATCACCATAATTAGGTAGATAGTCACCATCTAAAAATGAAGCAATACTTGTATAACTTTACTTCGGTTTCAATCAATATAATTCCATATTCATCACACAGAGGAAAACTAAAGTTGTCTAGTCTAAACGACTCGCTTGTTTTCATCCCCCGGTTAAAACACGGGGCCTTCAAGGTCGTTTTTCGGTAAAGGGTTTAATATATTCGTCAATACCTTCTTTAATCGGATAGACCTAAAATCTTAATGATTAGGTTTTCACAATTGATAGTATTGTCATCATAAACTGGTTCGTTGATGGTATTTTTAGTTAGTATTTTGTAGGATATTGAGCAATAGACTTCTCCAGAAACTAAAATTTAACAACAGTTTGACAAGGGTTTGAGGTTAATTATCGGAGATGTCTAATAGTGGGTGGGACTTTAAATACTAATTCAAAATTTAACCATCTAACCCATCAGTTTGTTCATTAACTGGCATGAACATATCACACGTATCACAAATATCTATAAACACAAGTGATGCGTAGATTTCTATCACTGATATACCATAGCTGATACCTGCTTCTATCGTTGATCGTAGATAGCATTACCAGTTATTACTTTTTCAAAGATAGTGGAATTAGAAGTAATACCACGAAACTCTTTCTGGCCAATCATATTTTTGACTTCCCCAGAATCAATGATATTGCGACTCAGGTTAGCCATTGAGATGATCTGCCCGAGGTTTTCGATTTCCAGCAAATGATTAAATTGTCATAGCTGTCTTACATTTAATTCCTACTATTTTTCCTATGAGTTTTTTGTGCTTTTAGATACTGCCAGATTCAAACTCTACTTTTAGCTTCTACTCTGATAACTTCAAATTTTCTTTTTTATTACTTACTGGCAGCAGTAGTACAGCTTAAACTTCATATTTTTTTGTCGTACTATATACATACACCCTGACTTAACTAAATTATGAGAGTCTTTATTTTTGATTAGAAATACGTGCTTGTTCTTTAATAAAAGATTCAACAAGTGTCACATCTTCTGTACTACCAATAATTAATGGCGTGCGCTGATGCAGTTCCTCTGGTACGACATCTAATATTTCTTGAGTTCCTGTACTCGCTCTCCCACCAGCTTGTTCTATTAAATAAGCCATAGGTGCTGATTCGTATAGCAAACGCAATTTACCTTCTGCCTTTTTCACAGTACCTGGGTATAAAAACACGCCACCTTGATACAAAATTCTATGGAAATCTCCCACTAATGCGCCACCATAACGGGCTGTATAACCATCATGGCGATGAACATAGCGGATATAGTCTCGCATGGAATCATCCCACTGCCAGAAGTTACCTTCGTTAACACTGTATATTGGGCCGTGAGCTGGAGTTTTGATATTTTCATTAGCTAAGATAAACTCACCCAGGCTGGGATCAAGGGTAAATGCGTGAACTCCCGTGCCAATTGAATACACCAACATTGTGCTAGGTCCATATAAAATATAACCAGCAGCAATTTGTTTACGTCCACTTTGAAGTAAATCTTTAGCGGAACCATCTTCATCATTGCCTTCTTGTTGGCGAATTGAGAAAATAGACCCCACATTTAGATTAGTATCTAGATTAGAGGAGCCATCTAGAGGATCGTAAAGTAATGTATAGCGACCAATTGGACAGTTTTCTGGAATGTAATAGGGTTTTTCCATTTCCTCGGATGCCAAGCGACAGACAAGACCACTTTGCTTAAATACTGAGATAAATACATCATTGGCGTAGATATCCATCTTTTTGACGGATTCTCCCTGGACATTAACTGTGCCAGTAAACCCTAAAGCATTTTCGACTAATCCAGCGCGGGTTAGACGACGAGCGATTAATTTGCCTGCCAAAGCAATTCGAGTCATTAAGGCGCTGATATCTTGAGCATCTGGTGAGAAGCTCTGAAGTTGCTGTAGGACATGACGTGATAAGGTTGTACAGTCACGGTCTAATGCTTGGGCATCCTCGAGACGAATGTGGAAGTCTTCCCCAGTCTGGGTATTTACCATATCTATAAATTCCTCTATCTTGAATAGCTCCAGCCAATAGGCTAGTTGCAAAGGCAACTTTAGTTCTATTCTGGATATGCCTAGGGTTTATTTTATTTGGGCTTCAGCTACAGGTTGCTCTTCTTTAATATGAACTTTAGATAGTAGCGGAAGTCAAATTTTATTAGTCATAAGTCAGGACTTAGGATTAAATGTAGGTTGGGTAGAACGACAGTGAAACCCAACAAAGTATTAGAGTTATTGGGTTTTTGTTGGTTTGTTGTTGGGTTTTTGTTGGGTTTTGTTCCTCAACCCAACCTACGTTGATTGCACTGAGATGAAATCCTCTGTATTAAAATAAAAGCTTGTGTTATCTGCTAAGTAGCAGGACGGGGGGGAATAGGTCTGATTTACACTTTCTAAATTTAGGAATTTCATACCTTACTTCAGCAACGCCAGATTGATAAGAGTGATGAGTATAAATGCTCAAGTGCTTCACATTCTTGCTCTGTCGGGACTTTAAAATAAGATGCGTTTGCCCTGTTAGCAACTAAATTATGTTGAAGAAAAAGTCATGCGTATAGGCGAGTTAACCTATCTAAATTTTATGATATCAGAATTTTTCTGAGGATGCAATTGAAAATTCTTTGACGCGGGATTTTTTTTGGAGCTTCACAAAATGCCAAATTTACTACTAGCTAACATTAGGTTGTACTATTTTATAGTAGGGGTTTGGTCTACAATCATTTACTATTGCTATACACCTCCTCAAGACTTCAGTTATTAAGTAATAAGTAAGTCAGACCAATGTTTTTAACAATTTGTTTGCCAATATAGCGTCAGATTAGTGATGTCTAAAAACCCTACTCCCTACTCCCTAAATACCTGAAATTGCTTCTGCTAAAGCAACTTGTAACTTCTGATTTTCATTAGGTGTACTAACAGCAGTTCTAAAGTAATAACCATCTAAACCAAGCTTGAAATCAAAGTCTTTTATCCATATATTATGATGGCAAAGAACTTTAACTAAGTTAGCAGAAAGAATACCGAGAGGTTTTGTATTCACAAATAGAAAATTTGTTGCTGAAGGATAAACTAAAAACCCTATTTTTTTTTAACTTTGGCTCAGATTTTCTCTCTCTATACAAACTTGCTTAATATTTGAGTAAGTATAATCTAAATCTTCTAATGCTGCTATACCAGCTACCAATGCTAATCTATTTACAGGAAAGATTTGAGTACCACGATAAAGATAGTCAATCAACTTTTCATTCCCAATGCCATAACCTAATCTTAAACCTGCTAATGCAAAGCTTTTAGAAAGACTACGCATCACTAATAGATTTTCATATTTATTAATTAGGTCTGAGACGGTTTTTTGAGACATTTCATAGTAACATTCATCGACTACTACCAAACAATTTACAGAGCTAACAATCTTAATAATATCATCGCGAGAAACTAAATTTCCTGTTGGGTTATTGGGGTTGGCAATGAAGATAATTTTAGTATAATCAGTAACTTGAGCGATTATTTATTGTACATTTAAGTCAAAATTAGAATTTATTTTGACAAAAACAGGATTCCCTCCCATAATTTCTGTTGCTAATGAATAGACTAAAAAAGTGGGATTAGGTATCAATACTTTTTCTTGAGGAGCAATAAAGACTTTAGTAACTAACTCAATTAAATCATCCTAACCATTACAAATAATTATCTCTTTCTCTGCAACACCAGCATAGTTAGCTAATACTTTTCGCAGAGTCCCCCTAGAGTATCTGGATATCTATTAATAGTAGAAACTGTATTAGCGATCGCTTGAATAACTTTAGGGGATGGGGGATAAGGTAGTTCATTCCGGTCTCAATAGATAATATGATTATTTCTAGGGTCATCAGCTACTCTCAATTTTAAGACTTTAATATGTTGATTAATTAAATGTTCGATCAATCTTTACTACTTAAATTCTGGGGTTGGTAATTGGTAGGATGATTTTCTATTATGGATGATACCTATCACTTGCTCTGGTTAAATATTTAGGAGTATCTTAAACAGATTACTTTTAAAATTTTATCTCTTGATTTACCGAAAAATTTTGGTTTAAAGCCGCTCCTTTTAAGGGGATAATAAATAAAAAATTTTATGATTAGTCAATCCTCTTCTTTTCAAGGAGAGGTAATTATTAATTATTCATTGTTCATTATTAATTATTAATTGTTGAACAACGTCTAATTTCTTGCTATATTTGGTCTTAAGTCAAAAATTGCGCTAAAAGGTATGCCAATTTCTCGATGTTCTACACATTGCCAACCAGAGTCTACAAACAATTCTAGCCACTCTGTCAGAGATGGGATATACTGACCCATAATTCCATGAGTAAACTCAAATCCTAGAGTAAAAATTGGTACATTTTCTGAGGGAATAGTATCTGAGCGATAAGTATCACAGAGAAGAAAACGTTTTACATTAGGAAAGGCAAGGTGGAGATTTTGCAAAAATTTTAAACATTGATTGCGAGGCCAAATATCATGACCATTGAAGAATGAAAATACCACATCAACTTCATCAAATTCGGAGTCTGTTTTTGACAATTATTAGTCTGTTAGTATAGGTTATTACTACTTTTCACCACTACCCCACCTCCCACACTTCCCTACCCAATCATATATAGCATTCTTTTTGATAAATGGTATAACCATATATCAACCTATTTTTTTGAGTAAATATGACAACTTAAATAGGATTGCCATATACTGTTGAAACCATAATTTAATATCATATGTTCATCTTACCTTTACTAATTTTATTAGTTTTAATAGCACTCTTATCTGCCAGTCTAAAAATGAATTATGAATACCAAAAATCGGTAATTTTTAGACTAGGAAGATTGAGTTATGTTCGAGGACCAGGTGTATACTTAACAATTCCCATTATCGACCAAATAAAACAAGTAGATAGACGAACTATTACTGTTGATATTGAATCCCAAGATACGGTAACAAAAGATAGTGTTACTGTTGGTGTTAATGCTGTTCTTTATTATCGAATTAGAGAACCTGAAAAAGCCATAATTAGAGTCAAAGATTATAACTTTGCTACATCTCAAGCTGCCTTAACAACTTTGCGTAATATTATTGGGCAACATAGACTAGATGAACTGCTGCAAGAGCGAGACAAAATTAATTCTAGAATTTGTGAAATAGTTAATGAAATTACAAATCCTTGGGGTATAGAAATTGAACGTATAGAAATAAAAAATCTAGAAATTCCTAAACCAATGCAACGAGCAATGGCAAAAGAAGCAGAAGCAGCAAGAGAGAAAAGAGCGCGTCTAATTAAAGCAGAATCTGAATATGAATCTACTATAAAACTAACACAAGCAGCACAAGAAATTGCTAAGTCTCCATTAGCATTAGAACTACGTCGAATCCAGATGATTGCTGAGATTGGAACTGAACAAAATACAACAACTATTTTGATGATTCCATCTGATATTTTAGCTTTAGCAAAAGAAGTTTCCCAGTCTATTTCATCATAATTTAGATGGGATTTTTCTTTTGTTGTAATTGCCCTTTAAGCAAAGGAAAAAGAAAAATTAAACAGGAGCAAGGATAAAATTAAATTTTTCAACTCTAAAGATTTATCAATAATATAAGCAGTTTCCGCGCGTTATGAGGTACAAATATTAACTATAAAATATCTACAGTGCGGGCATCTTGCCTGCAATATGGGAATCTTCGCCACAGGTGTACTTTACACTTGATTAAACCTGCTATACCTGAAATTTTATGCTTGTATGAATGAGGCGTTTTTTACTTATTCAAATTTAAAGTTTTAAATTAAATTTGCGCAGCATTAAGTTAGGAATAGCTAAATGCTACGCAAATAGATTTTTAATGAGAAGCACGGCTAAGATATGAGCCTTTATCTATAATTTTGATTATCTGTCTCAAGACAATAATTTAATCACTAATGCCTAATAGCTAACGGCTGAATTGACATTAATTTTGTACAGATTTATTCTATAGTAATTGACTGAGGCCCTTGACTTTTGCCATTATTTTCTTCTGTGCTGGAGCTAGTTGTAGATGTATAACCACCTTGCTGATCAAGCCAGCTTTTTACGGGGTCATCGTTGAGGTTGAGTTTGAGCATACCAGAGAAAAAGCCTCCCAAAAAGGCAACTGGTTGTTCAACAAGTTCTTTGACTATTGGGGTTAATTCATCTAAGAACATTTAGTTTCTCCTCGTGCTTACTGTGTTTAAAATACTATGAAATTATTCTTTCGTATTCTAACGCACTGGCTATTATGATGTATTAGCGACTAATTTTTATTTTTTCTATATTTATTTTTTGTGGGCAGATTAGATGCTTTGGGCCATCTTCGCTTCTTGAGCCACTTGCTCAACTTGATCCATTGCTAATTCTGCGATAATTTTTTGGGCTTCTGGGCCACCCAATCTACTTAAAGCTTGTACAAGTCTATAGCGCATTTGCCAGTCGCTATGGGAAGCAAATGGGATTAACAAAGGAATCGCTTCTAGATTTCCCAGTTCTCCTAATGCACTAATGGCAATGGTTTGTATCAATTCATTATCTGATTTGAGAGCATCTTCTAGTAAATAGAATGCTCTTGGTTCGCCCATTTCTCCTACAGCAGCAACTATGCTCAGTTTGACCAACCACTCTGGGGTGTTTTGATAAACTTGCTGTAAATCATCAAAGGTTTGAGTAAGTTTTAATGCTCCTAAAGCATCTGCTGCTGCTGCTTGGACATCAGGTTCTGGGTCATTTTGTAGACAGTCACGCAATATTTCCTGAGAACTGGCTAAATTTTGTTGCCCCAAGCTCGACATTTGGCTAACTGCAGCATAGCGAACACGAGTATCCTGATCTTTGATGGGGTGTTGAATTAATTCAAAAGCGATCGCTGGTTCTATTTGACGTAATTGATTAACTCCACGTAAACGGTCGCCTAAATTTTCTGATTTTAATAATACCTGAATTGAATCTGGGGTAACACTCATTATCTATAATTTTTTATTTTTCTTATTTGAGTGGATATTTTATTTGTCTTAAACTAATATTTAGTTGCGATCCCCTCTTTGAAGTTATGAATAATGAAGTCAAAGTTATTCATTTGCCATAGCCCTGATAATATCACCACGAGTCAGAATACCTACCAGTTTGCCATTTGTATCTAAGACTGGTAAACGATGAATATTACGCTCGTGCATTAGTCTAGCTGCTGCTGATAAAGGTTTTTCTTCTGTTGTAGTCAGGGGATCTTTGCTCATTACTTCCCCAACTGTTTCTCCTAGAGCTTTATGAATTTCTTTTTCATAACGACCTGGATTTTCTAAGAAAATTACACTATCTAGCACCATAATATAAGCTGGGGGAGTAACTCCGCTTTCTTGCCACATCAGGTCACTTTCTGATACGATCCCTACTAATTTTTCTTGGTCATTAACTACAGGAAGACCACTAATGCGTCGTTCTGCCAAAATTTTAATTGCCTCTTTCAAGGGCATTTCTGGTTTGACAGTTATTGGATTGTGGCTCATCACGTCAGCTACAATTTTGGCCATATTTACTTATTGAATTTGTGTTTATATGTATATGGAGTAACTATGATAGCTGTAAAGTAAAAATATGAATTTCACTTTTTACTTTTGGCTTATAAGGTAATCATAAAGGAAAGTGTGACGCATCAGAGCATCGCCTTTTTTTCAAGTTAGAGCTTATAATCAAGAGTAAAGATATATTAAGAAATTTTTACTGATGCCAGCATCTGAAGGCCAAAACCAGGAATTAAATTCTGGCGATCGCTGTATACTTGTGTGCCAGAATACTTCTTGTCAGCGAAATAACTCTGCAGAAGTGCTCAAAGTGTTTGAAACTGAGACTAAAAATTTGGTCGATGTGAAAGTTGAGTCTAGTGGTTGTTTGGGTCAATGTAGCACCGGGCCAACTGTCAGGGTGATTCCTGATGAAGTTTGGTATTACCGAGTTAAACCTCAAGATGTATCGGTAATAGTTGAGCAACATCTCAAGAATAATAAACCTGTAGATGAGATGCTCAATCCCAGAATTCATCGTCGCTTTTACTATTAAGCTGGTACATAAAATTAATTACATATTTTCCAAAATTGACATCTTTATTATTGTCAGTTTAAAAGAGAATTAGAGTAGGTTATTTCAGTTATCAGTTACAAGTTATTCGTTAATCAGTATTTGCTTCTGAAGTAATAGGCTGAAATTTTGAAATATTCTATTTTTTTTTCCCCTTTTAATATTAAATCCGGATAATTACTATACCTAAGTTCGCAGCGACTGGAACGGAGTGTAAGGTTTGCGCAGCATTAAGTAAGGAAAGCAATCTCAGGAGTTGAGAAGATTGCTTCCTATCCTCGCAATGACCACTGTTCAACCAGATTTTATATAAGGGGAAAATAAGAAAAAATTTTCCTTTTAGTCAATCTTCTTATTTTCAAAGAGAGGTCTTTTCAGTTATCACTTATGACTTAATCGTTATCATTACCTCTGCAATAAGGAGACTTGAAATTTGGAATATTATCTATTTTTTATCCCCTGAAAATGGGAGACTTGATACCAAAATTTTTCGGGAATTATTAATTATTAATTGTTAATTATTAATTTCAGATATTTTCGACCTCAAAAATATTAAAGTCCCGCTATAAGATTTTAACTGATGAAAAAACCCATTCCTGAATTAACTTGTTGACTTGTTCTGGTACTTCATCATGGGGACAATGACCCGCAGTTAAGAAGTATTCTGTTAACTGAGGATAATATTTGCGAAACTGAGCGCTTCGGGTTTGGCAATTGATCCAGGGGTCCCCCTCTCCCCATAACATTAGTAGAGGACATTCTAACTGACTTAACAATATATCCACTTTTTCTCCGGCTGGACTTTTGAATATAGAAGCAAATACTTTAGCGGCACCAGCATCGCATGAGGGTCGATAAATATCTTCTATTAGTTGATCTGTTACTGCCGTTTGATCTAAATAAACTTTCTGTAGCGTCTTTTTGATAGTTCTACGTCGTCGCGTCCACTGAAATAATAAAAAACTAGGTAAATCTTGCAATAATAACCATTTTATGCTTCTAGATATTGCTCTTCTCCATGCTGGAGGTTGAGAGATGGGCTGAGATTCACTAAATGGTCCTGCACTATTAATTAATATTAAGCCTGTAGCAGAAGTTGGACATTGAGCTGCGACACATAATGCTGCATAACCTCCGAGAGAGTTTCCGGCTAAGATGACTGGCCTACCAATTACCTGAGTAATAAAGTCATTGATTTGATCTCGCCATAGCTGACCACTATATTCCCAATTTGGTTTGGCTGAACGTCCAAATCCTAACAAATCTATTGCCCAAACTTGAAAAAACTGGCTGAGAGCTGCAATATTTTTGCGCCAATGGTCTGTGGATGCTCCAAACCCATGTATTAAAAGTATTGCTGGGATCGAGGCTTGAGGCTGACCTGCGGATACATAGTATATTTCTTGATCCCGCCACTGCCAGTATTTACCTGGAAGGGATGCTGTGGAAACTACTGATATCGCTGACATAAATATAAAGATTTATTAAATTACATGAAATATTATATCAAAATTAATCTGGGATCAAAAAAAAACCTCCAATAATCCTTATCTGTGTTGAAAATTGTTTGAAAAATTTGAGGCCAAAAAATTAGAAGCCTGTTAGATATTAGATGCTTTAGGAGAAAATACTAAAGACTATAGACAAATTATGTCTAGGTAGTTTATTTTTCTTAAGAGTTTTGATAATATGAGAGTAGGAGGGCAGCGATGCTCAAATAAAAGCTTTTTGAACTGTAGAGGACATTCACAACTATATTATTAGTTTGATTAATTTTGATTAGCTTGTGCAATTGTTCCATACAAAAGCTAGGGAGTTTTTTAAGTGATTGCTATATCATCACGTCCACGTCTAATAGGGCAAAATTGGGTTACAATAAGCTTCGCTTCCACCCTCTACTTGTGTCCTATCCTTGATCTTTTGCTGGCAGATGTTCCTTTGCATTGGCACGCAGAACTAAGATTAGGACTTCAGGAAGCGCTGGTGAACGCTGCAAAGCATGGGAACGATCTAGATCCCAGTAAGACAGTTTTAGTCCGTTTTTCTATAGTACAAGACCATTATTGGTGGGTAATCTCTGACCAGGGTCCTGGTTTTCAACCACCCTGTAGCCCAAGGCAAGGTTATACTCATCATTCTGATTGCTATCCAGAAAATTATGCAGATGTTGATACTGAAAAAGGATCAGGTCGGGGTATCTACATTATCTATCAACTTTTTGATTATGTTGAATGGAATTCCAAGGGTACAGAGTTAATGCTATGCAAAAAAGTGAGAAATAACTCTAGACTACCCTTGGTTGGGTGAACAATTAAGTTGGTTTCAGGATTGGCTAATAGTTCTGAATCAAAGCAGTCAAAGCAATTATTGTTTTAACCTGTATTTGATATTAGTCTATTTGTTATTCTGAGAACCGTGACTAGGGCAAGGTGGCGCTGAGATTGATCGATCTAACCAGCTCGTAGCTTGATGTAGACGTGCGATCGCTTCGGTGGGCTGACCTTTGACTAGAAAAACTAGGGCAGCAGCAGTTAGCTCTAATGCACGCACTTGGCGATTAGACTTAAGTCGGTGCCAGTCTTGGTCTGGTATTGCTAGTCTCTCGGCTAATGCTTGGGCTAGCTCTAATGTACTGTATTCTTGCAAATCTCTGACTTTAGGACTATCTAATTTCGTAGAGATAGTTGCAGGAGTTGAGTTAGATTTAAGCATAATATATCTAAGTTATCCATTTAATTTAACTTATTATACTTCACTTATGATTATGCCAACATGAACTTCTCTCCAGAACCTTCTCCGAGAAAAGTCAATGATAATTTTTCAGATGCTAGTTCAGTTAATGAGGAGTCGGAAGTTTCTGAAACAGATTTGGCGCAAGCACTTGCAGATGTAGAAAAATCCCTTATGGCTATTAAAGAACGCTACAGTCAAATTCAGTATTACCAAAAACGAAAAGCTGAGTTAAAGTACCGTTTAGATGAGGTTTTACCAGAAGTACGTCGCCAAAAAACTCAGCAATTACGAGAAGAGTTACAACAAATACAGACAGAATTAGAAGCTATAGAATTAAACCTGGAAAGCAGTTTATTTGGTTGGAACAGCATAAAAGAACCATTTTGGCAAGTTGTTCGGTTTGGTGGTTTAGGAATTGTGATTGGTTGGCTTTTAAAATCTTGTGCTGGATAAGTGGGAGGTATCAATATAATCAGAAGTAATTTTACTGACTTTTATAATAACTAAATTAACTGAATTTGATATTAATTATCTAATTAAGTAGATATTTAATTTAAGTTAAAAAAGTCCTGGCAATGCTGAACTAGAAATAGCTTCAGTCTAGTTGGTATGTCTGACAATTCTCACTCGGCAAGTTTCCGGCCAGCTTTAATTAGTCTAAACTCCAGTTTTTGATGGTAATTTGGTAAAAGTTATAAGTAGAGCATTACTTGTTTGAAAGTGTGTTATATCATGTCCGGATAATTAGTGATAAAAAAACTTTCTCCTTCTTCTTTCTTCCCCTCCTGGGAGGGGTTAGGGGTGGCTTAACTCCTGACTTCTCCATAGTTATTTATTTATAACTGTTTAAGCGGACATCATATTACACACTTTTTTTACTGTTCAACTTTTAGCGACAGGTTTGTAATTTGCTTCCATAACCTTAATTAGAGAAAAACTCAAAACTAACACCTGATTTTACTGATAGTTTGTGTTAAATTATATATATAAATTTAGAGCTGAAGAGCTGAAAAAATAACTGATTTGAGTTAAGTGTGATAGACAGGATTAAAAAAATGATTAAGCAACGAATTGCCGAAATATTAAGAAGTGCTCAACCTGATGAAAAAGTGACAATTAAAGGATGGGTACGGACAAAGCGAGAGTTAAAAGAATTCGCTTTTGTAGAGGTTAACGACGGTTCTAGTTTAGCTAACTTGCAGGTAGTTTTAAATCCCGATCTGCCAAATTATCACGACAGTTTGAAGCAGATGAATACTGGTGCGGCAGTGGAAGTAACAGGTATATTGGTAGAGTCTCCAGCAAAAGGGCAAAGGATTGAATTGCGGGGAGAAAATGCAATTGTCTACGGTGATGCGGATCCAGAAACTTATCCTTTACAGAAAAAACGCCACTCTTTTGAATTTCTGCGCTCTATTGCACATTTGCGATCGCGGACTAATACTTATGGAGCTGTTTTTCGAGTAAGAAATGCTTGTGCTAATGCCGTCCACAATTTTTTTCAAGAAAGAGGTTTTTTGTGGATTCATACTCCAATTATTACTGCTAGTGACTGCGAAGGTGCGGGGGAAATGTTTAGGGTTACTAATTTAGATTTAAAGAAAATTCCCCTCACTGAAAAACAAGATATTGACTATAGTCAAGACTTTTTTGGAAAGTCTGCTTTTCTGACAGTTAGTGGTCAGTTAGAAGCTGAAATTATGGCAACTGCTTTCAGTAATGTTTATACATTTGGTCCGACTTTTAGAGCAGAAAATTCTAATACTTCTCGACATTTGGCTGAGTTTTGGATGATTGAACCGGAGATGGCTTTTTGCGATTTGGAAGAGGATATGGATTTGGCAGAGGCGTTTTTAAAGTATATTTTTAAATCTGTTTTGGAAAGTTGTCAGGAGGATATGGAATTTTTCAATAAACGGATTGATAAGACTGTTTTGGAAACGGCAGATACGATTATTAATAATAGTTTTGAAAGAATTAGTTATACTGAGGCGGTTTCTCTGTTACAAAAGGCGAAGAAAAAGTTTGATTATCCGGTAGAATGGGGTTTAGATTTGCAGTCTGAACACGAACGTTATTTGTGTGAGGAATTGTTTAAAAAGCCGACAATTGTGACTGATTATCCGGCAAAAATTAAGGCTTTTTATATGCGGTTAAATGATGATGGTAAGACTGTGCGGGCGATGGATGTTTTAGTACCGAAGGTGGGAGAAATTATTGGCGGTTCTCAGAGAGAAGAACGTTTGGATGTGTTGGAGCAACGGATAGATGAGTTGGGGATGAGTAAGGAGGAGTTATGGTGGTATTTGGATTTACGCAGGTATGGTACGGTGCCTCATGCTGGTTTTGGTTTGGGGTTTGAACGGGTGGTACAGTTTATGACGGGTATGGGGAATATTCGGGATGTGATTCCTTTTCCGAGAGCGCCTTTAAGTATTGATTTTTAATTGCTAAATATGATTCCACAATTTTCTCAGATTTTGATCCCTTGAGCGGCTGTCAAAATGGTAAAACAGGAGTTATAGCAATTACCTCTTGATTGCTATTTACTGCTCACAGAGAGATATATATTTCAAACATGGCTAATCAAGAACATCTGGCCCTACTTAATCAGGGTGTAGCTGTATGGAATCAGTGGAGACAAAAAAATCTACATATACAACCAGACCTGAGTGAGGCAAACTTGAGGGATATTAATCTACAGGGAATTGATTTCCATGGGGTGAATCTCACTGCAGCGGATCTTAGTTTAACTCAGTTAATGAATGCTAATTTTAGTGATGCTAACTTAATTTCTGCTCAACTCATTAATGCTAATTTGACTTCTATTAATCTTAAGGGTGCTAATTTAAGTAATGCTAATTTAATTTCTGCTGAATTGAGATTTGCTAATTTAATGGAAGCAGATGTAGTTAATTCAAATTTGATTGGAACTGATTTACAAAAAGCTAATTGTAGATATGCTAATTGTAGTTCTACTGACTTAAGTAGGAGTAATTTAGCAGAGGCTGATTTGATTGAAGCTAACTTGAGTAATGCTAATTTTAGTAACGCTAATCTTTATGAAGCGGAATTAATTGGAGCTTATTGTTACAAAGCTAACTTATATAAAGCTAATTTAATCGGCGCTCATCTGAGTGGGGTTTATTTATCACACGCTTTTTTAAAAGAAGCAAATCTTTATAGAGCTGATTTAAGATTTGCTAACCTCAAAAAAGTTGATTTTCAGCAGGCAAATTTAAGAGAGGCTTATTTGCGAGGGGCTAACCTCACTAAAGCTAATTTAACCAGAGCAGATTTGAGTAGTGTCTATTTGCGAGGATCTAACCTAAATAAAGTCAATCTCACTGATGCTGTGATTGATAATATTAATCTTGTTAATCTTGATGGTGCTAATCTTCAGGAAGCAACTATCCGGGATGGTCAAATTAATACAGATTAACAATTATAATTTAATTAACTTTTAGTAGTTTAATTAGTGAATATTATTCTAAAGGGCCTTCAAGTATTTCTTGTACCTCACTAGTAGTTTTGCCTAAAATTCTAGCGATGGGTGCTACTAAATTTGACTCTACAGCCTTTCCTGCATAAATGTCCTTGAGTTGTTCAGGAGATATTTTGTGAATATCACAGAATTTAATAAACTCGTGACCACTAACTTGCAGTTGTTCTTGTCTCTCTCGTAGCAAAAGGGCAACTGCTCTAGGTCCATATTTAGGACGTTCAGCAAGGGCTATATATTTTTGCATCAAGTCGTTGACTCGACTTCTTTTCCCTCCTACTCGACGCAGCAAGTCAAGACAAGCAAGCCTTAAAGCTTTGCGTAGCCTTTCCTGCTCATTCATAACTTCTAGAATTTCCTCAGCATATTCGGGTTTACAAATGCCAACTAACTCTCCTTCATTCAACATTGGCACATAGAAACCCATTCCACATTCCCAAGGTAATTCTTCTTTGGTAGCCATACTTAAGTCCCCTTATTTTGTTTTACTTGGTAGAATCGTAATATAAGAGTAAAATTTTTACCAATATAAATTTATCTTAATCTTAATAAAAAAACGAGAACTATGTCCTCGTTTTTATGCTCTGCTGTTGTCAAATTATCAACATTTCTGCTTCATAAAACCGATATAAAACGTCATAACTGCGACATTTTAACGTTTACTTCCTGCTTCTATCGCTTCTATCGGAACTGTCGGCAGCACTCCGTCCACAGGTATTTACGGTCAAGCCGACCGCATTTATTAAATTGATACTTGCGTTTAAATCGCGTTCTATAGCAATGAGGGCTCAGGTATTTACAATGTCCAGCTCAAAGCCCAGTAAGCGAAAAGGTGTACAAAAAATAATGTGTAAA